>JAUMWC010000020.1 GCA_030529855.1 Gemella sp.
TTCAGAACTAAATCCTTTAGTTAAATACTGTCCAACTTTTTGGGCGCAGTACAAAAGTAGATGTTTAAATTTTTTATCTTTTACCAAGCGCAGTTAATTGTTCTCTCTTTGTATAGATAACTGCGATAATCTGCACACACTTATCTTCTAAATTTATCCAATAATAAATATAAAAATTATTAGTCAGTATTCTTCTTATTCCTTCTTTCCCATACTTATTCTCTATCAATAAAGGATTTCTTTCTGGAAATATATCCAGTTTTTCTATTCCTTCTTTTAGTTTTTTTAAAGTATTTCTAGCTGCAATTGGAGATTTTAAATCATTCTTAATATAATTTATTATATTTTCTAAATGTTCTTCAGCTTGTGATGTAAATTCTATATGATATTTATCCATTAGATCTCACTTTCTAATTTAGAAAATACCGAATCCATACTTTTCGATTTTCCTTCTTTTGCTTGAGACAGACCATTCACTAATATCTCATCTAACTCTTCTGGACTCAGTGTATCAGCAGTTAACGGCTCATTAGTTACTGTTAGTGGGAATGGTATACCTTTATTCATGATTATTTGTCGATAAAACATGTCAATAGCGACAGATCTTGGCAACCCAATTTTTTCAAGAATTGCTTCCGCTTGTTGTTTTATATCTTCTTGTATTCTAGCACTAATATTAGCTGTCTTTAATGTACCCATATAATATCTTCTCCTTTTGTTACTATATATATTATCATTATTGTACCACGATGTATCTACATCTGCAATACATTCGAATACACTTAATAAAATAAAAAAGCCTATTTCTAGGCTTTTACTTAATTTTTGTCAGTAAAACGACTGCCTCAACATGAATGGGGATGATGGCTGTGTTTGATAAATTGAAAGTAGGATATAGGGAATATAGCTTTTCTAAAATTATTATAGTAGAACTATTTGGACAATCTGTATCATTTAATTCTTTAAAATATGTTCTACTCTAATTCCAATAAAAATCTATCAAAATCAGATAAATATTTTCTGTCTTGTATCACACGATACTTTTCAAATTCTGTTTCTGCGTGCAATTTCGCTTGCTCTGCACTAATTTTCCCTGCTCCTGTTAATAAATCTCTACCATTAAATTCAATAAATCCATCTAGACGTTTTGCCCAATCTTCCATGCTCATCGGAATTTTTTGTTCAGCCTGCAATTCAGCATAGTCTAAATACATAGTTACGATTCTCTCCAAGAAATTCATTTCTTCCTCTGTTAAATAATTCTTCGCAACCGTAACATCTGTCTTTAAAATTTTTCCTTCAGGAGCATTTTCCCATGAAGTTAATCCCATATTATTTTTTGATGCATCAGCTCGTTCTACAATTAATTCTGCAGCAGTATGGCGATGAACAGCATAATGTAATTTATTTTGGACTGTTTGAAAAAATAATTGCGTCGTTTTTGAATGCTTATCATAATCAAAGGCAGTGGCATATAAGTCTGTAACTTTTTGATAAAATTTTCGTTCAGATAATCTAATCTCACGGATATATTGTAACTGTCTATCAAAGTATTCATCTGTAAACATATGACCTTTTTTCAGACGTTCTTTGTCCATTGTCCACCCTTGAATCGTATAGTCTTTGACAATTTGACCAGCCCATTTTCTAAATTGAACTGCACGTTGATTATTGACTTTAAAACCCACAGATATGATGAGTTGAAGATTGTAATGCTCTAAATTACGCGTAATTTGTCTACTACCTTCAATTTGAACTGTTAAGAATTTCTTAACAGTTGCCTCTTGAGAAAGTTCTCCATCCTCATATATTTTTTTAATATGTTGAGAAACAGCCGAAACAGATACATCATATAAACTAGCCATCATTTTTTGCGTTAACCAGATATTTTCATCTTCATAACGCATCTCATAACTTTCTTCATTACTCCCTGTGGACGCTACAAAAGTCAAATATTCCGCTGCACTTGATCTAATATTTAAGTCATTCTTTGTCATGATACCTCCTAAACTCATGATTGTTTCTATTGCTTTTATTATACCACAAGTCAGTTATATCTTTTATCAAATCGCTTAAAACAACACTACATTTATAAACCTATATTTCTCTAAAAAATCCGAGTGCCACCAAAATTTTGGCGACACCCAGAATCCCCTTGATATCAACGATATTTACTGTAAATTCTTTATTTTTTATCAACAGAGCTATACGCTCAAGCAGTTCGCTGTTCCCGTATCATGTCGTCGCTATGCTCCTATTCTACGACAGCTAGTGCATAAGCCATTCGTAATTGCTGACGTCAGTCTATAACCTTGTCAGCAAAACGACTACCCACATGTGCTGAGAGCTTTCTTCTATACTAATATAAGAAAGGATGTGAAATTGATGTTAGAATGATACTGTGGAACAAAACTATTCTAATAAAGTCTTTAGTTTTTCTTTCATACAAGTAACCCTATCATTATAGAAAGCCTCAAAATCCGAAAACTCTAAGCTAGTTTCATTAGAAATGAATAGTTTATGTCTAGAAACATCATTTTCTTCTACCCATAATTTCAACAATTTATCATTTTTTGCAATATTCAACTCACTATTCAGTAATTGCAGATTCCCAAGTTTATTCCAATTATTTGAGACACGACTTAGCAAATCACCGTACTCCGAATTTTTCTGTTTAAATAAAGTTTGTGGATGAAGATGATCAACATGGAAGTTTTGATTGTAGTAATCGAGTTCTGGATAAAATAAAGATAAAACGAAGAATACGTCCCCACCATATGTACGTTCAAACAAATCATCAATAAATTCTGAATCGAAATTGTAGTTCTTCGTTGGATGAGATTTAGCTTTATTGATAATGGATTGAAGTGGAAATTCCCCATCATTCTGTTCATTTATTATTTTTCTAAGTTCCAAGAGTACTGTATCGGCCTGGCTACCAAAAATTCTCTTTAAGAAAGCAAGAATCAGCCATTTCTTAATTGATCTGTGATTTTGAGTTCCAATGAATTGAGCTTTAACTATTTCATGTTCCAATTGATGTTTATAAACAAAATAAATAATAGGGATAGCCGCATTTAATGCAGGGAAAGTCTGACTATTGAATCCCATCTTATAAAACATTTGGAAGACATTTGAAATGACTATCTTAATGCGATACCAATCTTTAAGTACCTTTCTCATCAATTCTTGGTCAAAATTCTTCACCCTATTTTTTATATCCGACGAATAAATTACCAAGATTGATTTAATAATCAAATCCGAACTAATATTGAAATCCCCAAAATTTCTAATATCTTTAATCAGTTCATCAAATTCATCACGACTTTCTTGCCAATGAGTAGTTAAAACTGACATCAGTAAATCTGAAAAAGTTAACTTAGTTCCACCATCGTTAGTTCTAATAAAAATGTCTAATATCTTATCTAAATCCTGTTCATCTTCTTGGTAATAATTTAAAATTTTATCTTCTCTGATAACCTTATTCAATTTTTGTAACGTATTGCGAGCATACTTTTTATCCAAAATATCTTCATGACTATTTACGAAGTCAGAAATTTCTTCAAAAATATCATCTTGATTAAGTGATAAAATATCTGTTACCTTATACCAACAGTTATTACCGTCCTCCTCTGATTCAACTTGAGTCAAAAATCTAAAGTCATACTGTCTATCAACACTAGACTCACTAGTAAATTCAAATGAAATATTTAAAAATAAAAATTTTTCATCAAAATGATCCGATTTATCAATCCACTGTTTGTGTGATTTTTTTACAGTATAACTCCCTTTCAACCCAATATATAAACTGTTCAATCGCTGTTGCCCATCAATTACAGCAAAAAAGTCAGAATCTGATGCAGTTTTATTAATCAATGCGTTCTCCACAGCAAATCTTTGTTTATATTTCCTCAAAAAAGAATAATAATTATATTCATTTTTTATTTTTGGATCTGTGATTTCCCATAACATTAGTGAGTTCATTGGATAATCCCTCATGATACTATCAAATAATAATTCGATTTGTTCAGGTTGCCAGACAAACCGTCTCTGAATTCCTGGTAAAACAAATTTATTTTCATCAATCTTATCCATTGCTTCCTTTATTGTTATTGGACTTTGAAACCCTTTAACCATAGTAGTTCTCCTTAATTTTTTATTATTTATATTTTACCACAAAAACGCAAAAAACGGGCTAGTTTCCCATCCACAAAGATAACTAGGACTTGTATTCAAGGTTTTAGCAATCGATACTATCTTTTCTTTTGGAATATTTGAAATTATTCCTTGTTCATACTTATGAATATTTTGTCGACTAATATTTGTTCTATTTCCTAATTCTTCAAGTGTTAAATCGTTTTTCAATCTTAATTCTTTTATTCTACTTCCAATGTTCATAAATACCACCTCTAGTTTTAAATTTATTCATTATTATATTACCACAAATTAAAAAAAGAGAACCAAAGGTCCTCCTCTTTTAAGTAAAGTAGCATTATGCTAAAGATATATTGTAACATAAAGTGTAATAACATTCATAATAAAATTTTTATAAAAAAACTCTTTTTAATTTCTATCATCAATATTAATCACTCAAACTACTAATACTCAAATTAATCGCTCAACCAAATTATTAAGATTAATATTTTATATTTTCTCATAATTTGTTACAACATTACAAAAATAAAAAAGCCTATGTTTCAAGGCTTTTAACTATTTTTTGTCATCAATACTACACACTCGACGTGACTTGTTTGTGGGAACATATCTACTGGTTGGACTTTATCTGCTTTGTATCCTAACTCTTGCATTATTTTTATATCTCTTGCTAAACTTGCTGGGTTACATGATACGTAAACAACTTTACTTATTTCCATCGCTGCTAAGTCTTGCAGGAATGACTCTTCACACCCTTTTCTTGGTGGGTCAACGATTACTGCATCTATTTTAACATTTCTATCAATAAGTTCTTTTATCTTATCTTCACTCTTACCTAGTAAGAATTCTGCATTGTTAAGACCATTGTTCTTCGCATTTTCTTTTGCATTTTCTACTGCCGTTTCTACAATCTCAATTCCATAAACCTGCTTAACTTTTCTTGCTGCAAATAGTGAAATTGTTCCAATTCCGCAGTAAGCATCAATAATTGTATCATTTTCTTTTAGGTCTGCTAATTCAATGGCTTTTTGGTATAAAGTCTTAGTCTGCTTTGGATTAACTTGATAGAACGATCTTAGTGAAATGTTAAACTTAATCCCATCTAAATCATCAGATATATAGTCTTTCCCATATAATACATGACTCTCATCTCCAAATATTACATTTGTTCTCTTTGAATTAATATTCAGCATTACTGATTTTATTCTATCGTCTAAGGCTACAATCTTTTCTACAAATTCATCTACTCTAGCAAATTTTTCCTTAGCAATAATTGCCACCATAATCTCTGTCTTATCAGTATTTGTTCTAAACATCATGTGTCTAATAGCACCTTGATGTTTTTCTTCATCATAAACCGATAAGTTCAAATCAGAAATTATCTTTCTAATTTCATTAGTTAGATAGTTATGCTCATCAAATTGAATAATACACTTATTTGTATCTACTACATCGTGACTTCTAGGTCTATAGTATCCCATTTTAAGGCTACCATCTTTTCTTTGTACTGGCACTACTGATTTATTACGGTAATGATATGGATTTTCCATTCCAATCGTATCTAGGACTTCTATCACATCACGACCTAGCATTTTGTCCATAGTATTTTTAACTTGCTTTGTCTTAAAACTTAATTGTTCTTCATAAGACATATGCATAAGGTTGGCACCTGATGTTTTTTCTTTAACTTCTACTCTTTTGTCTGAAGCTTTAATTATATTTATTACTTTCCCATAAGCAAGATTTTTCTTAGTTTTAATAACTTTAATCTCTACTTCTTCTCCTACTATTACATCTTCAATAAAAATAGGAAAGTTATCTACCTTAAGAACACCCATTCCATCGTGGGTATAATCACTTATTACTCCGCTATAAATTTCATTTTTATTCATTCTTTTCACCCTTATAAAAATAGAGCGTGGCACTAGGCCACAGCTCATTATACTGAAAATCCTATAACCTTAACTACATTAACGTGATTTAGATTCTCTATTCTACTCTTTAATTTATCAACATCTGAAATTTCTAAATTCATATTTAGCGAACAGATGATTGTCGCCCTATCATTAATAGGTACTGTTTGGTGTATCGTTATAACGCTACATCCTTCTTCATTTATTACTGCCAAGATTTTACCAAGTATTCCAACCACATCTTCTACATTAATAGAAAGCGAAAGTACTGATTGCTTTTTAAAATCTTCTATTAAGAAAATTGTATCTCTATATTTGTAAAAAGCTGATCTACTTAATCCTTGCTTCTTAACTGCCTCTTGTATAGAAAGTCCTGGATTTTCTTCCAGGTCTTTCTTTACTTTGATAGTTTTCTGCACGGCTTCTGGCAATACATCTTCACTTATTACATAATAATTTTTCTTTTGCATTATTCTACGAACTCGAACTCACCTTTAAGTATTTTAACTGTATCTCCATTTGAACATCCACGTGCTCTTAGGGCGTCATCTACACCCATAGTACGCATTTGTTGAGCAAATCTTCTAATTGACGCATCACGGTTGAAGTCTGTCATTAAGAAGGCACGTTCAATACCAGCACCTGATACTACATAAGCACCTGTGTCATCACGAGTAATTGTGAATGATTCATCTTTTGGCTTGTGTTTGTAAAGTACACGGTTTTCGAAGTTTTCTTCTTCAGTATCCATTTCGTATACTAAGTTTGGATCAATATTGTCTAATATATCACTGACTTTGTATAGTAAGTTATCTAAGTTTGTTCTTGTGAATGCTGATAATTCAATGATTTCTACATCATCGTGTCCATCAGCAGCAAGTTTTTCTTTGAATACTTTTAAGTTTTCAGCTGATTCTGGAATATCCATTTTGTTGGCTACTAAAACTTGTGGTCTTTCTAATAGACGCATATTGTATTCTTCTAACTCTTTGTTGATAATCTTGTAATCTTCGTACGGATCACGACCATCAGTTGCCGACATATCAATTACGTGGATAATTACTTTAGTTCTTTCGATGTGACGTAGGAACTGGTGACCAAGACCTACCCCTTGGCTAGCTCCTTCGATTAATCCTGGTAAGTCTGCCATAACGAATGATTTATGATCTTTAGTCTCTACCATTCCTAAGTTCGGAACTAATGTTGTAAAGTGGTATGCGGCAATCTTTGGCTTAGCTTTTGATGTGATTGAAAGTAGAGTTGATTTCCCTACTGATGGGAATCCTACTAAACCTACATCCGCCATAAGTTTAAGCTCTAGAGTTAAGTTTCTCTCTTCTCCTGGCTCTCCATTTTCAGCGATTTCTGGAGCTGGGTTGGCTGGCGTTGCGAAACGAATGTTTCCACGTCCACCACGACCACCACGCGCTACCATTACTTCTTGCTCGTGTTTAGTTAAATCTCCTAGGATTTCTCCTGTATCTGTATCTTTAATTACTGTACCTGGTGGAACGATTAGTACTAAGTCTTTAGACTTACGACCGTGCATTCCTTTAGACATTCCGTTCTCTCCGTTTTCAGCAACGAATTTCTTTTGGTAACGGTAGTCCATGAAAGTTCTTAATCCTTCATCTACTTTGAAAATAACGTTAGCTCCACGTCCACCGTCTCCTCCAGCTGGTCCACCATTAGCTACATATTTTTCCCTTCTAAATGCAACCATTCCGTTTCCACCATCTCCAGAACGGACGTATATCTTGACCTCATCTATAAACATAGCTTACCTCCTATTTTTTCTTTATTACTATATTAGTTTCAATCTTTACAATTATAGCATAAAGAACAAAATATTTGTACTAATACCCTTGTTACAAAATATTTATTGTGTTAATATTATTATAATAAACCTTTAGGAGAGATTTTCTGTGGATTTACACAATTTATTTACTTATTTAAATATTTTTGAAATTTTGTTTTATATTTTCTCTTTAGTTATGACTCAATTTATAGCTACTGAAATAACTAAACGATTAAATATAGACAAGTCTAAAGCAAGATTTGCTTGGCTACCAATTTACGGTACTTTTGTTTTATCTAAGCTAACACTTAATTCTTACAAATATGCTGCTTGGATACTGATAACAAGTTTTATATCTGTTATTAGCATTATTGGAGCTGTTTTTATTAGTATTTTATTCGGTGTAAGCAGTAGCCCAATTACTATAATTATCGCTGCTATTATTTCTCTTATCTCAGCTATACTAACGTTAATATTAACATACAAAATATATAGAGGTGTTTCTAAAATATTTTGTTACGGTACAGTCGCAACTATATTATCACTATTCTTCGCACCTATAGTATGGCTAGTATTTATACTTTCAAAAGATGACAAAGACTACATTTAATTTTAAAAAAACTATTTCTTAATGAAATAGTTTTTTTCATTTACATCGATTATAAAAGGCATTCTAAACTTTCTTTAACTATGCTATAATAAATAAAAAAGGAGATTTATATTATGCAACAAATACTGGAATGGAACTTTATCGCTGAAACATCAATACCAGACGATGTTAACTATTTATTAACAGAAGGAGAAACTGCTATCGCAGCCTACAAAACGTTAAGAGATTCTGCAATTTTTACAACTAAAAGATTAATCGTAAGAGATGCTCAAGGATTAACTGGTAAAAAAGTAGAAATCTACTCCCTACCTTACTCTACTATCAATATGTGGTCTACTGAAAATGCAGGTACATTTGACCTTAGTGCAGAAGTAAGTCTTTGGACTAGAGCTGGAAAAGTAAAAATTAACCTGCGAAAAGGTGTAGATATAAGAAAAATTGACAAAATAATAGCTGAAGCTGTTATATAAAATTAAAAATGCACTAGCAAAATTGCTAGTGCATTTTCTCTATCCTCTATTAATGTTTATCTTAAATTCAAGCAATAAATCATTCTGTAATTGAGTTGTTTTTTGATCTAAAGCATCATAAACTTCTAATTTTTCCATTGTCTCATCTGTTGGATAGAATTGTTCATCAGATGTAACTTCTTCTCCTAGAATTTCATAAGCATCTAATACTGGCGTTGCATAACCAACAAACTCTGCGTTTTTAGCTGCATTTTCTGGACGAAGCATGAAGTCTATAAACTTGTGAGCTGCTTCTGGGTTTTTAGCAACTTTCGGTATTGCCATATTATCAAACCATAAGTTTGATCCATCTTTTGGTACTGAGTAAGCTAAATCTTCATTAGCATCCATCATTTCTGCTGCTGATCCAGAGAAAGTAACGGCTGCCTTAGCTTCTCCATTAGCCATAAGTGGAATCATCTCATCATTATTAATAGCTCTAATGTTTTTACGCATTAATTCTAATTTTTCTTTTGCTAATTTTAGAGAAATCTCATCTGTTGAGTTAAGTGACTTACCTTCTGATTGAAGGGCTAAACCTAATACTTCACGTGCTCCATCGATTAATAGAACATCATTCTCTAATCCTTCTCCCCATAGATCATTCCAATCTTCGAAAGTTTGGTCTTCTCCAACCATTTTAGTATTATATACAATACCTAATGTTCCCCAGAAATAAGGAATTGAATATTTGTTTTCAGGGTCAAATGAAAGATTCATCAACTTAGGATTAATTTTATTTAAATTTGTTAATTTAGATTTATCAACTTCTTGTAATAAATCTAATTCTGTCATCTTCTTAATTGTATAATCTGATGGAACTACAATATCATAAGCAGTTGATGAATTTTTTAACTTTGTAAGTAAGGCTTCGTTAGAATCAAATGTTTCATAGATAACCTTAATTCCTGTTTCTTCCTCAAACTGAGTGATAAGTTCTGGGTCAATATATTCTCCCCAGTTATAAACTGTAAGTGTTCCTTCTCCAGACTCTGTACCAGCATCGATATAATCTCTTGCTTGCAGAAGTCCTACCGAAACTAAAATAATTGCTAAAGCAGATAATAATAATTTTTTCATTATTTAGCTACCCCCTTTTTCAATTTACTTACATTAATCACGTAGTAAATTACTACTGCAACTATTACGAATAGAGTAATAATTGTAGATAAGGCATTAATTTGTAAGTTTATACCTTGACGCGCCATAGAGTAAACTTCTACAGATAACGTCTGGAATCCATTACCAGTAACAAAGAACGTTACCGCAAAGTCATCTAGTGAATAAGTTAATCCCATAAAGAATCCAGCTAAAATCCCTGGCGTAATGTAAGGAATAACTACTTTTGTAATAACTTGTCTGTAAGATGCTCCTAAGTCAATTGCTGCATCAATCATAGAAATTGGCATTTCGTATAACTTAGGAAGTACCATTAAAACAACGATTGGTACTGAGAAACCAATGTGCGATAGTAATACTGACCAAAATCCTTGCAGTCCATCTAATCCTAACGCTTCTGAAATAAAGCTAAACATTAATAAGAATGAAGAACCAATGATAACGTCAGGACTTACTATTAAAATGTTGTTTGTTACTAAGTAAGAATTTTTAAATTTGTTAGTTTTTAACGAGTAGATACCTAAAGCTCCAAGTGTTCCTAAAATTGCTGAGAATACACCTGATAATAAAGCAACTACTATAGTGTTGATTACTATTACTATAAGCCTAGTATTTTCCATTAATTCTTGGTAGTGAACCCAAGAGAATCCTTCAAAAGTTACCATATTTTCTCCAGCAGAGAATGAGTAGTAAGCTAGGTAAAATATAGGAATGTAAAGTATAAAGAAAACTAGACCTAGATATAATTTAGAAGATATTTTATTCATTATCTTTTACCTCCTAATTTATTTTTCGTATTTGTTAAGACCATAATAACAGCCATAACTAGAATTAAGAATACTGCTATCGTAGACCCTAACCCAACATTTTGAGTTACTAGGAAATGTTGTTCAATAGCTGTACCTAAGTTTATAATTTTGTTACCTGCGATTAAACGAGTAATCATAAAGATTGATAAAGCAGGAATAAAAGTTACCTGTATCCCAGTCTTAACTCCTTCCATAGATAATGGAAGAATAACTTTTGTAAATGTCGTTTTAAAATCAGCTCCTAAATCATATGAAGCATCAATTAAGTTCTTGTTAATACCAGCTACAGCATTGTAGATTGGTAGTAACATAAATGGCATAAAGATATATGCTGATACAAATACAAATGAGAATGAGTTAAATAGTAACGACTGTGTCCCTACTCCAATGTATTCTAAAAATGCATTAACTGTACCTTGCTTACCAAATAATCCAATAAAGGCATAAGTTTTTAATAGGATATTAATCCATGTTGGCAAGATTATTAATAATAAGATTATCTCTCTATACTTACTTCTTGAAATTATAATAGCTAGTGGATAAGAAATAACTAAACACACTAGAGTAATTATAAGTGCATACCAGAATGAATAAACCGTCATCCACATATATGTCTTACCAAAGAACTCTTTATAGTTAATTAATGACCATTCTCCATTAGTGTCCTTAAATGATGAATATAGGATTAGTAACATTGGAAATACTACGAAAGTTAACATCCAAGCTACATAAGGAATCATAAAAAAGCTTCTACTTTTTTTATCAAACATTTTTATTCCTCCTCTTCGTAAGCTTCTAGACGAGCATCGAACTCCTCTTCTGTCTCACCTGGAACCATAATATGAATTGCTTCTGGCTCGAAGTCTAGACTTACAGCTTGACCTGGACTAGCAGCTTTTGTAGAGTGAACAATCCACTCATTGTATTGATCGTCTAAACAGCAGATTTCATAATGTACCCCACGGAATAACTGAGTATCAACCACAACCTTGATTTTCCCTTGGTCTGCTGGTTTAATCTCTAAGTCTTCTGGACGGATAACTACTTCTACACGTTTGTCTTTTGGAAGCCCCGCATCAACACACTCATACTCTCTACCGTAGATTTCTACCTTGTAGTCTTCAAGCATTACTGCGTTAACAATGTTAGACTCTCCGATAAAATCAGCTACGAATCTGTTAACTGGCTCATCATAGATATCTAAAGGCGTTCCTGATTGTTCAATCTTACCTTTGTTCATTACGAAAATGTAATCACTCATGGCTAGAGCTTCTTCTTGGTCGTGAGTTACATAGATAAATGTAATTCCAGTCTGTTGTTGAAGTTCACGAAGTTCATATTGCATCTCTTGACGCAGTTTAAGGTCAAGGGCTGATAATGACTCATCAAGTAAGATAATTTCTGGTTCGTTAACAATAGCACGAGCAATCGCAACACGTTGTTTTTGTCCACCAGACATTTCAGAAATTTCTCTCTTTTCAAATCCTTCTAAGTTGATTTGTTTTAGAGCTTTTCTTACTTTTCTATCAATAGTTTCTTTATTTTCATTTTTAATTCTTAATCCGAATGCTATGTTTTCATATACATTCATATGTGGGAATAAGGCGTAGTCTTGGAATACAGTGTTTACTTGTCTTAAGTTAGCAGGTACTGTATTTACTACCTTATTATCTAATAATACTTCTCCGCTAGTTGGCTGTAAGAATCCACCGATTAATTTTAAAATAGTAGACTTACCACAACCAGAAGGTCCTAATAGAGTGTAGAATTTACCTTTTTCAATTTCAAGGTCAATATTTTTTAAAACATTATTTTCACCAAAAGACATTGAAACGTCTTTAAATTCAACGATATTTGCCATTGTTTTCTCCTATAAATATGAATTTGTCGCTACTATTAAAACTTCACACTCTTCATCAAATGGATTTGATAAAGTATGCTCGTCAGTAGCCGTAAAATAAAATGTTTCTGCTGTTTCAGCTATATATTCTTCGCTACCAAAAGTTAGTTTACACTTACCTTTCAGTACATAGCAAAGAGTGTCCGACTCTGATGGGTCGAATGTTTTGTATGAAGACTTACTTTCAAGAGTTAGGATTAAAGACTCCATTTCTTTTTCATTAGATTCAGGAACAAGCCAATTTAATTTATACATATCATCAGTTTCTTCATATAAAGTTTGATCTTCTTTTGTATATAAAATTTGTTGTTCTTCTGCTTCTTTATCAAAGAAATCCTTAGGTTTACATCCTAAAACTTGCAAGATATCAAAAAATGTTTCCATAGATGGAGAAGATAAATCACGCTCTATCTGAGAAATATATCCCTTAGACAGGTCTGTTCTCTCTCCCAACTCTTCTTGAGTTAAACCTTTTTGAATTCTTAATTTTTTTATTCTATGTCCTATAGAGTTCATAAATATCCTTTCAGTTTACTTTTAATAAACTTTAATTTTAAAAAGTTCACTTAAAATAAACTTATTGTTTAGAAAGTTTAGTAATAATAAACTAAAAGTTTATTATTTTTAACAACAAGAATATATTTTACTTCAAATAAATGTAAATTGCAAGTGTTTTTCTACTATTCTTTATTGCTTTTTTTATAGAATAAAATTATAATTTAATTAGTATTATAAAAAAGGAGTCTATTATGTCATTTTTTTCAAAAACTGGGCAAAATATGATTTTGCCTAAAGACGTTCTAATTCAATCAAAAGAAACAAATGAAGTTGCTGGTGCACTTAATGCGACTATCGGTATGGCTGTTGCTAATGGTAAGGTTATGTCATTACCTTCATTAGATGAAGCTATCAAAAAACTTTCTTATGAAAAATATCTACCATATGCACCTACACCAGGACAAGTTCCAGCAAGGTCACTATGGAAAGAAAAAATATTAAAAGAAAATACTAATGTAAAAGCTGAGTACTTATCAGAGCCAATCGCAACAACTGGTATCACTCAAGCTATTGATGTAGTAGCTAACCTGTTCTCTGAAGAAGGAGATGCCCTATTATTACCAGACCTATACTGGCAAAACTATGCTCAAATTTACAGCGTAAAACTTGGAGCTACTATCCACACTTACGACCAATTTGTAAATGGAGTATATAACCTAGAAGGAATTAAAGAGAAATTACACTCATTAAAAGAAGAAAAGATTTCTATCTTACTTAACTTCCCTAATAACCCTACTGGATATACACCAAGTAAGGAAGAATTAGAAAGTCTAAAAAATATTATCAAGGACTTCGCTAAAGAAAATCCTAACAAAAAAATCGTTATCCTATGTGATGATGCTTACTTTGGACTATTCTTCGAAGAAAACCACAAGAATTCTACATTAAACCTAATGGCTGACCTAGTAGAGTTAGACAACTGTATAATCGCTAAATTAGATGGTATTACTAAAGAATACTACGCTTGGGGATTAAGACTAGGTTACGTTACTTACTACCTAAACAACGATGAATTAAGACATCAAATAGTAGAAAAATCTCAAGGTTTCTTACGTTCTTCTACATCATCAGGTTCTGCCCTAGCTCAAGCTCTTGTTTCTGAAATAGTAAATAACAAGGACTTACAAGCAGAAAAAGAAGCAAATGATAAAATTATCGAAGAAAGATACTTCACTCTAAAAGAAGCAATCAAGGAAGAAGAATTAGACAAATATGCAGAAATTCTACCATTCAACTCTGGTTACTTCTTTACAATCAAATTAGATTCTATCAACGCACACGAATTTAGACTAAAATTACTACACGACTACAAATTAGGTCTATACTCTATGGATGATAAGCACATAAGAATCGCCTTCTCTTGTGTTGACAATGACAACATCAAAGATATGATTAAGAAAATTAAAGATTGTTTTGAATCTTGGAAATAAGAATATATAAAAAATTAAGCACGGAAAATTTTCCGTGCTTAATTTTTTATATTTAATGAACCTTTAGATAATTTATTAATCTTTCTTCTAGCATTCAATTTTTCTTGCGTTTCTTTAATAAAGAATAAATCTATAGTTTCTACAATAGCTATTAGTAATAAACCTAGAGCCACTACTTTAGTTTGCGTTTCTAAATAATTAACATCATATGCATCCCAAATTAAGAAAATTGCTAACATAACATTAAAACTCATAAATATATATTTGCTTGATTTTTTTGCAAAAATTTTAGCTAGGTAATCTATATCTCTAAATTTTAGTGAAAATGAAGCTGCTAAAATTCCAAACATTGATATTGAAGATACTATATCTATATACTGAAACTTGCTAAATGATTCTGTTTTTATATAAACAAATATCACTAATATTGCTATTCTAATAATTAATTCTAATATTTTCTTTATCATAATAAATATTCTCCTTTTATAAACTAAAACTTTCTTTTATCTTTCTATATTCTACAAGTTCAACATAAACTAATACTACTACCACTAATAAATATAATAGAATATATTTTACCACCCCTACATATAATAAGTAAGCTGGAATAACTGTTAACAAGGATACACATTTTAAAATCATATTCCTTCTATGTTTTTGCAACTTTTCCTTTGAATCGAATAAATATTTTAATTCATCTAATTTATAAAATATTCCCATTTTTTCAAAATACAAATACATTGCCACTGAAGAATAAATCGCTAAAAGTATTCCTCCGACAATACCAATCATAGCATATTTTTCTTTAAGTAGTAAATTCCATTTCATAGCTGTAAGAAATATCATACTACTCACTACTAGTAACGACCTTAAAATAAATGTCTTTTTAGTCATAATAAATATTCTCCTTTAACTAATGATATGAAAGGCCTTTTCTTTAATTAAATTTTACTACTTCTTAAAGGCATTGTCAATAAAAATAATTCATTTTTGATTTTTTTAAAAATATTTATGTTTTATTATAGTTTAATAATTTTCTTTTAGGTGTTGCTCTACTTTAAGGGCTAACTTTTCATTCTTATCTTCTTCATAATAGAAAATAGCCTTTTTGTAAAACTTCTTGACTTCTTCAATCTCCTTGAAATCTTCGCTTATATCACCTAATAGACAATATAAATCACCCAAGGCATAGGATACTCTATGCTTTTTACAAAACTCTATTGTTTCCATAAGTTCTTCTAGTGCTTTTTGATTTTTGTCATTTGAGTATAGGTATAATGAATAGTTATATCTGAAGCGAATGATTGTATACACTTCTTCTAGTTTTATAGTTTTTATTTTATTAAATACAAGTGACGTTTCTTCATAACATTTCTCATAAGCTTTAGTATCATCTATCTCTAAAAAGAAATTTAATAAAGTATTAGCAATAACTAGGTATAGTATATCTTTTTCACTCACTTGTTGTAATGTTTTTTCTAATTTTGTTATTGCATTTTTCTTCTTATTATCTACGTAAAAATCTACCATAGCACCTATCCAAGATAGATATACTTGGTCAGATATCGTTAATTTACTTACTTTAGATACTTCTAACTCATATAGATATTTTAAATTTTCATAATCATTCTCATCTAATAATTTTCGTGTTAATTCCCTAAAATTATCAAGCGATTCTGATTTTTCTTCTACATTTTTGTCAAAAAAGTATTCTACACTCACATTTAACTTTTTAGCTAATTGATATAACAACTCTGCTCCAGGAGAATAGTTCCCCCTTTCAATTCTACTAATCCTAGCTTGTTTGCAAATTCCTTCTGCAACTTCTGCTTGTGACATATTTAATTCTAATCTTCTATTTTTAAATCTTGTTGCTAATAATCCACTAGTCATAATAACCACCTTAAATTATTCTTTTATGTATCTTTATAAAATATATTAACATATTTTTCGTTTATCATAAAGAAAAAGCACGGAAAATTTTCCGTGCTTAATTTTGTTTTTCTTCTACTGAAGTAACTTCCACTCTATTCTCTTCTAAAACGTTAAGTAATGGGGTTATAGTTCTTCCTTCTTTTACTTCTACTCTTAGTGGTGACCAACTTATTACATTAGAATTTCTTTCTATAAACATTCTAAGTGCTGGGTCAATTTCTGTATTTGTATTTATTATAAACTCTCTTCTATTACTTCCTTTTTTTGCCATTTCAAAATAACCTTTCAAGTATTTTATCTCATTATAGCATTATAACAATAAATTATCACTTGAAATTTTATTTACCATAAAAAAACTTAAAACAAAGTTATTTTCCTACTAATTACCAATTATCTTTTCACTATCCTTAAATTCTTGTGTTAGAGCATGATAATTTGTATATTCTATACACTTCTTTCGGGTTTCGGGATAATAATATTTAATTAGCGTAACGTCATGAATAGGTGCATAAACGAATCCTCTTTTTTCTTTATAAAGGAGAGCATTTAAAAATTTTATTCTTACATAATGCGCACATATCATAAGAATTTCACATAAATATGGAGAATCTTTACTAATCAAGATAGTGTTGTTTTTAGTTACGACTATATTATTAGGGATGTTGTTATGTTTTAAGTCTTCTACAAAAGCATCATAGTATGTATTAAAAATAAATGTATCTTTTGTTTTAAATATAGTTATTGTCATTCTAATTCCTTTCTTATTATACACTAATTACTGCTATTTTAGATACCATCTTAAACACTTCTTTCTTCCAGAACTCTTACACCTATTCCTCTTTATCAAATTATAATGGTTTCTTTTATATTTCATTATTTTGTTTTTCTTCAATTACTTCTCAGAAAATTTTATATAACCATACACTTAGAAAACAATAAGATTCTTTGTTATTTACTGTCAAATCATAAAATAATATTATACTTTCACCCAACTACTATAAATTAACTGAATACTGGAATTTATCTATATTCTGGTACTGACCATAATATTAAGACATCTAGTACTTCTTCCAATGTTATAAAATTCTTCCTTATCCTTCTCTAAATTAAATTTTCTAAACTTTAACATTTTTCCTTTTTAAAAATTTTCTGTATATTTACTAAATACTATACATCAAAATTATATTTTTGTAAATATTTTAATTTTATATTTATATAAAGATATATTTAATTAAATAAAAAAGAGAACTTAATTTCTCTTTTCATAATTATCCTTTAGATATTTTTCTAAAACTAATATCATATTTTTATTGTCATCAAGTTTGTAAAGTGTATGTGCCGCTTCATAATACTCTTTGACTTTCTCTTCACTTAGAAAATCTTGACTCACAGTTCCTAATAAAAAATATAAATCTCCTAATAAATATCTAGAATTATATTTTTTACTCAATTCCAATATATCAGTTATCTCTACGATAGTTTCTTCAACTTGCTTATTTTCCCATAGATGATGACAGTAATTGTATTTGAATTTTATCAGTGCTTCTACATCTTCCACACTTAAAATTTTTATTTTAGATAACCTACTAGAAATCTCTTCGTATAATTTCTCATATTCTTCTTTCATATTTGATTCAGAATACATATTTAACAAATCAAAGTTTACTTTAAGATATAGTTTATCTTCTTCACTAATTTCTTGCGATAAACCTTCTAATTTTGCGATGGCTTTTGCACTATCTTTTTCTATATTATATATTATAACCGCTTCTACCAATTCTAAATAATGTTGTTCTCTAATTGTTAATTTCTGCTTTTTACTTATTTCTAGGTCGTAGACATATTTTAATTTTTCATAATCTCTTTGAGATAAAAAGCTTTGAGCAATTTCTTTAAATTTTTCTAAACTTTCTATTTCTTCCTCCACCGACTCATCAAAAAAATAATCCATTGGAACTCTTAATTTTTTAGCTAATTGGTTAAGTAATTCTGCACCAGGAGAATAGTTCCCTTTTTCTATAAGACTTAGCTGCCCTTGTTTACATATCCCTTCTGCAACTTCTACCTGAGATAATTTTAACTCTAATCTTCTATTCTTAAATCTTGTAGCAAGTAATGTACTCATACTTTCTCCTAAATATTTTTATATAAATAATAAACTAAATTTATTATTTATAATTATATCATATAAAAAAGAAGTAGCCTTTTATTTCTACTTCTTACGCACAAAATTTATTTCTTTCTTAATAGATTTTTCAACCAATTAATAAATTTATTTTTATCTATATATAAATCACCCAATAAAGATTTCAATAATAAATTCTTTACATTCTGTTTATTTTGTTCATGAGCAAGTGCATATAAGACCTCAAAATATGTTCCTCCCATATGGTCTGATATATCAAGAAAATCAAATCCTAATCTTATCAATGCCCATTTTTGTTGCAAATTAGAATTTAATTCTGTTTGTAATTTATTTTTTAAATTAAATTCTCGTAAATCATTCCTTAATAGTTCATCTCCTATTTTAGAATAAGAGTAAATATATTCATTGTCACCTTCTATATTCTCTAATCCTAATTTCAATAAAATATTTGGAAGAGTTTCTTTCAATCTCTTTCCTTCTTTTTCTGCAATACTCACTTTATTTTTAGGAGTTTTATCATTTGAGTTAAACTTATTTAACTTTGTAGTTAATGATAATTTATATAATTTTTTCCAAATTTCTGAATGTTCTTTAACTATTTGTTCTAAACTAACATCGCTATACTTATCCGAAAATTTTTCTATTACAACATTTCCTTCTTTTGGAGCAATATAATATTTTGGATTAGAATTGACTACCCTTGCATCTTCTAATCCTATTCTTTTCAAAGTTATAAAATCTGGAATTAGAATTTTCATTTCTCGTGATTCGTAAACATTATATTCACCTATTATGGTTTCAAATTTTTTTAAATCTTCCCATTTTTTACTGTGAATTTGTATTAACTCTTCAATATCTAAATTATTATATACCTCTTTAAAACTTCTAATTTCAAAAATATTTTGCTTATTTAATCCTAAATAGTGATCAGGTTTTTCATCTACTTCAATCCTCACATTCTGTTTTTCAAAGAAATCGTCACATATCTTCTTCGGAATAAAATATATTTCTTCACTTAATTCATAAATTATAAACTCGTCTTTAGAAAGTGTTTCTAGATGTAAATTTTTCCAATATCCCGAATATTTTTCTATCATTTCTTCAATTAACAAATTAGATTGTACTCTAACCTTTTGATATACTCCATCATCTTTTAAATATACAAAAAAATCAAAGTTTTTCCCCTCTATTTCTTCTTCACTAACTTTTTTAATAGGTTTAACTTTCCATTTTTCTAAATTTATCTCTCTAGGAGTTAAAACATATTTAGTTTTAACCTTATAAACCGTAAAATCTTCTTTCTTTAATCCTATTATCATTACTTCTTCCCTTAATAAAAAAATCTAAACTTTGCAGTTTAGATTTCCTTCACTTCTATTTCTCTCTCTTCAATAATAAGTCTGCAAAATCAACTAGTAAATAGTTATCCAAACCTTTTGCTTCTTCTATAGCTTTTTCTGTATGTTCTTTTAATAAGTCTTCACACTTTTCTATTCCATAAAATGATAAATAAGTAATCATACCTTCATCACTTGGTTTCTTACCAATCTTTTCAAAGTCTCCGTAATAGTCTAGAATGTCATCCTTGATTTGGTAAGCTATACCTAGTTCTGAACCAAAGTTTTCCAGTCTTTCTAATTCTACTTCTTTACCTGCTACATTCCCTGCGAATAGTAATGGTAGAATTATTAACTTACCAGTTTTTAGGGCATGCATATTATGTAAATATTCTGCTGATACATCATAGTTTCCTTGTTTAACATCAAAGATTTGACCTGCTATCATTCCTTTAGCCCCTGAGTAATCAGCTAATAGTTTTACTAGTTTTATCTTAATATCAGCAGTCGCAAATTTATTGTCTGCGATTAATTCGTAAGCTAATGCCTGCATAGCATCTCCTGCAAGAATTGCAATATCTTCACCATAGACCTTATGATTAGTTAATTTACCCCATCTATAGTCATCGTTATCCATAGCAGGAAGGTCATCATGAAGTAATGAGTATGTATGAATTAATTCTATTGCCAAGGCAATATCTAGATAGTTTTTAAAGTCTAATTCATAATGGTCAAGCATGGCTAGGAATATAAGTGGTCTTAACTTCTTCCCATCATTTACCAAAGAATAAATAATAGATTCTTTTAATTCTTTTGGTATGTCTAGTGCCTCTACTTTGTCATTAGCAAACTTGTTTAAAATATCTTTGTTGTTTGATAAAAATTCTGCTATTTTAGTCATAGTCTACTTCCTTAGTCAGTCCTGCTACTTGTTCCTTCGCTGATTCTAATATCTTATTACAATCTTTAATTAGACTAATTCCTTTTTTGTATTCTTCTAATGCCTCATCTAGACTTAATTCATTATTTTCTAATTTTGCTACTACTTCTTCTAGTGCATGCAACTGACTTTCAAATGTTTTTTTTCTAGCCATTTGTATTCTCCTCTTCAATATTTACAACCTTGGCTGTAATTTTTCCATCTTTTAAATCAATAGAGATATTTTTATCTACTTCTACATTCTTAACAGAAGTCAACCTCTTATTGTCTTCATCTCTAACTAAGGCATATCCTTTTTTAAGAATGTTTAATGGTGAATTATGTTCTAATTTCTCTATAGTACTTTGTAATTTCTGACTTTCTTTTTCAATAATATCCAGCTTTAAGAAAGTTTCTTTTAACCTAGTATAGTCAGATATTTTCTTATCTAGTTTATTTTTTAATAACAAGTCCATCCTTGCTTTAATATTTACTACATCTTTTTCTTTTTGAGAATAGATATTGGTAAAGTTTTTTATCTGATAAGAATTTGCTAGTTGAGCTACATGTTTTTTATGTAAATCTATTTTTTGATTTACTAATCCTTCTATCTTTATCTGTGTCGCTTTAAAGTGATTCAATAAATCAGCAAGTGTTACTGATGTAGCCATTTCAGCTGCTGCTGTTGGTGTTGAGGCATACTTATCTGACACATAATCTGCTAATGCCGTATCTGTTTCGTGCCCAATCCCTGTTATTATAGGTGTCTTAGCCTTGAATATAGCTCTTACTACTTCTTCTGAGTTAAATGCCCATAGGTCTTCTATAGAACCTCCACCTCTAGCCAATATAATTACATCATTATTATCTTGGTCTGCTAATCCAATTTTTTGAACCAAGTCATCTATAGCTCCTGGCCCTTGAACTAATGATGAATATACATTTAGTTTTGCTATTGGATATCTTCTATTTATAGTTCTTGTTATGTCCTGAATAGCAGCTCCTGTCTTTGCTGTTACTACTGCTATAGACTCTGGAAATCTTGGTATTGTCTTTTTGTGAGCTGGATCAAATAAACCTTCATTATTCAGTTTTTCTTTTAATTCGACTAACCTTCTATATAGATCCCCTATACTGTCTTTTTCTATCTGAGATACTATTAATCTAGCCTCTCCGTATGGGAAGTAGAAGTTTAACTCTGCTGTTACTAGAACAGAATCCCCATCTCTAATATCTAAGTTTCCTGCTCTAAATTTTAAGGCATTAATCTTTGTATTAGAGTCCTTAATAGAAAAATAAAGTGTCCCATTTGTATGTAACTTACAATTAGACACTTCACCTTTGATATAAATTGTCTTTAGATAGGGGTCGTTAACATACTTTCTTTCTATATATTTATTTAAAGCTGTGACTGTTAAGTACTTACTATCTTTTGACATCTATTTTTCTTCTTTCTCAACTACACCTTTTAATACACCATTAACAAACTTGTAGCTATCATCTTTTTCACTATATTTCTTAGATAATTCTACTGCTTCGTTAATCGAAACTTTGAATGGTATATCACTATATACGATTTCATAAATAGCAATTCTTAAAATTTGTCTATCCATTTTAGAAAGTCTATCGATTGTCCAACCTTTTAAGTTATCAGTGATAACCTTATCGATACTTTCTTTCTTCTCGTAAATTTCTGTTACTGTATTTTTTACATATTCATCATATGATTCTTCTTCATCTAAATCAAAAATGCTTTCTAGCGTAATTTCACTGCTTTCTAATTGGAATAACAGTTTAAATACACTTTCTCTTAGTTCATGTCTTTTTGCCATACTAACTCCTAGTAATCAATTCCTACTATATTAACATTTACTGAATTAGCTTCAATTTCCGTCATGTTATATAGTGAATTTCTTATATTGTCTTGAATTTTTCCAGCAACACTTGCTACTGGGTACCCTGCTTTTAAGTTACAGAATATTTCTATATTTAAGTTTTCTTCTTCAAAAGATAACTTAACTCCTTTAGAGTATTCTTTTTTTCCTATTTTTTCTAAAGTAGTGTTTTTTAAGTTTCCTACTAATTTTGAAACACCTTCTACTTCACTTGCTGCAATTGATACAATTACTGCTAATGCTTGTGGTTTAATTTCGATATTTCCTAGGTTATTTTTTGTCATTTTCTCTTCTCCTATAATCTTTATAGTTATATAAAATTATACACTAAATAACCCTTATTAGCAAATCAATTTTTTCAAAATAAAAAAGGGATTGCAATAGCAATCCCCCTACTCCACAGGCAGGACTCGAACCTGCGACCCTCTGATTAACAGTCAGATGCTACTACCAACTGAGCTACTGTGGATTAATGGCGGTCCCGACGGGAATCGAACCCGCGATCTTCGCCGTGACAGGGCGACGTGATAACCGCTACACCACGGGACCATATAAAAAAATGGAGCGGGTGATGAGAATCGAACTCACAACATCAGTTTGGAAGACTGAGGTTTTACCACTAAACTACACCCGCTATATAAAATTTATTAAATTAAAATGGAGGAGGAAAGGGGATTCGAACCCCTGCGAGCTTTTACACTCCTGTCGGTTTTCAAGACCGATCCCTTCAGCCGGACTTGGGTATTCCTCCTAAATAAAATGGAGCGGGTGATGAGAATCGAACTCACAACATCAGTTTGGAAGACTGAGGTTTTACCACTAAACTACACCCGCTAGTTGTTTAATTAATTTACTTTTATATTTTATAAAAATTTTAAATTTTTGTCAATACTTTTTTTAAAAAAATTTATACTAAAAAAATTAAAAAATAAACCCCTGAAACGTTGAGGTTTCAAGGGTTTTAAAAGAAATTATTTAGTTTCTCTGTGTAGAGTTACTTTTTTTAATCTTGGACAGTATTTTTTTAATTCGATACGGTCAGGATTGTTTCTTTTGTTTTTCTTAGTAATGTAGTTTCTGTCACCACATTCTGTACAAGCTAATGTTACATTTACGCGCATGAATATAACCTCCTATTTAATATATTTTACAACTTTTTCATACAACGATATATATTATATCACTAAAATTTATAAAAATCTAGTATTTTATTTAGTTAGTTGTTTTCTTTTTTCTTTTAGTTCTTTTATTTTTGCAAGTTTTTCTTCTTGTTTAGATTTCTTTTCTTCTCTTGCTTGACTCTTAATCGGTCCCTTAGCTAAATGCTGTTTAGAATCATTTGTAATTAGAACTTGGTTGTCCTCTTTCATCTCAATTTCTTCGTGACGTTCAACCTTGATTCTTAATAAGTTTGTAGTAACACTGTCCTCAATTTCATCAATCATATTCTCAAACATTATGTGACCTTCGTTTCGGTATTCACGTAAAGGATCGATTTGTCCATATGATCTTAAGAAAATCCCTCTTCTTAATTGATCCATTTGATCAATGTGATCAGTCCAGTGTTGATCAATTGAATTTAATACAATATATTTCTCAAATGAATCAAATGTTTCATCAGTTAATAGTTCTCGCTTTTCTGATAAATCTGCATTAATTCTTTCTATTACAATATTAGCAAATTCGTCATTATCTGCATGTTCAATTTCTTTTGTTAAAGCAATTGGATTTTCAAAGAAGTATTTATCATTAATCAGTTTAAGGATGTCTTTGTTTTCTAATTCTTCTCCATATTGATCTGAAGAAGCGTAATCAATCGTTTTGTTAACTGCATTAGAAATCATATCGTCTACAATATGAGTAACTTTTTGACTTTCAAGAATTTCGTTACGCTCTCCATACATAACTTCCCTTTGTTTTCTAAGTACATCATCATACTGAAGAACTTGTTTCCTTGCATCAAAGTTGTTTCCTTCAACACGTTTTTGAGCTGATTCTACTGATCTAGAAATCATTTTTGATTCTAATGGAGCATCGTCATTAGCTTCCATTAATTTCTTAAGTCTATCCGCACCGAATCTCATCATTAATTCATCTTCTAATGATAAGTAGAATCTTGAGTAACCTGGATCCCCTTGACGTCCAGCACGTCCACGTAACTGATTATCAATACGACGTGATTCGTGACGCTCTGTTCCAATAACAGCTAGTCCACCAAGTTCTCTAACTCCTTCTCCTAACTTAATGTCAGTCCCACGTCCTGCCATGTTAGTTGCGATTGTTACAGAACCTCTTTGTCCTGCAAGTTTAATAATTTCAGCTTCTGATTCATTTTGTTTAGCATTAAGTACTTTATGTGGTACTCCTACTTTGTACAGTAAACTTGATAACAATTCACTCGTCTCAATCGCTACCGTTCCTAACAGTACTGGTTGTCCTGTTAAGTAGCGCTCTTTTACTTCTTCTACGATAGCTCTGTATTTAGAGTTCATACTTGAATAAACTAAGTCTGATGCATCGATACGAGCTATTGGTTTATTAGTTGGAATTGTTGTTACAACCATGTTGTAAATATTTCTAAACTCTTCTTCTTCTGTTTTAGCAGTACCAGTCATACCTGATAATTTCTTGTACATACGGAAGTAGTTTTGGAATGTGATTGTAGCCATTGTTTTATTTTCTCTTTGTACTTCTACACCTTCTTTTGCTTCGATTGCTTGGTGCAGTCCTTCTGAGAATCTACGTCCTGGCATAGTACGTCCAGTAAATGGATCTACTATTTGGATTTCTCCTTCTTCCACAACATAATCCACGTCTAATGCCATTGTATAGTTAGCTTTCAATGCTTGGTTAATGTGGTGTAATAAATCTACATTTTTTAAATCAAATAAGTTTCTGATTCCAAAGTACGATTCAGCTTTATCAATCCCATGTTCTGATAATTGAATAGCTTTCGTTTTAATGTCTAGAGTGTAATCTCCATCAGATCCATCTTCTTCTGTAGCTCTACGTAATGTTTTAACAAAAGCGTTAGTAGCTCCATATAATGAAGTAGATTCTTGCCCTTCTCCAGAAATGATAAGTGGCGTTCTAGCTTCATCGATTAATACTGAGTCAACCTCATCAATAACTGCGTAACTTAAAGGTCTTTGTACCCTATCTTCTACACTACGAACCATGTTGTCACGTAAGTAGTCAAACCCTAACTCATTATTTGTTGAGTAAGTAATATCACATGCATACACTTCTCTCTTTTCTGCTGGAGATAATGAGTTTAAGTTAAGACCTACTGTAAGTCCCATCCATTCATAGAATGGAGCCATTTCTTCTTTATCACGTTGAGATAAGTATTCGTTAACTGTAATTACGTGTACCCCTTCTCCTAATAGGGCATTTAGATATACTGGTAAAGTTGCTGTTAGAGTTTTCCCTTCTCCAGTACGCATCTCTGCTATATCTCCACGGTGTAGTGCCATCCCACCCATAAGCTGAACTTTATAAGGTTTCATTCCAATCGAACGGTAAGCCCCTTCTCTTGCAGCCGCTAAAGCATCAATTAAAATTGAATCAAGGATATCTTGGTTAGATTTACCTTTTTCTTTTTGCTTAGCAATAATTTCTTTAAATTCTACTGTTTTGTTTTTTAATGCTTCGTCTGATAACTTAGCATATTCATCTTCTTTTGCTATAATTTTATCTGCTAATTTGGATAGAGATTTTACTTCTCTTTTATTAGCATCAAATAGTTTTCCAAATATTCCCATTGTTTGTCCTCTCAGTTAATTAAATTAACTACATTAATATCCCTGTATTATACCATTTTAATTATATTTAATCAAAGGATACATTACAGAATAAAAGCCCAGTTTAATAACTAGACTTTTATCACAATCATTATAATTGAGCTTTTAATCTTTCGATTACTAATTCTTTACCTAATAACTCTAAACTTAGGTTAAGTTCTGGCCCGTGCATTTGTCCTGTTGTTGCAACACGGATAGGCATAAATAAGTTTTTACCTTTAACTCCTGTTTCTTTTTGAATTTCTTTAATTAAATTCTTAATGTTATCAGCAGTAAAGTCTTCACTAGCTTCAGTTTTCTCAATTAAAGCTGTGTATACTTGCGCATTAGTTTCTAAAGCTAAAACTTCTTTTTCTTCATCTGAGAATGATAATTCTTTGTTGAAGAATAGTTTTGTAAGTTCTACTATTTCAGCTCCATATGACATTTGTGGTTGGTATAGAGCGATTAATTTTTCAAACCATTCTTTGTTAGAATCAATATCTGATTGAGTAACCACTCCTTCTTTTACTAAGAATGGTAATGATAGGTCTACGATTCTTTCTAGTGGTTGTTTCTTGATGTATTGGTTGTTAATCCAAGTAAGTTTTTGGTTATCAAAGAATGCTGGTGATTTAGATAGTCTCTTCTCATCAAAAATCTTAGCAAATTCATCACGACTAAAGATTTCCTCTTCACCTTCTGGTGACCAACCTAATAGAGCGATAAAGTTAAAGATAGCTTCTGGTAAGTATCCTAATGAATCGTATTGCTCGATAAATTGGATAATTGATTCATCACGTTTAGATAATTTTTTCTTGTTTTCATTAACGATTAGTGTCATATGTCCAAATGTTGGAGCTGTAAAGTTTAGCGCTTCGTATACTACTAATTGTTTTGGTGTATTAGAAATGTGGTCATCTCCACGTAATACGTGTGAAATTTCCATTAAGAAGTCATCAACTACTACACAGAAGTTGTATGTAGCTACTCCATCATTTTTAATAATAACGAAATCTCCAAAGTCTTTACCTTCGAATGATAAATCACCTTTTACCATATCGTTCCATTTATATGTTCTATCTTGTGGTACACGAATACGGATAGATGGTTTTCTTCCTTCTGCTACAAAAGCCGCTTCTTCTTCAGCAGTTAAGTTAGCATGTTTCCCTCCATATCTTGGCGGCATTCCATTAGCAATTTGTTCTTCACGCTCTGCTTCTAATTCTTCAGCAGTCATGTAACATCTGTAGGCTTTACCTTCATCTATTAATTGCTGTGCATATTTTTGATATATTTCTACACGCTCAGACTGACGGTAAGGTCCAAATCCTTTTTCTTTGTGAATTCCTTCATCATAGTCTAGACCTAGCCACTCTAAATATTTAAGTTGACTTGCTTCTCCATCTACTGTATTACGTTTAGAGTCCGTGTCTTCAATTCTTAAAACAAATTCTCCATTATTTCTCTTAGCAAATAGATAGTTAAACAGCGCTGTTCTGGCATTTCCTATATGCAGGTTACCCGTTGGTGACGGTGCATATCTTACTCTTACTTTTGTCATTAATTAATCTTCCTTATAAATTATATTTTACAAATAATTATAGCATATTCTAACAAAAAATTTCAATGTTTGTAAAATTTTATAAACTTTTCTTCATATTAATATGTAATATTTAAATACGATTACAAATGGCTCTACTACTTACTTTATTGAATATTTGACGCTTATATTATATAATATTACTTGTAAATAAATTTAGAAAGAGAGGTTTTTTCATGTTACATTTGAGTATCTTGCTACCTTTATTTGCAATTTTCTTGATACCTGTTATAAAAAAATATGTTAAAAATGTACATCTAGGATCATTTGTTTTCTTTGTTCCTGCAACAATATTTGCATATTTTTTATCTAATATCAGTAATATAAATCAAGGTGCAACAATTATTCAAAATTTTGCCTTTGCTTCAAATGTCGGTCTTGATTTTAACTTTAGACTCGATGGTTTGTCGCAATTATTTACTTTATTAATAAGCGGAATCGGAACTTTAGTAATTCTTTATTCTGTATTTTATATGGAAAAGAATGATCCAAAACTTCATAAATTTTATATATACTTAATGATGTTTATGACTGCTATGTTAGGTTTAGTATTATCTGACAATCTACTTAGTATGTATATGTTTTGGGAATTTACTTCTGTGTCATCATTCTTATTAATTTCATATTGGCACGAAAACGATGCATCTAGACGTGGTGCACTTAAATCATTAATCATCACAGTTTTTGGTGGAATGTTAATGTTATTAGGAATTATCATTCTAAGACTAATAACTGGTTCATTCAACATCAGTGAAATCATTGCTTATTCAACAAGCAACGATATGGGATCACTTGCTTATGTAGCGATGGTATTAATTATTATTGGTGCCTTTTCTAAATCAGCCCAATTCCCATTCCACATTTGGTTACCAGATGCTATGGCTGCGCCAACACCTATTTCATCTTACCTTCACTCAGCGACAATGGTTAAGGCTGGTATATATTTATTACTAAGAACAGGAGTTGTCTTCTCATTCACTTCTAGTTTTTCACATACACTAATAGTATTTGGTGCTATCACTATGTTACTAGGATCTGTGAATGCTGTATTCCTAAAAGATTTAAAATCTGTACTTGCCTACTCCACTATAAGTCAACTAGGTATGATGACTTTAATGATTGGTATTGGAAATCTAGGATTATACAATAGAGCAGATGTTGTATATACATTCGCTTTCTATGCTGTAACTTTCCATATTATTAACCACGCTGCTTTCAAAGCAAGTTTATTCATGGTTACAGGTATAATTGACCATACTATGCACTCTCGTGATATCTCTATGATTAGAGGTCTACGTGCATTTTTACCAGTATCGTTTGTTATCTCTATTTTAGGTGGAATGTCTATGGCTGGGGTACCACCATTTTCTGGGTTCTACTCTAAAGAGTTCTTCTTAAACGTAGTATTCTCTTTAATCAATGTAAACCCTATATACTGGATTGTAGTTATCATGACTGTAGCAGCAGCATTAGGAACATTTGTTTACTCAATGATTCTTGCCTTCAAACCATTCCTTGGTGAATATAGCGACAAGCCACTTGGTAGACACAAAATGCACCTTGCTAATAAGGGAATATTGATTTCGCCTGCAATTTTAGCGGTATTTACAATAGCTAACAACTTCTTTAAAGATGTTATTGTTATACCTGCACAAAAAACAGTTGTTAATTCTACTGAATTTGTAAGTAGTGTTCACCATGATCACTTATTAAGCCCTGAATTAGTTACAACTATTGTAGTTATTATTCTAGGGGCTGCACTATATATTAAATTCGCTAGTAAAAATGTTGTTTATGAAGTTAGCCCTGTTATTGTTAACATTCAAAAACTTTACGATAAAACTGGAGAACTTATCTATAAAGGATCAGAATTCTTACACAACGCCTTTATCACTAACAAGATAAGAAGAAATATGTCTTATATCTTCGTCAGTCTTTCGGCTACAATTATCTTAGGATACTTTGCTTTAGGTAATCCTTTACTAGTAACTTCTTTCTCAAAAATAAGTTACTTTAATATAGCAATTGCTGTTGGTATTGCAATTTGCTGTGTAGCTTTATCTGTTATGACTAATAGATTGGTTCTAATTATGACATCTTCTGGTATAGGATTTATGATGACTGCTATTTATGTATCATTTAAAGCTCCTGACCTTGCTATGACTCAATTTGTTATTGAATCTATTTCTACTATCATTTTCTTAGTAGCATTTATTCTATTAACAGATAAAACAAAACATATCGAAGCTCCTAAGTTCAAACTTACTAATGCTGTTATCGCAGCATTAAGTGGTATAAGTTTCACTATTGTTGGACTAGTAGCTTGGGCTTATAAAAATCCATCAGCCCTTAGCGGATTCTTCAAAGAAAATGTAATCCCTTCTGGTGGTGGTAACATAGTTAACGTAATCATCGTAGACTTCCGTGGTTTCGATACTCTGTTCGAAGTTGTGGTTATGGCTATGGTTGCACTTATTGTGTACGCTATGTTCAAACTAATTAAGAAAGGAGCTAATAAATAATGAAAACTAATGATTTAATTTTAAAAACACTAGCTGGAATTATAGCTGCCTTTACTTTTATATTATCAATTTATCTATACTTTAAAGGGCACTTTTATCCTGGTGGTGGTTTCGTAGGTGGTCTGCTATGTACTATGGCTATAGGACTTGCTATGTTCGCTTACGGTATTGACACTGTAAATAAAGTTCTTCCTTTAAACTATATCAAAATGACAGCAATCGGAGTTGTTTTAGCTATTGGTACTGCCGCTTCTGGTATGTTAGCAGGTAAAAACTTCTTCAAACACCACTTCACTCACGCTCACATTCCATTAATTGGAGAAGCGGAATTGCATACAGCTGCAATTTTTGACCTTGGTGTTTACCTTGTAGTTGTCGGTGTATTAATGTCTGTTATTCTTGCATTTGGAAAGGATGGTAAATAATTATGGAACTTATTATGATAATACTTTGTGGTATTCTTGTAGGTTTTGGAGTTTACATGATGCTTTCTAAATCAACTATGAGAATCATAATTGGTGTGGGACTTTTTGGTCACGCAGCAAATACAATCATTCTAATTGCAGGTGGATTAAACGATGGTGATATTCCTATTATTTCTGAATTAGGAAATAACTATATCGACCCTATTCCTGCTGCCCTAATTCTTACAGCTATCGTTATTGGTTTTGCGGTAACTTGCTTACTTATAGCAATCTACATCGCCAACTACAAACTTAAAGCTAGTGATGATATTAATGAATTAGAAGATGTTGACTTTTATAAGGAGGTAAGTAAAGATGACAAGTAATTTACCAGTTCTTCCTATATTTATACCTCTGCTTTTCGCAGCATTAACAATCTTTTTTAAAGATAAGATACAAACACAAAAAACATTAACTTTAATTGCTAATGTTCTACTAGTAGCAACTGCAATTTATAATCTATTGCAAGTTAATACACATAAATTACTATACTTAGAAATGGGTAATTGGGTAGCTCCTTTTGGTATTACACTAGTTCTAGATGGTTTTGCAGCTATACTAGTTCTTACTTCTTCTATAGTATTCTTAGTAACTTTATTATATTCATTTAAAACTATCGATGAAAATAGTGAAAAATCATTCTTCTATAGTGGTTTCCTTTTAATCACTGCTGGTATTAATGGCGCTTTCACAACTGGAGATATTTTTAACCTTTTCGTATTCTACGAAATCCTGCTTATGGCATCTTACCTACTACTTCTTGTAGGAATTAGTAAAGAACAACTTAAATCATCTATTTCTTATGTATTGATGAATGTTTTTGCTGGTTCTTTATTCGTTATAAGCGTTGGTTACTTATACACAATAACAGGTAGCCTTAACATGGCTCATGTTTCTGAAATTATTCAAACACTGCCTGATAAAAGAGGTTTATTCTTAGTTGGTTTAGTTATGATATTTGTATTCGCAATGAAAGGTGCCCTATTCCCATTATTTACTTGGATGAATAGAGCTTATGCTGCACCACCAGTTGCTGTATCGATAATATTCTCAGCACTACTAACTAAAGTTGGTCTTTACTCTATAGTAAGAACATTCTCATTATTCTACTATGAGTCAAGTGTAATTAAATACTACTTATTAGTACTAGGTCTTGTATCTATCGTTGCTGGTTCTATCGGAGCTATTTACCAAAAGAACTTAAAACAAATTGCTATTTACAATATCGTTATTTCACTAGGAGTTATGGTTACTGCAGTAGCTGCTTCTACTAATTCTTCTATAAAAGGATTAATTCTTTACACAATAAACGATATTCTACTAAAAGCAGCCTTATTCATAATTATTGGGTTAATAATTTATGTATCAGGTGTTAGAAACATTAAGAAATCTGGATTAATTAATAAATATCCACTTCTTGCATGGACATTCTTTGTCCTTACATTATCTCTTGCCGGAGTACCACCACTACCTGGTTTCTATGGTAAGGCACTAATAATAAAAGGTTTAGCTGAATCTAATCACCTTGTTGCCGCTGTTATCGTAACATTATCTGGGTTAATTGTATTCTACTCACTTATTAGAATATTCTTAGAAGTATTCTACGACAATATCAACAAAGAATTAGATTTAAAACCTCTTCCAAAGAGTTTAACTTTCACAGCTATCAGCCTTATGGCAATAGCAATTGTTGTTGGTCTATCTAGTAACTATTTCGATTTCTTCTTGGAAAACAGTATAGCTACTATCTTAGATCCTAAAAATTATATAGATATAGTCTTGAAGAAAGGATAAAACAAATATGGCAATTCAATTTTTTATTAACATATTTTTGGGTTTTTTATGGATGTTTCTATCTAGTGGATTCGACCATGAATACTTTTTCGTTG
>JAUMWC010000033.1 GCA_030529855.1 Gemella sp.
TCTGAAGAGAAGAATCCTGCTTTAGCAATGTTATGTATAACTTTTCTATTCCAAGATTCTCTATCTTCATAATCTTCTAATACTTTCTCTTTTGTTTCTATATACTCTTTTAAATCAATTAAGGTCATAAACCAATCTTTGTTTATTAACTCATTGTAAAGTCTAGTTAATCTTTCTTCATTTCCTAATTTCTTAACTTCATCACTTAAGATAAAGTCAACTGCTCTCTTAATAAATTCATCTCCATTGTAGTAGTCAAATGATTTATAAGCATGTTTATCATATAGATCAATAATGTGATCTGAATCCTTACCAAATGTATAGATATTTTCTGTTCCTGCCAATTCTGCTATCTCGACATTGGCACCGTCCATAGTTCCTAAAGTTAAGGCACCGTTAAGCATAAACTTCATATTTCCAGTCCCTGACGCCTCTTTTGAAGCAAGAGAAATTTGTTCAGAAATATCTGTTGCTGGAATTAGTTTTTCGGCTACCGTAACATTGTAGTTTTCAACTAAGAATACATTCAAATACTTACTTGCAATTGGATCATTATTAATTAATTCTGATAAACATAGAATTAAATGAATAATATCTTGAGCTATCGTGTAGGCTGGAGCTGCTTTTCCTCCAAAGATTACAGTAATTTTTCTCTTAGGTAGTTTACCTGCTTTGATTTCTAAATATTTATGAATTACATATAAAGCATTCATTTGTTGACGTTTATATTCATGGAATCTCTTAATTTGAGTATCAATTATAGAATTTTCATCAAGTTCTAGTCCCTTATTATCTTTCAGATATTTCTTAAGAGCTACTTTATTCTTGAATTTAATTTCTTCTAATTTTTTACCAACTTCTTTATCATCAGCAAAGTCTAATAATTTCTCCAATTGAGTTGCATCAGTTAAATAATCCTTACCAATTAATTCTTTAATATAATCAGCTAAATCTTGGTTAGCAAACTCTAACCATCGTCTAAATGTTATACCGTTGGTTTTATTATTAAATTTATCTGGATAAATCTCATAGAAATCTTTAAGTTCTGATTTTTTTAGAATGTCTGTATGTAAGGCCGCTACTCCATTTACTGAATTAGCAAAGTGAATATCCATATGTGCCATATGAACACGACCACTTTCATCGATAATACGTAAGGCTGGATTATCAAAGTATTTTTCTACTAATGCATCTAATTCTTTTATAATATCAACTAAATGAGGTACTACTTCTTCTAAATATGATAAAGGCCATTTTTCTAACGCTTCTGCCAAGATAGTATGGTTTGTATATCCTGTCATCCCCATTACTACTTCTACCGCTTCAATAAAAGCTAAACCATGTTTTTCAGTTAATAATCTTATTAATTCCGGAATTACTAAAGATGGATGAGTATCGTTAATTTGAACATATGCATAATCTGCTAAATCTCTCACATTAGATCCGCGTTCAATAGCTTCATCTAAAATTAATTGTGCCGCATTAGATACCATAAAGTATTGTTGATATATACGTAATAACTCACCATTTTTATCTGAATCATCTGGGTACAAGAATAAAGTTAAATTTGATTTGATATCTTTTTTATCAAAGGAAATCCCTTCTTTAATTAACTTATAGTCTACGTCCTCAATATCAAATAGATTTAAGTAATTCTTAGTATCTTTTTCATATCCTAACACATCAAGTCTATCTAACTTAGATTTAAGTGTGAAATCTTTAAATGGTACTTCATAACTTATATCTGTCGGAATTAGCCAAGAATTATTTTCTATCCAAAAGTTTGGTTCTGCTTCTTGTTCATTCTTTTTGAAAACTTGTTTAAATAATCCACAGTGGTAATTAAGACCTACTCCTTCTCCATTAATTCCTAGAGATGACATAGAATCTACAAAACAAGCAGCTAGTCTACCTAGACCACCATTTCCTAATGATGGTTCCGGCTCTATATCTTCAATTTTACTAATTGATTTTCCTGCTAATTCTAATTCTTTTTTTACATCTTTATAAATCCCTAGATTTATTAAGTTATTAGATAGTAATTTACCAATTAAAAACTCTGCAGAAATATAATAAACTTTTCTCTTTGCAGTATTTTTTGTTTTCCCACTACCTAAGTCTTTAACATAATTTAGTAATTCTAAATATATTTCTTCATCACTTAAAGATGATAGTTTTTTATTTAATTTTGTTTCGACAAATTTTGTAAAATTCATTTTATCTACCTCTTTGATATAAGTTGGTTAACTCTTTAAAATAGTTCTTTCTTTCTTCTGTTAAATCTTCCCACTTCATTCTCCATTTCCAGTTTTCTCCAACTGTATTAGGAGTATTTATTCTACTACTTGTGCCTAAATCTAGTAAATCTTGCATACAAGCAATCGCTGTATCAGAAACTGATGCATACAAAGTTCTTAACATAGCTTTTGTGATTAACTCTTCTTTTGCTCTGTTCATATACTTATCAGCAAAGTCTTTTTGTCCTTCCGTTAAAGACTCATACCAACCATTTACTACATCATTATCATGTGTTCCTGTATAAGCAACTGAATTCGCAGTATAGTTATGTGGTAAATCTAAACTTGTTCCTGATTCATCTAAAAATCCAAATTCTAAAATCTTCATTCCTGGGAAAGCTGTATCTGCTAATAACTTATTAGCTTTTTCATCAATATACCCTAAGTTTTCAGCAATTATAGGAAGTTCCCCTAACCTTTCTTTTATTACCCAGAATAATTCATAACCTGGTCCCTCTTGCCAAGTTCCATTTTTAGCTGTATCTTCACTAGCATCCACTTGCCAAAAGTCTGAAAATCCTTTAAAGTGGTCTATTCTTAAAACATCATACATTTTGAAACTTTCATGTATTCTGTATACCCACCAATCGTAATTACTTTCCTTATGTTTAGCCCAATCATAAATCGGGTTACCCCAGTATTGTCCATCGTCAGAGAATTCATCTGCTGGAACTCCTGCTACATATAAAGGAGCCTTATTTTCATCTAATTTGAATAAATGAGGCATAGTCCATACCTCTACACTGTCTGCCGACACATAGATAGGCATATCTCCAATAATTTCTATACCATTTTCATTAGCATATTTCTTTAATTTATTCCATTGTTTAAAGAAGAAGAATTGTGTTACTCTGTGATATTCAATTTCTTTTTCCAACTTACTTTCATATTTTTGTAAAGATGAAACCTCTCTTTTTATTAATGAAACATCATCCCATTCTTGCAATGGCTTATTATCAAAGTATTCTTTATAAGCCATAAATTGAGAGTAATTATCTAACCAAGATTCATTTTCTTTTTTAAATAGTATATACTCTTCTTCAAATTCTGTATTTTTTGCAAAATTCTTTACTGCTTTTTCTAATACTGGTCTTCTTGTATTGAATAATAATTCATAATTTATATATTCTTCATGATCTGTAAATTTTATTTTTTTATAATCTGATTCTTCTAACAGAGAATCCTCTTTTAATAATTCAAAGTCAATTAAATTTGTATTCCCAGCAATAGCCGAAAATGACTGATACGGTGAATCTCCGTAACTTGTAGTTGTTAGTGGTAGTATTTGCCAATAAGTTTGGTCTGTCTCTTTTAAGAAATCTACAAACTTATAAGCATCTTTTCCGAAAGTTCCTATACCTAATTCACCAGGTAAGGAAGTTATATGCATAAGCACTCCACTAGTTCTTTTTCCCATTTTGTAACTCCTTTCATTATCCTTATATGTACATTTTAGCAAAAACATAATCATAAGTCAATAACTTTTACGTAAAAGTATACATTATTTACGTAAAAGATTAAAGTTTAGTGAGTTCTATTACGGTTACTATCCTTGAAAAAACATAAAATATGTGTTAAACTTCTATAATATTAAAGGAGTTCATATATGAGTAAATATAAACAAGTATACACAGAAATAAAAAATAAAATAGATAAAGGTATCCTTAAAGCAAATCAAGAACTTCCTACGGAAAATGAATTAATGGATGAATTTGGTTTTTCTAAAGACACAATTAGACGTGCCCTCTCTAAGTTAGAACTTGATGGATACATACAAAAAAATCAAGGTAAAAATTCTATCGTACTAGAACATGGAAGAATTAAAAATAACTACCTTACAGAAATAAAAACTTCTAGTGAATTAAATAAAAATGAAGCGTATAATATAAAAACTAAACAAACAGCTTTCTACATTGTTCAAGGAGAAGAAGAACTAATGGATATATTCAAAGTAGATGATAGTGTAGATTTTTATAAGATATGTAGAACTAGAGAAATAGACGGAGAAAAAATGGAATATGAAACTTCATATTTTGATCGAAGAATTGTTCCATATCTAAATAAAGAAATTGTTGAAGAATCTATCTATAAATATTTAGAAAATGAATTAAATCTAAAAATTACTCACTCTAGAAGAGAAATTTCATTTAGGTACGCCACCGAAGAAGAGAAAGAAAATATGGATTTAGGTGAATATACTATGGTAGTAGTTGTTACTAGTTTAAGTTACCTATCTTCAGGTCAACTTTTCCAATACGGAACAATTTGTTATAGACCTGATAAATTTACTTTCGTTACAATGGCAAA
>JAUMWC010000021.1 GCA_030529855.1 Gemella sp.
TTCATAATAAATACACCCCAAAAAGTTTTTTGTCTAACTTTTGGGGTGCAGTACAAAGGCAAGGTGTTTCTTCAAAAAATTATCCTAAAATTTGTGAGTCGTTTAGACTTCCGTCTCCTGTATTTTTTTTGAATAATTCAATTAATTTTGTAACTGTTAGTGATTCTTTTTCTTCCCCAGATACGTCCACAACTATCTTCCCTTTATCTAACATCACAAGTCTGTTCCCATACTTAATGGCATGTTCCATATTGTGAGTAATCATTAGAGACGTTAAATCATGTTTACGTACCAATTTCTCAGTAAGTTCCATTACCTGATTAGAAATTTTTGGATCTAGGGCTGCTGTATGCTCATCTAAAAGTAATAACTTTGGTTTATTCATTGTCGCCATTACTAAAGCTAGGGCTTGTCTTTGCCCTCCAGATAGGAACTGAGCATCTACATTCAACCTGTTTTCTAATCCCATTCCTAATTCTTCTAGGCTTTCTTTAAATATGGCTCTATCTGCATCTTTCACTCCCCAAGATAAACCTAATTTCTTACCTCTCTTTTGAGCTACAGCCATGTTTTCTTCAATAGTTAAACGCTCTGCTGTTCCCATTTTTGGATCTTGGAAAACACGACTAATATCTTTCGCTCTTTCTTTTACAGATGAAGTTTTCACTGACTTTCCTTCTAATAAGATATCACCTTCATCTATAGTTAGGTTTCCTGCTATACAGTTCATAAGTGTTGATTTTCCTGCTCCATTTCCACCTATTACTGTTATAAAATCACCTTTGTTAATGTCTAATGACAAACCTTTTAATACATGATTTTCATTAACTGATTTTTTTTGAAATGTTTTGTGAATAGCCTTCAATGATAATAATGCTGTCATATGTCCTCCTAGTTAAATTTCTTTCTTAATTCTGGTAATGATAAAACTATTGCTAATAAAATTGCTGAGAATAGTCTTACTAAGTCTGCATCTATAAATGGAATTGTTAAGATAGTCAAGATAATCATTCTGTAAATAACTGATCCTACTACAACTGAACCAAAACGTTTTGGTAAAGAAACATTTTTTAGTATTGCTTCCCCTATCATAACAGATGCTAAAGCGATAACTATTGTACCTACCCCTGAGTTTAGGTCAGCATATCCATTATTTTGTGCTAATAAAGCACCACTTAAGGCTACTAAAGAATTCGATATCATGTATCCTAATATTTTCATAGAATCTACATTTATTCCGTTAGCTGCTGCCATATCATTGTTATCTCCACTTGCTCTTAATGCAAGTCCTATTTGAGTTTTAAAGAATAATGCTAATACTGCTATAACTATGGCTAAGAAAATAAGACCGATAGTAAGTACTGCTACTTCTTTACTCATTCCCATATCTTGGAACATAGTTACTAATGTTTTTTTCTTCAATAAACTTACGTTGGCTTTACCCATAATTTTTAAATTAATTGAGTATAAAGCAGTTAACGTTACAATCCCAGCTAACAATGCTTGAATTTTTAATTTTGTATGTAATATACCACTTATCATACCTGCAATAGCTCCTGCTACAGTCGCCATTAAAGTTGCAATTATTGGATTTACTCCACTAACCAAAGCAGTTGCTACTACCGCTGCACCTAGAGGGTATGAACCCTCTACTGTTAAATCTGCTATATTTAAAATTCTAAATGTAATGTATACTCCTATAGCCAGTAATGACCATAGGATTCCTTGTGTAAATCCTGATAATATTAAATCCATGAATAATCTCCTTCTTATTTCAGCTTATTATTTAGTATCTTTTTCAATTGTTTCAGCTGATAATCCAATTGCTTCAGCCATTTCTTTGTTTACTTTAACTGATGCTTTGGCTGGTTTTTCTACTGGTAAGTTTTCTACTTTTTCACCTTTTAAGATTTTTCCTGCTAAGGCTCCTGATTGTTTTCCTAATTCTTTGTAGTCAACACCGAATGTTAATAATACTCCTTCTAGTACTGCTTCATCACTTCCCATTGCTGGTTTCTTAGCTTTCTTTAAAACTTCTCCGATTGTTGCAATAGTTGATGCTACTGTATTATCTGTTGGGAAGTATACTGCATCTACTTGTCCTGCTAAAGCTGAAACTGCTTGTTCTACGTCATTTGTAGTTGTAACTGTTTTTTCTACTACTTCAATTCCTTTTGCTTCTAATGCTTTCTTAGCAGCTTTGGCTTGAGTTTCTGAGTTTACTTCATTTGCATTGTAGAAAATTCCAATTTTCTTAGCGTTAGGTACTGCTTTTGTAAATACATCGATTTGTTTTTCTACATCAAGTGCATCGATTGATCCTGTCATATTTGATGTTGGTTTTTCTAAGTTTTCAGTTAATCCTGCCGCTACTGGATCTGTTACTGCTGTAAAGACTCCTGGAGTTTGATCATCTGCACCTAGTAAAGCTTGTGCTGCTGGTGTTGCAATCGCGAAGTTTAAGTCATTCTCACCTTTCATAGTAGATACCATTGTTTGTAAGTTCGCTTGGTCACCTTGTGAATTTTGAACTTTTACTTCTAATTTATCATCACCAAATCCAGCTTCTTTTAATCCTTCTAAGAATCCTTCTCTTGAAGCATCTAGTGCTGCGTGTTCAGCAAATTGGATAATTCCTACTTCTTTCTTTTCATCAGCACTCGCTAAGTTTCCTGCTCCTGCTGTTAATGTTGCTAAAGTTGTTGCTATTACCATTATGTTTTTTAATTGTTTTTTCATTTTTAATTTCTCCTTAATACATATGTTTTAAAATTATTTTGCTTCTTTTTCAATTGTTTCTGCTGATAAACCTACTGCATCAGCCATTTCTTTATTTACTTTTATTGTAATTTTTTCAGGTTTTTCTACTGGTAAGTTTTCTACTTTTTCACCATTTAATAGTTTAGCAGCTTGTCTTCCTGTTTGTTTACCTAATTCTTTGTAGTCTACACCGTATGTCAGTAATACTCCTTCAAGAACGGCAGTATCACTTCCCATCGATGGTTTCTTCGCTTTCTTTAAAACTTCTCCTATTGTAGAAATTGTAGATGCTACTGTGTTATCTGTTGGGAAGTATACTGCATCTACTTGTCCTACTAGAGCTGACATCGCTTCTTCTACATCATTTGTAGATACTACTGTTTTTTCTACTACTTCAATCCCTTTTGCTTCTAATGCTTTTCTTGCTGCTTTAGCTTGTGACTCTGAACTTACTTCACTTGAGTTGTAGAAAATTCCTACTTTTTTAGCTTGTGGTAGAGCTTTAGTGAAAATTTCCATCTTATGAGCAATATCTACTGCATTAGTAGCACCTGTCATATTTCCGTTTGGCTTTTCAAATTTTTCTACTAAACCTGCAGCTACTGGATCCGCTACTGCTGCGAAAAGACTTGGTGTTTTATCATCTGCGTTTATTAATGCCTGTGCAGCTGGTGTTGCTATCGCAAAGTTTACATCATTCTTATCTTTCATCGTAGAAACCATTGTTTGTAAGTTTGCTTGGTCTCCCTGCGAATTTTGAATATCTATAGTTACTTTATCATCACCAAATCCTGCTTCTTTTAGTGCCTCTAGGAATCCTTCTCTTGAAGCATCTAGTGCTCCGTGTTCTGCGAACTGAATAATTCCTACTTCTTTCTTATCATCCGCACTTGCTATATTAGTTGTTCCTGCTGTTAATGTTGCTAATGTTGTTGCAATAGTCAGTATGTTTTTAAATTGTTTTTTCATTGTATTTCTCCTTAATTTTAAACATAAAAAAGACCACCTAGATAAATTCTAGATAGCCTACGTTCGATAAAAATATGAAGAAATAAAAGAATACAATTATACTCTCACTAAGCCACCTAGATTTTTAAATTTATCTATGTAGCCTAATTTAATAATTATTTTTATAGCCCCATAGATACAAACTCGAATAAGATCTAATTTGTACCTACGCAATAGTGTTACAAACAAGATCTATGAATGGCTATAATAATAGTTATTTAGTATAAAAGTCATTTTCTTTTTCCTCCCTGATTAATATTAGTTGTTTATATTATAAATCAAAATTCTGACAATTGCAAGTCTTTTTTTATATTTTTAAGTTTTTTACCTTACTTTTTACTTTTTTTACAATTTTTCTAAGCATTATTAAGTATATTCCATACTTTTATAATCATCATTTTTGCTTGTGAATATATCTCATAATTTCATCAGCTTCTTTTCTGCTATCACTTAACACGACAAAAACTTCATTTCCCATTAGTCCAGAAAAAATTTCAGGAACTTTTTTTATCATTTTAATATCTTCTCCATATTTTTTAATAATTTCTTCCCTAGTGTGGACATATTCTACTTCATTTCTTCTTGATGTTGAACTTGCATAGCGTAGATTATAGGTAGGCTGTTTCTCTAAAGTTCCTGCCACTATCTGTGCATAGATTTTATATAGATCATTAGATATAGCAAAATTATATAAATCTATAGAATATCCCCCTGCACTTCTATTGTTATATTCTAGGGCTACATATTCTCCATCTTTTTTTCTGAAAAATTCTATATGAAAAAATCTTTCTTTCATACCGAAACTTTTTACAATTGAATGTCCATATTTTTGGAGTTTAGGATCTATCGTGGCTTCAACTACATAACCAGATTCTCCGCCATTAGCCTGCTCCAAAGTTGGTTTATTGTAATAAAATGTTGTTTCATAAACAATATTCCCTTCCGAATCAATAAGTCCGTCATATGTGCATAATTCAGCATCTTCAACAAAAGGTTCTAAGAAATACTCTGTTCCATTCCACTCTTCTAAGAAAGTATCTACATCTTTAGCTGATTCTATCTTATAAGTTGCTGATGTTCCTACTCCGTGGTTAGGTTTGGCAATGAAAGGATATCCTAATTTTTTTATAGCCTTATCTAAATCAGCTTTCTCATTTACTATATATCCTTCTACAACTGGAACTTTAGAATTTCTAAATAACTCTTTCATTTTAGATTTATACATCGTTTTGCTTAACTCTTCCGGCCTTATTCCAGGAACATTAAATTGCTCTCTTAAAATTGCATCATTAAATAGCCAATGTTCATTATTAGATTCTATGCGATCTATAGGACCATATTTATAAATTAAAAATGCTACAGCCCTTTTCATTTCATCAAGATTTTCTAAATTATCTACTTTGAAATACTCTGTCAAAGAAAATTTTAAAGTATCTGATAATTCATCATAAGCTCTATCACCTATACCTAGTACATTTACTCCTTCTTCCTTCAATCTCATAGCGAAAAATTCCATATTTTCTGGAAAGTGTGGTGATGTTAATATAAAATTCATAAAATAACCTCTTTTCATTTTATTTGGATACAAAAATAACTACCTAGATAATATCTAGGTAGCTACATTATTGGTGAAAAAATTTGCTCATTTATCTCTCGAAAAGTACCTAGATATTATAATTTATCTATGCAGCCTCATCGATATACATACTTTATAGCCCATAGATACAAACACAAATAAGATCACGTTTGTAACTATGTAATAGTTTTACAAACAAGATCTATAAAGCGCTATAATAATATGTATTGTGTATAAATGACATTTTTAATCCCCTCCATTAATATTAGATATCTTCATTATAACCTAAATCGCATAAAATTACAAATACTCTTTATAATTTTCTGAATTTTATAAAATAGTTTATAAAAAAAAGATTTAGCTCATTTTTGAGCTAAACCTTTTTTATTGCTTATTATTTCTTAATTCATATTCAGCTTTTTTTTGCCAAGTTGGTAAATTTTCTTTTAAAGTTTCAAATCCATACTTGAAATGACTGTTGTCTATCTTTCTGTCATTATCAGCGATTTTCTTTTTGCTTCTGTTAAAATTTAGTGACGCATTTATTTTACCATCTCTATATGATAAAACTTTTACTTCAATTATTTCCCCAACTTTTAAATGATAGTTAATATCAACAATAAAACTATTATCTATTTCAGAAATATGAATTAATCCCTGTGTTAAATCTCTAGTTTGAATAAAAGCTCCATAATGCTTTATAGCCGTTACCTTAGCTTTTATTATATCTCCATGTCTATAGTACATGCTAATCACCTACTATAAAGATTTGATTTTTGCTACTACTTTTTCAACAGAGAATCCATACTCATCAAGTACTTTTCCTGCTGGTGCTGAAGCTCCAAATGTATCAATACCGATTACTAATCCATCAAGACCTACATATTTATACCATAACGCTGTTGATCCCATTTCAATAGCAACACGACGTCTTACATTATTTGGTAAGATTTCTTCTTTGTAGTCTGCACTTTGCTCATCAAATAATTCTGTTGATGGCATAGATACAACACGCACTTTAGCTCCATCTTTTTCTAATTCTTTAGCTGCAGATACTGCTAGACTTACTTCTGATCCAGTAGCGATTAAAATTGTATCGAAGTCAGATGAAGTTTCGTGAACAACATAAGCTCCTTTTGCTACATTTTCAAATGATGAATTTTCTAAAACTGGTAAGTTTTGACGTGTTAATACGATTGACGATGGTTTATCGTTAATTTTTTGTGATAAATACCAAGCAGCTTGCGTTTCCGTTGCATCTGCTGGTCTAAATGTATAAGAATTTGGTATTGTTCTTAATGATGATAAGTGCTCTACCGGCTCGTGAGTTGGCCCATCTTCTCCTACTGCGATTGAGTCGTGAGTGAATACATAAGTCACTGGTAAGTTTTGTAATGCTGATAATCTTAAAGCAGCTTTTAGATAATCAGAGAACACAAAGAATGTTCCTCCAAATACTCTAACACCACCATGTAATGCTAAACCGTTTAGGATTGTAGCCATACCAAATTCACGCACACCAAACTGTACATTTCTTGCTGTTGGGTTAGTTGAATCTTGCAGTTCATCTCCCTTAATGAAAGTCATATTAGAGTGAGATAAGTCAGCTGATCCTCCGAAGAATGTTGGTAATACTTTAGCGATTGAGTTAATTGCATCTTGTGATGAATTTCTTGTTGCTTGTTCTTCACCTACTGCCTTGAAGTCAAAACTTTCTTTTGTTAATTTAGCTAAATCTTCTCTTGATAATGCTTCTGCTAATTCTTTAGCTTCTGCTGGATAGGCTTTTGCATATTCTTCATAAAGTTTAGTCCATTCAGCGTGAGCATTTTCCCCTCTAGTTACTAAACCAGATTTGAAGTCTTCATATACTTCTGTTGGGATTTCAAATGGAGCATGTGTCCAAGAAATTGCTTCTTTGAATAAGTTTGCTTCTTCTTCTCCTAAAGGAGCTCCGTGTACTCCGTTAGTTCCAGCTTTGTTTGGAGATCCTGCTCCGATAACTGTCTTAACTTCGATTAATGTTGGTTTGTCTGATTTTTTAGCTTCTTCGATAGCTGCAGAAACTTTAGTTACATCAGCACCATCTTCTACAAGAATAGTGTTCCATCCATAAGACTCATATCTTGCTCTTACATTTTCTGCGAAGGCATCCTTAGTTTCTCCATCTAAACAGATATCATTTGAATCATAAAGAACTACTAATTTTTCTAGTTTTTGTAATCCAGCGAATGAAGCAGTTTCTGCAGAAACACCTTCCATGATGTCTCCATCCCCACAAATTACGTAAGTGTAGTGATTGAATAATTCAAATCCTTCTTTGTTATATTTAGCCGCTAAGAATCTTTCAGTAAGCGCCATACCTACAGCAGTAGAAATCCCTTGACCTAATGGTCCTGTAGTTGCATCTACTCCTTTAGTGTGCCCAAACTCAGGGTGTCCTGGAGTTTTAGATCCCCATTGACGGAAGTTTTTAATCTCTTCCATTGATACATCTTCGTATCCTGCTAAGTGTAATAATGCATACTGTAACATTGATCCGTGACCTGCAGATAATACAAATCTATCTCTGTTTACCCAGAAAGGATCTTTTGGATTTACATTAATGTGTTTGTTAAATAAAGTATAGGCCATTGGAGCTGCACCCATTACTATTCCTGGGTGTCCAGATTTAGACTTGTTAATTGCGTCTACTCCTAATACTTTTATTGCGTTAATTGATTGTTGTGACATAATTTTCTCCTAATTTTTTCATTTTACATTTCTACTCTGGCTGATAATGCTCTTGCTAAAGTCATTTCATCTACATATTCTAAATCTGAACCAAATGAAATTCCTTGAGCAATTCTAGTTACTTTAATATCAGTATTTTGTAGAATTCTTAAAATGAAACTAGCTGTCCCTTCTCCTTCAGGAGTTGAGTTAGTAGCTAAAATAATTTCTTTAATTTTTTCGCTTTTTGCTCTTTCTAATAATGATCTAAGATTTATATCATTAGGTCCTATTCCATTCATAGGTGAGATAACCCCACCTAATACATGGTAATGTCCTGAAAATTGTTCTGTATTTTCCATAGCCATAAGATCTTGATCAGATTCCACTACACAGATAGTAGTTTCATCTCGCATCTTATCAGAACAAATATTGCAGATTTGATTTTCATTTATACGATGACACACCGAGCAAGCACATAAGTTCTTTTTCAAATTTGCTAGTGCTAACGAAAATTCATCTATATCCTTATCTTTCATTGTCAAAGTATGAAATGCTAATCTAATCGCTGTTTTTCTACCAATCCCTGGCAATTTCATATACGAACTTATTAGATCTAGTATTGGTTTTGGATATTGCATAAATTATAGACCTGGTATGTTTAGACCGTTAGTGAATTTCCCTAATGTATCTTCTTTTAATTTAGTAGATTTTTCTAAAGCTTCATTTACAGCTGTTAATACAACATCTTGTAACATATCGATATCTTCTGGATCTACTAATTCTTCTTTAATTTTGATGTCTAAGATTTTTCCATCTCCATTTGCTAGAACTGTTACTAACCCACCAGAAACGCTAGCTTCTACTGTTTGGTCTTTTAGTCCTTCTTGAGCATCCATCATATCCTTTTGCATTTTTTGCATTTTACGCATCATTGCTTGCATATTTCCCATTCCACGCATGTTAATTTCCTCCGAATTTTAATTTGATTACGATATTATAATTTTATTTAAAATATCAAATAATGTCAATGATATTTAATTACCAACTATTCTTCAATAATTATATCTTGGAATAATGATTCAATCTTGCTTGTTTTTACTACTTCTTCAACTACTTCAGGCTTTGCCACTTTTTCCAAAGAAGATTTCTTCTCTTCCTTCATAAGTATTTGAAGTGCCAGGTGTTGTTCTTCTTGAAGGGCAAATATCTGATATTTAACTCCCAAGAATTTTTGAAATCTATTCTCAATAAATTCTTTATACTCGTCATTAGATCCTAATCTAAATAAAGCCTGTGGATCTTTAAAGATAAGTACTGCAGCTGACTTAGATGAATATTGTAGATTTGCTTCTTGGAATAAATCATAAATTTCACCATGACTAGCTATAGTTTCTTGTAATATTCTTGAAAAGACACTAGATGCATACGATGTAAATTTCTCATTACTTTGAGAAATCACTTCTTTTATTTTTTCCTTATTTGGAATTATAACTTTATCAGGTTTTACACTTTCAAAGTTGGTAGATTCTACCTTACGTTCAACTTTAGTAGCAGCTTGCTTTTGAACAGCAATATTTTCTACAGAAGTTTCTGCTTTTATAGTCTGCTTCTGCACTACCGGAGAAACAGTCGGTTCATTAGAAACTGTCTTTAATTTTTCTTCTAATTTAACAATTCTGTCTTCTAATCTAGATATTAAAGATGTATCCACACTACTAGTAGTAGCTACCGTGATTGAACCAACATTATTAGAAGACATTTTTATTAAACAAACCTGCATATAAGAAACATACTCTGTAGAAAATCTAATGTTAACTTCCGCTTCCGCTAAATATTCTATATTCTTATATAATCTTTCCGCAGGGACTTTATCTAATTCATCCGCAATAGATTCTAAATTATATTCACAAAAATCTATATTGTTTGTGTTTTTATAAATTATTAAATCTCTTGATAAATTGATCAAATCATTAAGTAATAACTTGGTATCTTTAGCTTTATCTAAAAACTCAGTGTACTTAACTAGTGCTTCACTAGAATCACCCTGAAGAAGTAATTTATAAAGAGACATTATCTCTTCATCTCCTACTGCTGATGTTATATCTAATACATCTTCTATTCTAACTTTCCCCATATTATAGTTAGACACTTGATCCAGTATTCCTATAGCATCCCTTAATCCACCTTTTGCAATAAGTGCTATCTTTTTAGCTGCTTCTTCATCTAGAGTGATATTTTCTTTTTCTGCAACATACTTAAGCCTATCAACCAGCTGTTCTCTACTAATGTTTTTAAATTCAAACTTCTGACATCTTGATAAAATAGTTGCCGGTATCTTGTGCATTTCTGTCGTAGCTAAAACAAAAATGATATGTGCTGGTGGCTCTTCTAAAGTTTTTAACAAGGCATTAAAAGCAGAAATTGTAAGCATATGTACCTCGTCAATGATATATACCTTATACTTACCTTCTGTTGGAGCAAATTTTATAGCTTCTTTTATATCTCTTATCTCATCTACTCCATTATTACTCGCTGCATCAATCTCTATTATATCGACACTATCACTTTGATAATTTTCATTTTTATTAACTTCATTCGCAAAAATTTTGGCTATAGATGTTTTCCCTGTACCTCTCGGTCCATAAAAAATATAGGCATGAGCAATTTTCTCCATCTCAATAGCATTTTTTAGCACTGATATTACATGCCCTTGCCCTACTACATCTTCAAAATTTTTGGGTCTATATTTTCTATATAACGCTTTAAACATAGCTACCTCCAATTCTTGTTAATTATACCATAAAAGTATCCTATCTCCTATCGTTGACTATATCTTATTCAAGGAGTATAATTATCATTATTAAATAAAACTCTCGAGGAGAAAAATATGAAAGCTGTTATTGTAGGTGGCGGTAAGGTAGGAAATCTTCTTTGTGAAGAACTATCTACTAGCTACGAAGAAGTAACACTAATTGATACAAATGAAAAAATCGTAAAAAAATTAATTGAACTTTACGATATACAAGGAGTCGCTGGTTCTGGTGCTAACTTTAATATTTTACAGGAAGCTGAAGTCGATAAAAGCGACATGTTTATTGCAGTAACAGCTAGTGATGAAATTAACATCATTTCATGCATTACTGCAAAACAAATGGGGGCCAAATATACCATCGCTCGTATAAGAAACCCTGAATATACTCAAACTCAGGAATTCTTAAAAAACAAGCTAGGTATCGATCTTATGATCAATCCTGACTATGTTGCGGCTAAACAAATATCTTATATGCTTAGATATCCATCTGCGAATAGAATAGAAACATTCTGTCAAAATAAAGTAAAAGTTATCGAAGTAACTATTAAAGAAGAATCAATTTTAAATGGGGTATCCCTAATTGATAGTAAGCATATAATTAATTTCCCAGCTGTAGTTTGTCTTGTAGAAAGACAAGGTCAAGTTATCATACCTAGAGGGGATTATATCTTCCAAACTGGAGATAAGGTACATATTACTGCCGATGATGTAAACATCAAAAAATTCTATAAACTTCTTGGTAAAAAAGAAAACTTAGATAGAAAAATATCTTCATCACTAGTAATAGGTTCTGGTAGATTATCTCACTATCTAATAGATATGTTACAAGAAAACAATATATATGTTAAAAATATAGAAATTAACAGCGAAAAAGCTCATGCTATGAGTGCTGCTTATCCAAATATAGATGTTATTCTTGCAGATGGTTCTGACCGTGATGTGCTAGTAGAAGAAGGTATCGAAACGTTTGATTCTTGTATAGCACTTACTGGTTTCGATGAAGAGAATATAATAATCAGTCTTTACGCTCATAAATTAGGAGTTCAAAAATCTATAGCTAAGATAAACAGAAATTCTCTAACTCAAATTGCTGAAGACATTGGTCTATACTCTCACATCACTCCAAAACGAATGGTTGGAGATATAATTGCAAAATATTCTAAATCACTTCAATGTAGAAAAAACACTGGTATAGAAAATATCTATAAACTAGTAAACAACCAAGTAGAACTTATAGAATTCAAGGTTCCACATGATAGTAAAATAACAAACATTCCTATTAAGGATCTAGAAGTGTTAGATAGTGTCGTCGTTGCTCTTGTTGCTAGAGGAGACAATATGATTTTCCCTACAGGATTTGACACTATCCAACCAGGCGATAACGTTGTTATTGTGAGCCATAAACTTAACTTAAGAGAAATAGATGATATTTCTAAAAGGAGTAATTATTAATGAACTATAGAATTATATCCTTTACCTTAGGAAGAATGATGTTAGTTCTTTCAGTTTTTCTTTTATTACCACTTTTATGTGCCGTAATATTTAAAGAAAGTACTGATATCATTCTCGCCTATATTTATACTATTGTAATTACATTGTCACTATTTGTATTCATGCATAAATTCGCCCATAAGGAAACAATGACACAAAATTTTTATACTAAAGAAGGTTTAGTCATTGTTGCTTTAACTTGGCTAATGTATTCCACTTTAGGAAGTCTACCATTTGTATTCTCAAATGCTATTCCATCTTATGTAGATGCATTATTTGAAACAACAAGTGGTTTTACTACAACTGGTTCTACTATACTTAGAGACATAGAATCACTTCCTAAAAGTTTAATCTTTTGGAGAAGTCTTAGTCACTTTATAGGTGGATTAGGAGTTGTAATCTTTGCTCTAGCAATCCTTCCCAGGTCTCCGCATAATATCCACATTATGAAGGCTGAAACCCCGGGACCAATGTTTGGTAAACTTATGTCATCAATGAAATCAACTGCAGTTAATCTATATGCTTTATATATAGGATTAACACTAGTACTTTTTGTTTTATTATTACCTTCAGGAATAGGTATCTTTGAGGCTATAAACCTATCCTTCTCTACTGCTGGTACAGGTGGATTTGCAACAAAAAATACAGGGATTGCATTTTATAACAACGATTATGTAACATTTATACTATCAATTTTTATGTTAGTATTTTCACTAAATATGAATTTAGTGTATTTAGTTATTGTAAAACGTTACTTCCAAGCTCTGAAAAGTGAAGAATTAAAATGGTTTATATCTTTCTTAGTTTTTGCTACTGGACTTATAATTTTTAATATTTACTACACTGGTGGAATGAAGGAGAATTCCTTATTAGATATTTTCTTCACTGTCTCATCTATAATTTCAACAACTGGTTTTACAAATATTGACTTTAGTGGATGGACTATGTTTTCTCAAATAATTTTATTAGGACTTATGATTATAGGTGGATGTGCAGGATCTACCTCTGGTGGTTTAAAAATACCACGTATAATGTTTATTTTTAAAAATGTACAAAACTACATAAAAAAATGTATTAATCCTAATAAAATTTCAACAATAACAATAGAAAAAAAATCTGTAGATAATAATGATAAATTTTCTAACTATCTTGTACTTTACTTATTTGTATTCTCTCTAATTACCTTTATTTTATCTATACAAATAAATGATTTTGAAGAAGTATTTACTCTAGTAATCAGTACTCTAAACAATATTGGTCCTGGATTCAACTCATATGGACCTATGGATAACTTTGCTGATGTCCCAAGTTTTAGTAAGGTAATCTTATCATTATCTATGTTACTAGGTCGTTTAGAAATAATTCCATTTATTATCCTATTCGCTCCACAAACTTGGAGAAGAAAAAGAAATAGATAAAACAAAAAGAAGTATGATAAATTCATCATACTTCTTTTTGTTACTCGCTATTTTTCATGAAAATTATTTTCTTTTTTCCATCAATGAACTTACTTTGTAAAATCATAGTTTATTATAAAATCTAATTCTTCTTCATTTAAAACCCTAAACATTCTATCATATTCACTATTGGCATCAATTATGATACCATTTTCTGACTTTAAATCTCTAAAGTCAAAACCTAATTTACTATTAATATTCTCAATAATTTCTTTATTACGTATTTCTTCAAAACGATAATCAGATAAATATTCCAATTCTGCATAAGTTAAAATAGTAAATGGATTTCCATAATCTCTATCGTCTTCTATAGTCATATCTGCTTCCGACTTCCACGTTCTAAAATCGAAACCCAACTTTGAATTTATGCTATCAACAGTTGTAGTCTTGTACTCTAATATAAAATCTCTTTCTTCTTGACTTAAAGGCATAAAGGGATAATGATACTCTATAGCTTCTTTCATAGTTACATCACTATCTGCTTCAAACTCTCTGAAATCAAAATTTAATTTTTCATTAATACTTTCTACAGTTATCATAATTAAACTTTCTCCGTAGATTTATTCCAAATCAAAATAATATTTAATTCTTTCTTCATGAAATCCCCACTCCCGTAGTTGTTCTACTGAATACTTGCCTGATAGACACTCTTCTCTGAATTCTTTTTCATTCGGTTCTCTATCATCATGAACCAAATATTCCTCTTTAACTTCCATTTTCTATTCTCCAAATATTAATTCATAACTATTATACACCCAACAAAATTTCTTAACAATAAAATAGGTTTCTCGCTAAGTATAGCAAGAAACCTATTTATGTTCATTTTATTAAAAAATGTCCTTAAACACCTTGTCTAAACACTGACTTATATTTCTAACTGGTACTAGTTCTATTCCATCTATGTCTTGAGTAACTGCCTTGTTTGAATATGGAATAAAGACTCTAGTAAAGCCATGTTTCTTAGCTTCATTTATTCTCTGTTCTATTCTAGCAACTCTTCTAATCTCTCCAGTAAGACCTACCTCACCAATAAAACAGTCGTGCATATCTACAGACTTATCCTTAAAACTCGATGCTACGGCTACTAAAATTCCTAAATCTACAGCTGGGTCATCAATTTTAACCCCACCTGCTACTTTTACATAGACATCTTGTTGCTGAAGTAAATAACCAGCTTTTTTCTCAAGTACTGCCATAAGTAGAACTAGTTTGTTATATTCTAACCCTGAAGAAATTCTTCTTGGATTATTAAAGGCTGTCGGTGTTGTTAATGACTGTATCTCTACTAATAAAGGTCTAGTTCCCTCCATAGTACCTACTATCGTTGCACCTGATAAGTCTTTACTTCTTTCTTCTAAGAAGATTTGTGAAGGATTATCCATATCTACTAATCCGTGACTTTGCATTTCAAAAATACCTAGTTCATTTGTAGAACCAAAACGGTTTTTTACAGTTCTAAGAATACGATAAGAATGATGTTCTTCTCCTTCAAAGTAAAGTACTGTATCTACCATGTGCTCTAACATTTTTGGACCAGCAATAGTTCCTTCTTTAGTAACATGTCCTACTATAAAAATAGCAATATTTAATGATTTAGCCATCTTCATAAGATGCTGAGTTGATTCTCTAACTTGAGTAATAGAACCAGGTGAGTTTTCTAAATTAGGATTATAAACTGTTTGAATAGAGTCTATTACTAGAAACTTTGGCTTAACTTTTTGTACAACTTCATAAATCATATTAAGATCTGTTTGTGAGTAAACATAAAGTTCATCTGTTGATGTCTTCATTCTATCCGCCCTAATCTTAACTTGTCTTACAGACTCCTCTCCTGATACATAAAGAACTTCATGCTCTTTCGCTAAATAAGAAGAAATTTGCAAAAGTAAAGTTGATTTCCCTATACCAGGATCTCCTCCTAAAAGGATTAGCGATCCCGGCACAATTCCACCACCTAGAACTCTATTAAGCTCTTTACTATCTGTAAGAGTTCTTGGTACATCTTGTTTAGATATATTTTTTAATTTTTCTACTTCTATAGCTAGTGACTTACTGTCATTATTTATAAAAGATCTATGTGTTTCTTTAACTTGTACTTCCTTGACTTCTTCCATCGAAGCCCACTTGTTACAAGAAGGACACTTACCTAGATACTTGATACTCTGATAACCACAAGCATCACATTCATACTTGGTAGTAACTTTTTTAGCCATACTTTTACCTACTTGTTCTTAACAACAAACTTGTCTTTTTTATAATCAATATTAACTACACCAGTAAGCTCTGGATTTTTCAATATTTCTTCACTTAATAAGTCTTCAATATTCTTTTGTAAACTTCTTCTTAATGGTCTAGCACCGTATTCTTTGATACTTCCGTCTTCGATAATTTTTTCTAAAGCTTTCTTAGTAAGTTTAATCTCAATGTTTTTATCTTTAAGTCGTTTAGATAGGCCTGCTATCATTAATTTAGAAATTTTCTCTAAGTCTTCTTTTTCTAATGACTTGAAGACAATAATGTCATCAATTCTGTTTAAGAATTCTGGTCTGTATTGCTTCTTCAGAGCTTCCATCATAGTTTTTTGAACATTTTCGTAGTCATTCTTAATAGAATCACTTCCCGCAAATCCTACAAATTTACGGTCATTAAGTTCTGCCACCCCTACGTTAGAAGTCATTATAATGATTGTATTTCTAAAGTCGATTAATCTACCATTAGAATCAGTTAATCTTCCATCATCTAGTACTTGTAATAAGATATTAAAGATTGATGGGTGAGCTTTTTCAATCTCATCGAATAAAACTACAGAGTAAGGTTTTTGTCTAACCGCTTCTGATAATTGACCTGCATCATCATATCCTACATAACCTGGAGGAGCTCCAATTAAACGGCTAATTGAGTGTGGTTCCATAAATTCACTCATATCAATACGAATCATATTATCTTCTGATGAGAACATAGCTTCTGATAATGATTTAGCAAGTTCTGTTTTACCAACCCCAGTTGGTCCTAAGAAGATAAAGCTTCCAATAGGTCTATTTTCATCTTTGAATCCACTTCTAGCACGTCTTACAGACTTAGCTAATGAAAGTACCGCTGCATCTTGACCAACAACACGTTTGTGTAAAATTTCTTCTAAGTTTAATAACTTTTCACTTTCTGTTTGGTTAAGTTTAGTTACAGGAATTCCTGTCCACACAGCTAATACTTCTGCAATATGCTCATCTGTAATTTGAACTTTTTCCTTATCTAAGTTTTCTTTCCAAGCAATCTTGAATGAAGAAATTTTATCAATTAAGACATTTATTTCATCACGCTTTTTAGCCGCAATTTCAAACTCTTGATTTTGAACAGCATTATCTTTTTCTAAGTTAAGACTAGCTAATTCTTCTTCATATTCTTTTAATTGATCTGGTGATTTGTAGAATCGTAATTTAACTTTAGACGATGCTTCATCAATAAGGTCGATAGCTTTATCTGGTAAGAATCTATCGTTAATGTAAGTAGAAGATAATTTAACAGCTGCTTCTAATGCTTCATCTGTAATCACAACATTGTGGTGTTCTTCATACTTGTGTCTTAAACCTTTTAAGATTGCTACAGTATCTTCATTAGAAGGTTCTTCTACCTTAACTGGTTGGAATCGTCTTTCTAATGCAGCATCTTTTTCAAAATACTTACGGAATTCTTCTGTAGTAGTTGCACCTATAATTTGAATTTGCCCACGTGATAAGGCTGGTTTTAAAATATTAGATGCATCTGCTGATCCTTCAGAACCTCCAGCACCAATAATAGTGTGAATCTCATCTATAAATAAGATAACATTACCTGCATCTTCAATTTCTTTAAGAATGTTTTTTAGCCTTTCTTCAAATTCACCACGGTATTTAGTTCCAGCAAGTAAAGTCCCCATATCTAGGACCATTACTCTTTTTCCAATTAGGTTAGCTGGTACATTTTGAGAAACTATTCTTTCTGCAAGTCCTTCCACTATAGCTGTTTTACCAACACCCGGTTCCCCTACTAAAACTGGATTGTTTTTAGTTCTACGGTTTAATATTTCAATCATACGTGTGATTTCTTTATCACGAGCTAATACTGGATCTAATTTTTTATTTAAAGCTTCTTTAGTCATATCTTTTGCTAAAGAGTTTAATAACTTAGTTTTTGAACTAGTGTCTTCTTGTTCTTCAACATTTCTAAAGCTATCAAATATTTTAGAGAATAGACCTTGGTTTTGTTTTAATAACCCTAGCAATTCATCAATTATCACATCTACATCAATATCTGTTACTTCGTGTAAAATTCTTACAGCTGTAGATTGTGTTTGATTTAATAATGAAACTAATAAGTGTTCACTTGAAACCACAAACGACTTAGTTTGGTCTGCATAATTTTGACTTTGTTCTATTGTATTTACAGAAGCTGCTGTATAGTCCAATCTTTTCATTACATTGTTGTAAAAGTCAGTTCCCTCAAGCTCAACTTGATAAAACTTCTCTACATCTTTTCTAAACTCATCATAAGTTATTCCGTGCTTGTTTAATGTTTTACAAGCTAGGGTATTTTTCATATCTAAAATTGCTAATAGCAAGTGCTCTGTTCCTACTGCCTTAACGCTGAAAGATCTAGACTCATCTTTGGCATTAGTAAGAACCATAAGAGCAGATTCGTTAAATCTAATGTACATTATTTTCTCTCCTTGTTATACTTAATATTTTCTAAAAATTTTAAAAGCATAGCTTTAGAATTTTCATACATACTTTCCTGAATAGATAACATAAGATTTATATCTAATTCTCCAATTAACTTTAGAGTATCTAAGGTATTCTTATTAATCATATCTAAAGAACATAACATCATATCATAATCAAAAATGCTTATATACTTATCAGTTTTTAAAATATTAAGTATCTTTTTATAATCTATCTTACTAGCTTCTTCACTTGAAACTGATTCAATAATATAATCTATATAATCACAATTGGTTTGCATTGTAATTTTAGTGATACGGATAAATCCTCCTCCACCACGTTTGGATTCAATAATAAAACCATGCTCAGGACTAAATCTAGTTTTCATAACATAGTTAAGTTGTGATGGTACACAATCAAATTTTTCTGCAACATTACTTCTTTTTAAAGTAATATAATCTTCATTTGCTTCTAAGAATAATTGTTTAATATATTGTTCAATTATATCTGTCATATTGTTACTCATAAGACTTCCTCCTTATTGACTAAAATTGACCTTTTCTTTAATTATACAATATCTATCAAACTTTGACAATTATCCAAACCACAAAAAAAGTAGCGATAATTTCGCTACTTAAATTATTTTTTATTTTCAAAAATATATTTTTGAAAACCCTAACTATTTAATTATACCATATATTTTTATAAATTATAAGACTTGTTTTTTATCGGTTTTATGATATATTAAAAGCGAAAAAGAAGTTTCTACTTACTAATATTTTTCATAATTTTTAATAGGGAGAATATTTGTTATGAAAAAGAAAAGAAAATTAATTACCAAGTGGGATATTATCGGATTCTCTATCTACTCTATTATATTTGCTTATCAAAGAAAAACAACTTACAATGCTAGTATAACTTCTATATTATTATCCCTTATAGGGATTTGGATATTCTTCTGTGTTATGAGATACCTATTTAATAAAGTCACTGAACCTGAATAAAAAATAAAGACTATTGAGCATTTACTCAATAGTCTTTTCATATTATAATACTTTACTTAAAAATTCTTTTGTTCTTTCTTCTTTTGGATTGTCAAATACTTGCTGTGGAGTTCCTTCTTCTAAAACAACTCCGCCGTTCATAAAGATTACCTTATCTGCAACTTCTTTAGCAAATCCCATTTCGTGAGTAACGATAACCATCGTTAATCCTTCAGCTGATAATTCTTTAATAACATCTAGTACTTCCTTAACCATCTCTGGGTCTAGTGCTGATGTTGGTTCATCGAATAGCAGTACTTCTGGTTCGTTAGCTAAGGCTCTAGCAATAGCAACACGTTGTTTTTGTCCACCAGATAATGATGATGGATATACATCTTTCTTATCTAAAAGCCCAACTCTTTTTAATAATTCTTCTGCTTTTTTCTTCAAACTAGTTTCATCTGCTAGTCCTAAAGTTTTCGGAGCAAGAATAATATTTTCTAATACTGTCATATTATTAAATAAGTTAAAGTTTTGGAAAACCATTCCTACTTTAGCTCTGTGTTTATTAACATCAAAAGATTTATCTAAAATATTTTTTCCATTATAAAGAATTTCTCCAGATGTCGCTTCTTCTAAAAGGTTTAAGCATCTTAGAGCCGTTGATTTACCAGATCCTGACGAACCAAGAATTACAACTTTTTCTCCTTTAGAAACATTAAAGTTTACACCCTTTAATACTTCTAAATTATTAAAATTTTTCTTTAAATTTTTCACTTCTAATAACATAGTTCTTTACTCCTTAATTTTCTAGTTTTTTCTCAAGTCCTTTTACTGCTTGAGATAATACAAACGTAATTACAAAATAAATTCCTGCAGCTACAATATATGGACCGAAAGTTTCATATGTTGCATTCTTAATTGCGTTAGCTGCGAACATAATATCTGTTACCCCTACAAAGTAAACGATAGATGATTCTTTTACTAGTGAAATAAACTCATTCCCTAAAGCTGGAAGAGAATTTCTAAAAGCTTGTGGTATAATTATTAATTTCATTGTTTGTGCATAAGACAATCCTAGTGAACGTCCTGCTTCCATTTGTCCTTTATCAATTGCATTGATACCAGCTCTAAATATTTCACTGATATACGCTGCTGAGTTAATTGATAAGGCAATAATCGCTGACATAAATGGTGAGAACTTAATTCCTACTTCTGGTAATGCAAAGTAGATAATCATAATTTGTACTAAAATTGGAGTATTTCTTATAATTTCTACATATATAGTTGCTAACCAACTTAATGGTTTTACATTCGATATCTTTGCTAAACAAATAGCTACCCCAAAAATTAATCCTATTACTAATGCTAAAAACGAAACTTGGATTGTTGTTATTGTAGCATCAATGTACATTTGATAGTATTCTGATAAAAAATTAAACATATTCACTTCTCCTCTATTATTCTTCTGATTCTGCTACTAGTGCAGCATATTTATTCAATTCTTGTTCAAACTTGTTTTCAGATTTTAATTTATTAACTACTTTATTTACTTCTGTTATTAAATCGGCATTGTTTGATTTTTCAAAAGCAATAGCCATACCATCTGATTCTGCATCTTTTGCAAATTTGAATGTAGAAAGTTTTAAGTCTTTTTCTTTAGCTAAAGAAATTTTACTTACATCTTCAGCCATAAAAATTGCATCGATATTTTCATTAGATAAGTCTTGTAGTAAACTTGGTGTATCTGCCAATGCTTGAAGATTGTCCATAGGTAACTTCATTTCATCTAATAAGAATTTCTCTTGAATAGATCCTTTTTGAACCCCTATTCTCATTTTTTTCAAGTCTTCTTCAGATGTAATATCTTTATTTTTAACTATAAACGCTGAACCACTTACATAGTAAGTATCTGAAAAATCAACAACTTGACGTCTTTCTTCGTTAGGGTTCATTCCCGAAATTACCATATCAACACGACCAGAATTTAAAGCTGGTAATAAAGAATCGAAAGATAATTGAACTATTTCAAGTTTTACTCCTAATTCCTTGGCAATTTCTTCTGCTAAAAATATATCAGCTCCTACTACTTTTACTTGTCCATTTTCTGCAGTGTAAAATTCATACGGCGGATAATCTGGCGATACAGCTAGTGTTATCTTACCTTTTTCTTTAATTTCACTTAGTTTATCAACATTTGGATTAGAACAAGCTGTAAGAAAAACTAAAAATAATGACATTAATAAATATAAATACTTTTTCATATTTCCTCCTTGATAAATTAATTAATATAAAATAAAAAATCCATCTCTCTAGGAATTATTCCTAAAGAGACGGATTATAAATTAACCGTGGTACCACTCTTTTTGATATACTTATCCCAATCAAATAACAAATTCAGATAATAAAAAAGTCTCTTTGCAGTCCTAAGACTACAAAGAGACGGTTAATCCGCGTTGCCACTCTTCTTGGTATAAAATATACCCACTCTAATTCTTTAAGGCAGAATTACCATTAAGCTCCAAAGCACGTTCATCTACATTAAGTATTAGCCTCACACCTACGCTAACTCGCTGAAAAATAATAAATAGATTACTACTCTTTATCATTGCTCTTCATATATGATTTATGGATTCATTATATACCCATTTTTTTTTGTAGTCAAGTATTTTTTTATAATTTTTTTAAATTTTCTAAAAATTCCCGTCAAATTATCAATTTTATAATATGCTTTATTTCTAGAAAAATAAGCCTTTATTCAATTTTTATTTTGTAAATCCTACTATAAATATGCTATAATAATTCTTATGTGAAAATTAAGAAAGAGGACATAAATAATGACTGAAGAAAATGTTAATTTAACAACAGAAGATTTAAATGATCAAATGCTTGTACGTCGTGAAAAAATGGAAGCTATCCGTGATAAAGGATTAGATCCATTTGGAACAAAATTTGTAAGAAGTCACCTTACAAACGAAATCGCAGCAGAATTTGATAAATTCACAAAGGAAGAATTAGAAGAAAAAAATATTGAAGTAACAGTAGCTGGACGTTTAATGACAAAACGTGGAAAAGGTAAAGCTGGTTTTGGTCACATCCAAGACTTAGGTGGACAAATCCAAATCTACGTACGTGAAGACAAAGTTGGAGAAAACTATGAATTCTTCAAAACAGCTGACTTGGGAGATATCGTAGGACTAACTGGAGTTTTATTCAAAACTAACGTTGGAGAACTATCAATCCGTGCCCTATCATTCGATATCCTGACTAAATCTCTAAGACCACTACCAGATAAATTCCACGGTCTAAAAGATGTAGAAGAAAGATACCGTAGAAGATATGTAGACTTAATTATGAACAAAGATAGCCGTGAAACATTTATCTTACGTTCAAAAATTATCCAAGTTATGCGTGAATACTTAAACTCACGTGGTTACTTAGAAGTTGAAACTCCAATGATGCACTCTATCGCTGGTGGAGCTGCTGCTAGACCATTCGTAACTCACCACAATGCACTAGATATGCAATTATTCATGCGTATTGCTTTAGAGTTACCATTAAAACGTCTAATCGTTGGTGGTTTAGAAAAAGTATATGAAATCGGTCGTGCTTTCCGTAACGAAGGAGTTTCTACTCGTCACAACCCAGAATTCACAATGATCGAATTGTATGAAGCATATGCAGATTACGAAGATATCATGGAACTTACAGAAAACATGATTGCTTATATCTGTCAAGAAATCCACGGAACAACTCAAATCCAATACGGTGATGACCTAATTGACCTAACTCCAAAATGGCGTAGAGTTCACATGGTTGACGCTATTAAAGAAGTTAAAGGAATTGACTTCTGGAAAGAAATGACTGATGAAGAAGCACATGCTTTAGCTAAAGAACATGGTGTACACGTTCGTAAAGATATGAAAGTTGGACACATCATCAACGAATTCTTCGAAACATTTGTTGAAGAAACTCTAGTTCAACCTACTTTCGTATACGGACACCCAGTAGAAGTTTCACCATTAGCAAAAACAAATCCAGAAGATTCTAGATTCACTGATCGTTTCGAGTTATTCATCGTTAAACGTGAGCACGCTAATGCTTTCTCAGAGTTAAACGATCCAATCGACCAAAAAGAAAGATTCCTTTCTCAAATGGACGAAAAAGATGCAGGAAATGAAGAAGTTTACGAAATGGATGAAGATTTCGTAGAATCATTAGAATACGGTATGCCACCAACAGGTGGACTTGGAATCGGTATTGACCGTTTAGTTATGTTATTAACTAACTCACCATCAATCCGTGACGTACTGTTATTCCCATACATGAAGCACAAATAAAAATTATTAATATAGAGAGTACTCTTTGCTACTCTCTATATTTTATGAAAATACTAGGAGAAAACAATGAAAAATAAATATATTCGTTATGCCATAATTGCCATAGCATTTTTAGCTGTTGCATTTTTTGGGCTTAACAAAGCTAACTCAAACAAAGTTACAGACCTTGCTAACAAGGTAACTAACACAGCAAGTCAAACTACAAAGAGTGGAAATTCTAACTCGTCAAGTAGCTCTGCAAATTCTTCTGCAACAAAGATATCTGACCTGAAAAATACTGCTAACTTTGGATCACATGCCGCAGAACACGTATTTTATGGTGAAATTAACAAACGTGGAAAAGCAGTTGGTTTCCACCACGAAGGATTACCTGGTGGTAAAGGAAAAATATTACAAGTTACTGGTAAAGAAGATGCTAAAGGAATCTACCGTGCAAAAGTTCAAGTAGAAAACGTTGAAAAAGAAGCTCAGTCGACTTTCTTCCCTAAAAAGATGACATCTCAAGAAGTTGTAGATGCTATTGATGAAGCATTCAAAAACAAGAAAAAAGTTAACGATGCTCTTTATGAGGGAACTGGAAAAGGATTAACAATCCAAATGTACCTTGACCAAAATGGAAAAATAGCTACAGCCTTCCCAATCTATAACAAATAGGATTAAAAAAATGAAATATAATTTTGAAATAATTGATGGTAGAAAACATTTAGTGATGGAAAACAATCCTTTTCCATTACTAAATACTTTTCTATTGTCAGAAGGTGTTAACTTCGATGATATAATAGATGAAATTCTGGTAGAATATGAACACGAAGAAAAAGCATATTTCTCTGGAAATTTATTTGGACTTGAATTAGAAAACGAAACAGCCCTTCTTTATAATAAAATAACAGACGAAGAGAACATTATCCCAGCTCAATTCTTTATCGAAGTGTTTAGAGAATGGAATAAATAATAAAAATACCTAAAAGTTTTAAACTTTTAGGTATTTTTTTATATTATATATCCTAATACTAGTACAACTATTACTATTAGTGGTGCTGGTATTTTCTTAGAAAATACCGCTGCAATTGTTGCAAATAATATAAATGAATTACTTAAATCCATAGTTAACTTATTAAAGAATAATAATGCAGTAGCTACAATCATTCCTCCAGCAACAGCAGTTACTCCGTTAAGAGCTATTCTTATTGCTTTAATTTTTTTCAAATCTTCCCAAATTGGATAAACAAAATAAATTAAAAGTACTCCAGGTAAGAAAATAGCTACACCTGATAATACAGCTGTCAGTATATGCAATCCTATACCTTGGCTAGAAGCAGCCAAACCTCCTACATATGATGCAAAAGAAAACATAGGTCCTGGGATACCTTGAACTAAACCAAATCCAGTTAAAAAGTCTTGGTTACTTATATAATTGTGACCAACAACTAATTCGCTGTGCATCATAGACACAACAACCTGTCCACCACCAATTACTAAATAACCATATCTATAAAAACTTTCAAATAGATCAATCAATAAATTATCAAATTTAGAACTTAAGAATATAGTTCCTGCTGTAATTAAAATAAAAGATATCAAATACTTCCAAGGCGGATTAATCCTTACTCTATTCCAAATATTTTTTTCTTCAGAAGTTAATATAGCAACTATTCCTCCAATTATAAGAATTATTGGAAAAATCCACATTGATTTTATAGCATAAGTTGTTATAGCTCCGAAAACTAGTAAACCTAATGTTAGTTTATCTGTAGCAACTTTAGTAGATATTCTATAAGCAGCTACTATAATAAAAGCAACTGCCATAGTACCTATATAGGTTAGCATACTTTTATCTCCTGTTGGAGCAACAAAATAATATGTAAACAAAGATAAGACAGTCATTAAAACAATAGCAGGCAGTACCCACACTAGCATTGTTAAAAATGCAAGTAGTGGTCCTCCTTTCTTATATCCTATTGCTATTATAGCCTGAGTTGAACTAGGTCCTGGTAATATTGTGGTTAATGCTATCAATTCAGATAACTCTCTATCACTTAAATATCTCTTTTTATTTACTAACTGATTACTAAAAATCCCAAAATGAGCTTCTGGACCCCCAAAAGCGCCTAACGAACAGGTAAAAACATCTTTTAAAAACTGTTTCCATTCTGTACTTATTAGACTTTTATTTACTTTTTTATTTCTCAAATTTGTCACCTCCTAGTAATCATTCCTTTATTATTTTACTTATTTTTAGTTTAAATATCAAGTTGCAAGTAATAAAATTGTAATATTTTTTTAATATTTTCTTAAAATGATTAATACTAATATTCTTCTAATATATAAAAATAAAGAATTAGTTTACAATTGCAAACTAATTCTTTATTTTTATACTATAATTCTTTAACTAATTTAGATAGATTTTCTACATTAAATCCATACTTATCTATCACTGTTGCTGCAGGTGCTGATGCTCCAAATGTATCTATACCTAATACTTTCCCATCTAGCCCTACATATTTATACCAGCTTTGAGTCGCTGCCATTTCTACTGCTATACGACGTCTCACTGAGTTTGGTAAGATTTCTTCTTTGTACTCTGCATCTTGTGCATCAAATAATTCTGTCGATGGTACTGAAACTACTCTTACTTTTACTCCTTCTTTTGCTAGTTCTTTTGCTGTATTTACTGCTAGATTTACTTCTGATCCTGTTGCTAAGATTATTCTATCGAATCCTTCTTCTTCGTAAACTACATAGGCTCCTCTTGCTACTTTTTCGAAGTTTGTTCCTTCTTCTACTGTTAGGTTTTGTCTTGTTAATACTAGAGTCGTTGGCGTTGTTTCACTTGTTAATGCTAAGTGCCATGCCGCTTGTGTTTCTCTTGCGTCTGCTGGACGGATTACATTTAGGTTTGGTATTGCTCTTAGTCCCGCTAGGTGTTCTATTGGTTCGTGAGTTGGTCCGTCTTCCCCTACTGCAATTGAGTCGTGTGTGAAGACATATGTTACTGGCAGACCTTGCAGAGCTGATAGTCTAATTGCTGCTTTTAAGTAGTCTGAGAATACAAAGAATGTTCCTCCGTAGACTCTTAATCCTCCGTGGGCCGCTAATCCGTTTAAGATTGTTCCCATCGCAAATTCACGTACTCCAAATTGAATGTTTCTATTTGATGGATTTGTTGAGTCTTGTAACCCTTCTCCTTTTATGTACGTCATGTTTGAGTGAGCTAAGTCTGCTGATCCTCCTAAGAAGTTTGGTAATTTAGCTGCTGCGATGTTTAGTGCATCTTGACTTGAGTTACGTGTTGCTTGTGAGAATCCTACTTCTAATTCTGGGAAGTCTTCTGCTTTTATTTCTACTGGATCTTTTCCTGCTAAAATCGCTGTGATTTCTTCTGCTAATTCTGGATATACTTTCTTGTAATCTTCTACTAATTTAGACCAAGCTTCAAAGTCTTTTGCTCCTCTTTCTGCTACTTTTGTTTTGAAGTCTGCATATACTTCTTCTGGTACTTGGAATGGTTCATATGTCCATCCTAAGTTTTCTCTTGTTAGTTTTGTTTCGTCTGGCCCTAGTGGTGCTCCGTGCGCTGCATTTGAGTCTGCTTTGTTTGGTGATCCTTCTCCTATTCTTGTTTTTACTTCGATTAGGGATGGTTTTCCTGATGCTTTTGCTTCTTCTATTGCTTTACTTATTGCTTCTACATCTGTTCCGTCTTCTACTAGTGATGTGTGCCATCCATAAGCATTATATCTTGCTCTTACATCTTCTGTGAATGCATCTTTTGTTTCTCCGTCAAGACAGATATTGTTTGAGTCGTATAGTACTACTAGTTTGTCTAGTTTTTGGAATCCTGCATATGATGCTGCTTCTGATGCTACTCCTTCCATTAAGTCTCCATCTCCACAGATTACATATGTGTAGTGATCGAAAATTTTGTGATTTTCTTTGTTATATTTAGCTGCTAGGAATCTTTCTGCTTGGGCAAATCCTACTGCTGTTGAGATTCCTTGTCCTAATGGTCCTGTTGTTGCGTCTACTCCTGCTGTGTGTCCATACTCTGGGTGTCCTGGTGTCTTAGATCCCCATTGGCGGAAGTTTTTTAATTCTTCTATTGATACTTCTTCATATCCTGATAGGTGTAATAATCCGTATAATAGCATAGATCCATGTCCTGCCGATAGTATGAATCTGTCTCTGTTTATCCAGTTTGCTTCTTTTGGATTTATTGAGATATGTTTTGTGAATAGGCTATATGCCATTGGCGCAGCTCCCATTACTATTCCTGGGTGTCCTGATTTTGCTTTTTCTATTGCATCTATTCCTAAAAATCTAATCGCGTTTATTGATAAGTTTGACATAATAATCTCCTAAAATTTTATTTTAATTCTATCTAAATATGCCGTATAGTAACTATACGGCATATTTTTATTTTTTATAATAATGCTTTGAACTGGATGTTTGAATCTTCTAAGAAGCAGTCATCAAATCCTCTTGGGTGGTGGTATTCAATCTTATCTTTGTCTAATGGATAAGTATATTTACCTCCTACTTCCCAAATAAATGGATGGAAGTCATATTGTAATCTTTCTTTACGCATTTTCCATAGTTCAATTATCTCATCTGTTGATGCCATAAAGTTTGACCAAATGTCATAGTGTACAGGGATAATTACTTTAGCACGTAAGTTTTCTGCCATACGTAATAAGTCGATAGATGTCATCTTATCTTGAATACCAATTGGGTTTTCTCCGTAGTTGTTTAATGCTACATCAATCTTGAAGTCTCTACCGTGTTTTGCAAAGTAGTTAGAGAAGTGAGAGTCTGCTCCGTGGTAGATAGTTCCACCTGGTGTTTCGAATACATAGTTTACAGCTTTTCTAGCCATTTCTTCATCAGTTACAGGAAGTCCTGCTAATTCTCCACCTGCTGCTTCAGCACCTTCTACAGGTAAAGTTACTAAACATGTTCTATCGAATGATTCTACAGCGTGAACCTTAAGGTCTTTGAACTCAAAGCTTTCTCCTGGCTTAATAACGATAATTCTTTCTTCAGGTACTCCCCATTTTTTCCAAATTTCACCACACTCGTATGGTCCTACGAATTTAACGTGATCTAATTTTGGATTGTTGATGATAGCTGCCGCTGTGTTAATATCAATGTGGTCACTGTGGAAGTGTGATACTAAGTAGTAGTCTAACTCGTTAATTGCGAATGGGTCAATTACCATTGGTTGTACTCTTAAGTTTGGTTGTAATTTTCTAACACCAGCCATGTTTGCCATTTGGTGTCCTCTTACCATATCTTTAACTTTTTTAGTTGACTTTCCTCTTGAAGACCATAGATCCATTACGATATTAGCTCCACCAGGTGTTTTTACCCAAACACCACAGTTTCCTAACCACCACATGGCGAAGTTACCTTCAGGTACTACTTCTTCTTCAATTTCCTCATTTAACCAAGTTCCCCACTCTGGGAAAGTACTTAGAATCCACGATTCTCTTGTTATTTCAGTTACATTTTTTGCCATTACTAGCGCCTCCTAATAAGTTGTTAATTTCTTTACACTTTTATTATAGGGCATATATGACCACTAAAAAAGACCAAGTCTTACACTAATTAGTGTGCAAAACTAGGCCTAAAAATTATATATTATTTTAACAATTCTTTAGATACTAACTTTTCAATTTTCTTTTTCAAAGCACTTCTTTCTGAAGAATTTTGAACATATACTTGTAATATCTTTTCTAACTCATCTTGAAAAATCATATTTCCTTCTGATATATTATTTGCTATGTGAACTAATCTTATAATATCTTCATTACTCAAAACAGGATGTACTTTTACAATCGGAATATTACTCTCTATCCCACTGTTACTCGTAATAATTAGATCTACTTGCAATAGATCACTTACACTATAATATTGTTCTGAAGTAAATACAGCTTCTATATCATGGTTTTTCAATAGTTTAGATATTTGATTTAATAAAAGTTTTTGTACTCCTATTCCCTCGTCACAAATAATTATTGCTGTTTTTCTATTTTGAAACAATACTGCTTCTTTCTCTAGTTCTCCTCCTAAGTGAATAGTAAAATACGCAATATCATCATCCGTTAACTTAATTTTCCAAGCATCTTCTAATACAGATACACATGATTTACAAATTTCAAAAAGCTCACTATGCATTTCTTTAATATATTTCATAAGCGGATTTATTGATAAAATACCGTATCTCTTCCTATATACTAAAGCTTTACTATGCATAAGAAGTTGATTCACCAATTCATCATATCGCTTAAATTTCAATCCATGATGCAGATTTAGATTATGTAAAAATAACTCTAATTCTTCTCTCATTTCCTTATAATCTTTTGAATTTAAGTGAGTATCCTTATACTTTCTAAATGATAATAGTAACATAACCACTAGACTAACTTCTATATCATCAAGTTCAATTCCAAAATTCTCATGTAAACCTTGTGATATTTTTTCAGCCAATGAATACTCTATTCTTTTAGAAATCATTTCAAAATCATCACGTACTATCTCCCTATCTTTATCAGTTAATTCTAATGATCTATATGACAATATTAGATAAGGTAATATCTGAATCATAAATTTACTATCTTGATGATTTATTTTTTTACCCAAAATATTATTTGATGTAGCTATCTCTTCCTTTAAAAATTCTTTAACTTCATCTGAAAAATAATTATCAAATCCTGTTATATCTACAATTTTATCTTTTACTATACCTACAAAACTAGAGTTTCCTTCTGTATATACCCTATAAAATAATCTATACAAATATTGTATTTTGGATAGTGGGTGACACTCCAAATAGTATCCCTTAGCTTTGGTAACTTTAAGAATTATATCGTACTCTTCTTCTGACAGTTTTGTTCTCATAGCTATAAGATCACTCAATATTGTATTTCTTGATACATCATTAAGTTGCATTAATTTTTCAATAGTAACTCGCTCTTTAGATATCGCTATATATATTAAACTCAACCTAACTCTTTCCTGCACACTCATAACATAAGAGTAGTCATCCAAATCTGCCAATAAATCTTTACAGGCTTCTCTTTGATCTTCTGTTAAAAGTATCCCTACTCTCGGATAGGAAATTATTTGCTCTACATTTTTAGGTAAGGATTCATTTATTTTTTCTAAATGATAATATATTTTTCTTCGTGACTGACCTAATTTGGTTGAAATTGCCATTATCGTTTCAGGTTCTTCTAATTCTATAAGATATGCTAATAAGTCACAACTTTTTTTATCTAATAACATTGTATCCCCCAAGCAAGAATATTATATACTTATTATAATATCATATACATATATACATTGAAAAGGTGTAAAATCATATTTTCATGATTTTACACCTTTATTTTTTTCGTATATCTTTTAGTGTTTGTCACCTTTTTGTCCATAATAGGCATTAGGTCCATGTTTTCTTAAATAATGCTTATCCATTATATATTTTGGAGCTGCTTCTACCTTTGGATTAATTTGCTCAGTATATCTATTCATTTTAGATACTTCTTCTAAAACAACACTGTGATATACTGCGTGAGCTGGATCTTTCCCCCAAGTAAATGGTCCATGATTTCTCACAACTATTCCTGGAACAGCCAACGGCTCAATCCCTCTCTTAGCAAATTCTTCTACTATAACTTTTCCTGTTTCTATTTCGTATGCTGAGTTAACTTCTCCTTCTGTTAGAGATCTAGCGCATGGAATTGTTCCGTAGAAGTAATCCGCATGTGTTGTTCCATAGAAAGGAATATCTCTTCCAGCTTGTGCCCAGGCTACTGCTTCAGTTGAGTGAGTGTGGACAACTGCATCAACTTCTGGCCAAGCTTTGTATAATTCTACGTGAGTTGGTAAGTCTGACGATGGATTTAAATCTCCTTCGATAACATTACCATCTAAATCTGTTACTACCATGTTTTCTGGAGTTAACTTATCATAATCAACACCTGATGGTTTAATTACAATAATTCCAGCTTCTCTATCTATTTCAGAAACATTTCCCCATGTAAATTTTACTAGACCATGAACTGGTAAAGATTTATTTGCTTCACATACTCTTTGTCTGATTTCTTCTAGTGATTTTGCCATATTATCTTAACCCCGCTTTCTCTATTAGTGGATATAGAAACTCTTGCGCTTTTTTAATTTCTGCTTTTGTTTCTTCAACAGATCCACAATTTTCCGACCACATTTCTATTAAGAATGGTCCTTTGTAGTTTGCTTTTTTAATAACGTCGAATGCGTGTTCCCAATCTACACATCCTTCTCCAAATGGTACATCTCTGAATTGTCCTTTTGAAGTTTCAGTTACTGCGTAAGTATCTTTTAAATGTAGTGCTGCAATTGATCGGTGTCCGATGTAAAATTCGCTCCATAAGTCGTTGTGCCAAGCCGATAAGTTTCCTGTATCAGGGTATACGAATAAATATGGTGAATCTACTTCTTTTTCTACTGCTAAGTATTTTTCTATTGAGTTGATGAATGGGTCATCCATTATTTCAATAGCTAACATAACTTGTGCTTCTTCCGCCCAATCACATGCTTTTCTTAAATTCTTAATAAATCTTTCCCTTGTTTGAGGTGACTTCTCCTCATAATAAACATCATATCCTGCTAACTGTATAGTTCTAACTCCTAAATCTTGCGCCAACACTATACATTTTTTCATTAATTCTAATGATTTTTTTTCAATCTCTGGATCATTTGACCCTAATGGAAATCTTCTGTGTCCAGAGAAACAAATACTCGGTATTCTTACACCCGTTTCATAGATAGCTTTTACGATATCTAATCTTTCTTCCTTAGTCCAATCAAGTCTTGCAAGTCTTGCATCTGATTCATCTACTGACATTTCAACAAAATCAAATCCTAACTCTTTAGCAAAGTTTAATCTTTCTAACCAAGTAAAGTGCTTTGGTGTAGCTTTTTCATATATTCCTATTGGACGTGCCATAAAATTACCCCCAAATACGACGAATTTCGTCTTTGAATTCACGTGCTGCTGCAGCTGGATTTTCAGCTTCAGTTATTCCACGTCCAGCGATGAATGTGTAAACATCTACTCCTTCAAATAATTTTAGAGTTGATACATCTAATCCTCCTGTTACAGATACACGGAATCCCATATCAATAAGTTTCTTAACTTTGTTAAGGTCTCTCTCTCCCCAAGTTTCCCCTGCTAATAGAGCATCTCTTGATTGGTGGTAAATTGCTTGAGAAATTCCTGCATCTAACCATAATTGAGCTTGTTCATATGTCCAGTCTCCGTATAATTCGATTTGGATTTCTCCTTTATCTCCATTAACTTCTTTAATTGCTTTTAATGCTGCTTCCATTGTTGGAATAGTTGCTGAACAGATACATGTCATCC
>JAUMWC010000022.1 GCA_030529855.1 Gemella sp.
TGAGCTGTTGCTAAATCTACATTAGGAATGTGTCCTTCGATGTTAACACCAAGAACGACTTCTGGTAATGGCCCAGTTCCAGTGTTGTATAAGTCTACTGTTGCTGTTGGACTTGTTTTAAGGATTTAATCTCTAAATTCTACGGTAATTCAATGGTAATTATATCCGAATTTATGTATTTTATATACTTGTTTATTATATATAGTATGTTTTTCTTATTATTTTCTATATATATCTTCATGTTTAATTTTATAATAAATATACCTGGAAAATCTCGTGTTTGATTTAAGTGGGAGTGAAAAGTCTTGTTGTAAATAACTATAGTTATATAAAATAATTAATAAAATTATATAAATTAATGCAAAAAAGTATTTTTTGTATTGACAAGTGTATGGAGAGGGTATATAATTTAAGTACAAAGTTAAATTAGATAATAAAAAGTGTAAGGAGAAGGAAAAATGTTAAAAAATTTAAAAAAATCAAATAATAATATTATATTAGAAAACAATGGCGAATATAATTTCATTATGAGACCACAAGCGGGTGGGGTACTTGTATGGACAGGGTATATTTTTGTTTACCCAACAACTGATAAAAATGTAACGGAGTTTAAAGAAAAATTAGATAATTTCAAATTAATTAAAACAGTAAGAGAACAAACTTGCTAAAAAGTAAGTATATTTGATTTAACTTTGTAATTAATAAAATAAAGTAGGCGGACGATAACCACCTACTTTATTTTAGAAATGGAGAGAAAAATAATGTTACAATTAAAAAATTTATGTTTTTCATATTCAAAAAATAATAAAATATTAAATGATATATCCTTAAAAATAAAAAATAAAAATCAAATAATTGCACTTTTGGGACCTAATGGAGCAGGAAAAACAACATTATTGAATTGTATTGCTAACATTTATCAAAAGTATAGTGGAGAAATTATACGAGATGGTAATAAAATTTTGTTAATTCCTGATGAGGAGTTTATTCCAAAACAAATGACAATAAGGTCATGTATTAATGAATTTTCAATACTATATGATGATTTTAATGTTGAAAGAGCAAAAAAAATGCTAGATTATCTGAAGATAGATAATGATAAAAAAATAGCGGATTATTCAAAAGGAATGAAAGAACAAATACATTTAGTATTTGGATTATCGCATGATGTAAAATTTTATTTATTTGATGAGCCGTTAGCAGCAGTAGATCCTTTAACTAGAGATACGATGATTTATTTAATAGAAAATTTTAGAGCTTCTGATAGTGTTGCTATTATAAGTACACACATAGTTTCGGATATGGAGAAAATTTTTGATGAAGTAATTTTTATAAATAAAGGACAAATTCTTTTATGCGAAGAAACTGAAAAATTAAGAGAAGAGCATCAAGGTAAACGATTGGATGAAATATTTAAGGAGGTAAATAAACAATGCTAACTTTAATAAAAAGATTATCATTAAATTATATGAAAATATTTATATATATGTACATAATAGCATTATTTTTTAAAGTATTATTAAATTATACTGATAATACAACATTATCTATGATAAATGCAATTTGGATATTAACATCAACTACAATTATGATAGGTTTATCTACTTATTTTTTGTATGAATTTATTCATACTAAAAGATATTATTTTTATCATACATTAAAGTATAATATACATTTAGTATTTCTAGTTTTAGCGGGTATATTTATTTTCTTTAATCTCTTATATTATTTGATATATAGTACATTTAATATAAATGATTTTATTCAAAAATTAATTTCAGTAATTTCGTATTTTAGTTTATCAATTTTAGTTATCTATTTTTTTAGAAGAGTTAATTCTAAAAAATATGCTGCGAATTTGATTATATTTACCTTGATATTAATAATTACTGCATATCCGGTAATATTCAATTTTATACTAGAAAAACAATTAGGCTCTGTAATGATAGGAGTAAATGGTAGTGAAGGAATTAGAAACATATATACTACTATCATTCCTTTAACGGTATTTGAAAAACAAGTTGATTACAGTTTATTGTCAATGTATTCAATGGTTGTAAATATAGTTATAGTGATAGTATCGTTTCTATTTTATTTAGCTTGTAAAAAAATTAAAATAAATTGGAGGTAAGCTAGTGATAGAAAGTAGTGTCCAAAGAACGATAGATTATTTACAAGAAAATATTGATTTATTTTTGATTAATGAAGAGGTAGAAAATGGAGATGCAGATGAGCAAATAAAATCATTTGTAGAATTAATATTTCTGTACAATTTTATTATTAAATCGGATAATAGAAAAAAATTGGAATTCATAAAAAAATTTATAATAAAAAAAATAAGAGAAATAGATTTTAAAGATCAATTTGAAAAAAATATATCAGCATTATCAGGCTTAGCGATTATAGAAAATTTTTGTATAACTAATAAAGAATATTCTTTTAAAGAATATCTAATTGAAATCGTCGAAAAAAAGAAAGTAGATTTATTTTTTGACAGAGTCCCATTTAGAGTTTTAGATTTAAAATACTTTTTAAATAAGGCAGGGATAGTAGATAATTTGCCAACCTATCAGGAAATATATAATGATACAGGACTTGGAAAAAAATTACCAATGTTAAATTACACATTAGATTCGATGTATAGTTTAACTCACACAATATTTTATTTAACGGATTGTGGGCGAAATGATTATATTAATATAAATAGAGATGAATACGTACCGTTATTAACTGGATTAATTGGAGATAGAATAGTAGAAAATGATTTAGATATATTAGGGGAATTACTTTTATGTGTAATGTTTTTAAAATTAGATAATAAAATGAGAGATATATTAGATTTTGCAATAAATTTCATTATAGATAAACAAAAAGAAAATGGATCATTCCCTGCTCCAATTGAATTTGAATATAATAATAAGTACGAAGAATTTAGGAATAATTATCATACTACAATTGTTGTATTGGGGGTTTTATTATGCTATCAAGAAATAAAGTTATAAAGAAAATAGAAAAATATAAATTAGATTTTGATTTTTATATAGAATTTTGTAATATTGCAAAAATATATAATGATATTATTTACTATTATGGTAATGAGGATATAAAAAATAAAGAAAGTTATAAATTAAGCAAAGATATAGCAATCACAATTTTTGAAAAAGTTAATTTTGAAACATTGTTAAGATTATACGTAACAAAATATTCAGAACATGTGAATTATTATATATTTATAAAAGAATTAGGTATAGATATTACCATCTTATTGAATGAAATAGAAAAGAGTATTTTTAAATGTAATGAATTTCCAACAAATACGTTAGCATATTTAAAAAATCAAATAAATTTTCTGAATAACACTACTTCGTATTATTTATTGAAACCTAAAAATACGGAGTTTACTATGGAAGAGTATCAAAAAAATATGAAGGTAGTATGTACTTGTAATAAAATAGAGTTGACGGAATATATTCAAGATATAAAAAACAATTTGAAAGAATATTCTATTTTTGATGAATTAATTAGAGAAATAATAAGGGAGGTGGAGTATGAATTATAAAATAAAATTAAAGAAATGGTTACAACAACAGGATGAAATAAATGCTAAACTATTGAGTATGTTGTTAGGTGCACAAGATATTGAATTGAATTTGAATAAGGATAATATAGATGAAATTCAGCCAGAGATATTATCGGAGATAAATTATTATTCGAATGATATAATACAACTTAAACAATTATTGAAAGAAGAATTGAACAACTCAAAAACGGAAGATTATGGTTTTAGATTACTATATTTAAAATATAGAATGGGATTATTAGAGGTTGATGAAACTTCAATTATATTGAAGGAAGTTGAAAAAGAGATAAGTTATGAATCGCTAACTAAAAATATAGATATAGATAAATTATATTCATTTTTATTTTATGTGAATAATATCAATACAGAAATCGAAGGTAATATTATATTAAAGAAATTAAGAGACCTAATTTTAGTATATACAACATATTTTTCGAGGAAATTTTATATGCCAGAATTAGCGATTTGTATTCAAATTTCAATATTTTTAAAAAAATACTTCGGTAAAGATTATTTTATGATGTATAAGAATTTTTTATTAGAATATCAATCGGATTCGGGTTATTTTTATCATGGAAATCCTTTTTTTAGAGCGAAAGATATTGATATGAAACTTATGCATTCATTTTACGCTTTAGTAACGCTTAATAAATTAGAAGAAATCAGTAAGTAATTAAATAGGAGATGTTTAAAATGAAAAAAAAATTAAAGTTAGTGAGTAAGTTGTTTTTCCTTTTTACAGTGAGTTTAGGGATGGTTAATAGTTTAGGAATTGCCCCAGGTCTAACGTATAATATACTAAACATGTAGAAAAAGCAAATATGATTAGAAGTCATTTGATATAATGAAATACTTGATGTATTATATAATATAGTTTATTAATGAATGCACAAGCAAAATTTATATTAATATGGTAGAAAGGTATTATGTTATTAGCAAATAGGTTTAAAGAAAGAAGAATATACCTAAATATGTCGCAAGCAGAGGTTGCAGATGGTATATGTAAGCAAAGTCAAATAAGTAGGATAGAACAAGGAAATTATATGCCAGGAGCAGATTTATTATATGCATTATCTGATAGACTAGGTGTAGATATTAATTATTTTTTTAACGGAAAAATAGTAGAGAAATCAGCAGAATTTTTAGAATTTAGTGAACTATCTAAAAAATTTTTATATAATAAAAATTATGAAGAATTAGAGTATATCTATAATTTAGAAATAAAAAAAAATAAAAAATTGAGAACTAAAGAGGAATTATACATAGAATGGATAGAGGCTATATTAATTTTAGAACGAAAAGGAAATATTGAAAAAGGAAGAGAAAAATTAGAACAAATTTTATCTAAAATTAATAAAAAAGATGATATGTATATGATAGTTGTTACTAGTTTATTAAATGCATATTATAAGTTGAATGTAGTTGAAGAATATACAAGGCTATATTTGGAAATAAATGATATTTTAAATGAAAAGAATATAAAGTATATTGATAGATTGGAAGAAATCATTAAGGTTAAATATAATTATTGTTACCTATTATGGAAATCTAATGATACACAAAATGCAATAGACAAAATAACGGAATTGATAGAAATGTGTAAAAGCTACAAAACTACCTATTTATTAGCGGATACGTATTGTTTATTGGGAAATGTTATGGAAAAATTTTCTTCAAAAGCAGAAGTTAAGAAGAATTTTGAAATTGCATATTTATTGTATGAGATTAACAATAATAAAAAAATGATGTTAACAATACAGAATTATTTGAATGATAACTATAGTGAGGGATAAAAAATAAATTTTAAACAAAGGGTTTAGTTCTGTAATAGACAGAATTAAGTCCTTTTATATTTACTATATGATTTTTGTGAATGTATCCTTTTTGTCATTTTATATATTTTTTTCTTGTTTTTGTACTTTTATTTAATAAATACACCCCAAGTGTTTTTTTTGTATAATTTTTGGGGTGTATTACAAAGGCAAGTTTTGAAATTATACAGCTTTTACGCTAACTTCTATATTTCCTGCTACTGCTTTTGAGTAAGGGCAAACGGTGTGAGTGATTTCTAATAGTTCTTGGGCTGTTGCTAAATCTACATTAGGAATGTGTCCCTCGATGTTAACACCAAGAACGACTTCTGGAAGTGGTCCAGTTCCAGTGTTGTATAGGTCTACTGTTGCGGTTACTACTGCTTCTGATGTGATGCCTTTGCTCTTTAGTACATAGCTTAGGGCAGAGTTGAAGCAAGATGCGAAACCTGCAGCGAATAATTGTTCCGGGTTTGTAGCACCTTCTACTTTTACTCCAGGGCTAACTACTTTTAATTGGAAAGAATTGTCAGGAGCGTGTACCTCTCCAGAACGTCCACCTGTGTTTATCATAGTTGTTGAATATATTTTTTTCATTCTATTTAATTTCCTTTATTTACTATATTTCTCAGGAAATAGCATTTTTAGAACATTTTCTGTTAGTCTACGGCTCTTACCTTGGGCAGGGAAGATGTGCATCATCATCATTGGGTTGAAGTTTGCTTCGATAACTCCGTAGTTATTCTCATCTGCTGGCTTAGTTAAATCTCCTAGCATTAAGTCTACACCACAAACTTTTGCTCCCATTGCATGAGTTATTTTGACTGCTAATTCTTTGTAAGATGAGTGGACTTCATCTGTCCTATCTATTGAATCTCCACCTGTTGAGATGTTTGAGTTGGCTCGCAGGTAGGCGATTTGCCCATCTTCTAGCACTGAGTCAAAGTTAAGCCCCTGTTCTTTTAATTGCAATTCTTCTATATCTCCAAGTTTAATTTCTTTTAGTGGAGATGATAGTCCGTCACCACGCAGAGGAGATTTGTTTTTTTCTGTAACTAGTTCTCTAATAGTAGATTTTCCATCTCCTGTGATATTGGCTGGTACTCTTTCTAGTACTGCTAGAGTTTCGTCTCCTAAAACAAAGAATCTGTATTCTGTTCCAGGGATAAATTCTTCTACCATTACTTCTTTATCTTCTGCTAGGGCGATTGATATAGCTTTTTTATAATCTTCTATATCTTTAATTCCATTTGCGAAGATAGAAATACCTAAACCGTAGTTAGTAGATTTTGGTTTCACTACTATACTTGTTCCTTCAACTTTAGCAAATTCACGCACGGCTGTTTCTAAATCTGTGTATTGGTATGATTTTGGAACTCTTAGTCCAGCGTCATCTAGTACTTTTTTAGTTACTACTTTGTTTTCCATTATTAGGGGAGATATGTAAGAGTCGTGCTTAGTCATATTTCCGTTTTTAACGTATTCGATGTGGTCTTTGTGAGAAAGTTTTAGGAATTGGTCGTGTTCGTCAAGTATGTCAACCTTGATTCCTTCAGCTATTGCATCAGAGATTAGGGCTTGGGTTGATAATTCCATATTAGCAAACTCTGTTAATGAATAGTATCTCTCCATAGCTTCTTCTTTGTATTTGATAGCTAATTTTCTTCCTAGTTCTAACATAGAACCTTCTTTTTGATAGTCTGACCAAAGTTTTGCACCTAGTGTTTTATCTACATTTTCTAGGGCTTCCAATTTTGATTGAACTAGTTTGATATCTTCTTCTGAGAAGTTTCCTTCTATTAAGAAATTGATTAGTTCATTTAATAGGAAGTGTCCTTCTTCTTTGTATCTAGCTTCTGATAGTGGAGTATCAAGAGCTGTTTTTTCGCTATATTCTTTACCGATTGCTACTGATGTTTCAGGATTTTCTTCTTCAATCCAAAGCATAAGCATAGCGAATAGGTGGATAAATCTTATATCTTCTTCTAAGATTCCGTAAGGTGCATAAGGGTTGATGTCGAATAGTCTAAACTCTACATACTGAATTCCTTTTTCAGAAAGGTCAGCTACAGACTCAGCTCCTCTAAATCTAACGCTTGAGTAGAATTCTTTTTCTGCGATTAGGTCACCCGATTTTACGTAACCAATAATGTCGCTAGCGTATTTTTCTATTGAATCATAAGATACTTTGATATGGTCTTCATTTACGTATCCGTACTTAGTTGTTCTGAGTGAACGCATTTCTTTTGTAGGTGCTTCTACTCTTTCGTAGTACTCTTCTGGTGCGATAGGAGTAGTTCCGTATAAGTAAACTAATAGCCATTGGTATCTAGTGAATTGACGAGCTAGTTTCATATATAGCTCGTTTCTTAGTTTATTTTCTGCTAGACCTGTTTCTTTTGTTAATTCTTTAATAAAGTCTGCTGAAAATCCGAAATTATAGTGGATACCTGATAATAATTGTTTATATTTACCATAGGCTTCCACTAGATATTCTCTATATTCTACATCTTTTGGATTATCGAATTGTGCCACTCTGATATCTTCTAGATTTGGTAATTTTCCTGGTACTGATAAAGGCCAGATATATTCAGTCTCCGGTAATTTTCTAAGAAAGACTTCGTGAATTGCTGATAGGTATCTATATACATCACGTTCACTTTTTTCTGCAGAAGTAATAAGTTCTAACTGTGATTCTGCAAAATCTGTTTGTATATAAGGATGACCTTGTCTATTACCGATGTTTCTAGGGTGGTCAGTTTTACTAATCTCACCATTTTCTAATACACGGTGACCTTCTTTTTCTATACCTATAGTTGCTTCATTATATAGTGCGAATAAATTTTTATCTTTGATTATTTTTTTAAAATCCAATTTTATCCACATCCTTTCAGTCTGATTATTTATTAATATATTCTGATTTTATCATAAAATTTCTAATTATAATATAAACTGGCTCACGCTCAAGAAAAAAACTTTGTAAAATGTTCGTATGTATGTTATTATTTAATAGAATATTTATGTATTAAAATATGTGAAAATAATTGGAGGAAGAATTTTGAGTAAAATTTTAGTTAAGGGTGGAACATCCTTAAAGGGAGAAGTACAAATAGATGGAGCTAAAAATGCGGTATTACCAATCGTAACAGCTGCTGCTTTAGCGACAGAAGGTGTAACTAAATTAACAAATGTTCCTAATTTATCAGATGTTAAGATAATCAGTAACTTACTTGCATCTTTAGGGATTAAAGTAGACTATAACCAACAAGAAAAGACTTTAGAAATCGATGCTAGAGGAAAACTAAAAACAGAAGCAGAATTTGAGTTTGTTTCAAAAATGAGAGCTTCATTCTTAGTTGCAGCGCCAATCCTAGCGAGAGAGGGACATGCACATGTAGCTATGCCAGGTGGATGTGGAATTGGTAGCCGTCCAATTGGATTACACTTAAAAGGATTTGAGCACTTAGGTGCTGAAGTTGTTCAAGATGCAGGATATGTAGAACTTAGAGCAGAAAATGGTCTAAAAGGAACTACAATCTTCTTTGATTTCCCTTCAGTAGGAGCAACTCAAAACGTAGTTATGGCTGCTTGTTTAGCTGAAGGAACTACTATTTTAGAAAATGCAGCTCAAGAACCAGAAATCGGAGACATGATTGATTTCTTAACAAAAATGGGAGCTAAAATTTCAGGGAAGAATACATCCACTTTAACAATAGAAGGTGTTGAGAAACTTACTGGGGTAGAACACGCTATTATGCCTGACCGTGTAGAAGCAGCTACATATATGATTGCAGCAGCTGCTACAAAAGGAGATGTAATTGTACGTGGAGCTAGATACCGTGACAACGTGGCTTTAGTTGCTAAAATGCGTGAAATGGGTGTTACTATTGATATAGTAGACGAAGATTCTATGCGTGTTACGAATACAAGAGAATTTTTAAATCCAACAGATGTTAAGACTTTACCACACCCAGGATTCTTAACTGATATGCAATCACAGATGATGGTATTAATGCTACTTTCGAAGGGAACATCAACAATTACTGAAACTGTATTTGAAAACAGATTTATGAACGTTGAAGAGTTACGTCGTATGAATGCCAAAATCAGAATCGAAGGGCGTACTGCTTTAGTTGAAGGTGGAGTCCAATTAGAAGGTGCTAATGTAAAAGCAACAGACTTACGTGCAGGAGCATCGTTAATTATTGCAGGACTTCTTGCTCACGGTGAAACGACTATTCGTCACATTGAACATATCGATCGTGGTTATGTAGATGTAGAAAACAAGTTTAGAAAACTTGGAGCAGATATTATTCGTATTGAGGAGTAGTATAGAGTTATCTATACAGAAATAAATGTTATGAAATCAGCATTTAACTTTTTATTGAAATTAATAATAATTTATTTGATTATAATGTTACTATTATACGTTGGGCTAATTATAGGTTACAGTGTAATTGGTAATGGTGACGTGATGGATGCAGTTAATTTATCGGCAGTTAAGCATATAATCAATTTATTAAGAATGTAATATAATTTATAGGAGATATAACAATGGCAGTGAAAAATGATTTATTCGCAGAAATTCAAGAAAAATTAGAAGGTAAAAAAGTACGTATTGTATTACCTGAAGGGAAAGATGAGCGTGTATTAGGTGCAGCAGTTAAACTTAGCCAAGGTACACATGTAACACCTGTAGTTTTAGGTAAAGAAGAAGATGTTAAAGCTTTAGCAGAAAAACACGGATTTGATGTATCTTCATTAGAAATCGTAGATCACTTATCTTACGAAGGAATTGAAGAATTAGTATCGGCTTTTGTTGAACGTCGTGCTGGAAAAGTAACAGAAGAACAAGCTCGTGAATTATTAAAAGATGTAAACTACTTCGGAACTATGCTTGTTTACACAAACAAGGTAGCAGGATTAGTTTCAGGAGCTATCCACTCAACTGGAGATACAGTAAGACCAGCCCTGCAAATTATTAAAACAAAACAAGGTGTAAAACGTACAAGTGGAGCATTCATTATGAGCCGTGATGAAGAGCGTTATGTATATGCTGACTGTGCGATTAACCCAACATTAGATGCAGAAGGATTATCTGAAATTGCTATTACAAGTGCTGAAACAGCTAAAAGCTTCAACATTGAGCCAAAAGTAGCTATGTTATCATTCTCGACATACGGATCAGCGAAAACTCCTGATACTGAAAAAGTTGCAGAAGCTACTCGTTTAGTTCAAGAAAAAGCACCAGGATTAGCTGTAACTGGAGAAATTCAATTCGATGCAGCAGTTGTACCAAGTGTTGCTAAATTAAAATGTCCAGATTCAGAAATTCAAGGGGATTCTAACGTATTCGTATTCCCTTCATTAGAAGCTGGAAACATTGGGTACAAGATTGCTCAAAGATTAGGTGGATTTGAAGCTATCGGACCAATCTTACAAGGATTAAACGCTCCGGTAAACGACTTATCTCGTGGATGTGATGAAGAAGATGTAGTTAAACTTGCTTTAATTACAGCTGTTCAATCACTTGAGAAATAATTTTGACAAATAGATAAAACTAGTTTATAATTAGTCAGTAATAAAAATAAATAAGATACTTATCAAGAGTGAGTGAGGGATAAGGCCCGTTGAACTCCAGCAACCTAAAGCTAGTCTTTAAGGTGCTTTCCTAAGCAAAGTTTTATACTTTGAGCGATGAGAAAACACAAAACTCTCTCGCTTTTTGCGTGAGAGTTTTTCTTTTGATTAGTACTTAGAAATAACTAAGGAGATATAATGGCAAAAACATATTTATTTACATCAGAATCAGTAACAGAAGGACACCCAGATAAGATTGCAGACCAAGTTTCGGATGCGATTTTAGATGAAATTTTAAAGCAAGACCCTTATGGACGTGTTGCTTGTGAAACAGCAGTAAACACAGGACTTGCTGTATTAATAGGAGAAGTTTCTACTACAGCTAATGTAGACTTCCAAAAAATAGTAAGAGATACAATTAATAATATTGGATACAATGATCCAGCTTTAGGGTATAGTGGAGATGCTATTTCTGTATTAGTAGCTTTAGATAAACAATCACCTGATATTGCTCAAGGTGTAGACGAAGCGATTGAAACTCGTGGGAATGGAGATGACAATGAGGTAGGAGCAGGAGACCAAGGTTTAATGTTTGGTTTTGCGACGAACGAAACAGATACATATATGCCTTTACCAATCTACCTAAGTCACAAATTATCTAAACGTTTAGCTGAAGTAAGAAAAGATGGAACGTTAAACTACTTAGGACCAGATGGTAAAGTTCAAGTAACAGTTGAGTACGACTTAAACAATGTAGCTCAAAGAATCGATGCGGTAGTAGTATCAACACAACATGCAGAAGAAATCAGCCAAGAGCAAATCCATGCTGATATTAAAGAACACGTAATTAAGCCTTGTCTTGATGAAAAATTACTTGATGCAGATACTAAGTATTTCATTAACCCAACAGGACGTTTCGTAATCGGAGGACCGGTAGGAGATGCAGGTCTTACAGGACGTAAGATTATCGTTGATACTTATGGAGGATATGCACGTCACGGTGGAGGAGCTTTCTCTGGTAAGGATGCAACGAAAGTAGACCGTTCAGCAGCTTACATGGCAAGATACATTGCTAAAAACATTGTTGCAGCAGGACTTTGTGATAAAGTAGAAGTTCAGTTAGCTTATGCTATCGGAGTTGCTAACCCAGTTTCTATCTTCATTGATGCCTTTGGAACTGCAAAAGTTGATGAAGGAGACATCGTTAAATTAATTAAAGAAAACTTCAGATTAACACCAAATGGTATCATCGAAGCTTTAGATTTAAGAAAACCAGTCTTTTCAAAAACAGCAGCTTACGGACACTTTGGACGAGATGACCACGACTTTACTTGGGAAAGATTAGATAAAGTTGATGTATTCAAAAAATTATTAGGATAATTTTATAATGTTCAGTAAATACTTTAAAAAATTGACTTTTTTAAGTATTTACTATATAATTAAACAAGAGTTTTGGCTGTTTTTCAGCCTAAAAATAATGATATATTCGGAGGACCAGTAAAATGGCAGAAATCTTAAAAAAAGAAGATGGACTAGTTGTAATTACTTTTTCATCATCAAGTGAAGAATTTACAAAAGCTTTAGATGTAGCTTTTAAGAGAGTTGTAAAAAACCTTAACGCTCCAGGTTTCAGACGTGGAAAAATGCCAAGAAACGTATTTAACAAAATGTACGGAGAAGAAGCTTTATACCAAGATGCAGTTGATGTAGTATTACCAGCAGCATACGGAAAAGCTATTGATGAGTTAGAATTAAACCCATTAGCTATGCCTGATATCGATGTTAAAGAATTAGGAAAAGAGAATGGAGTAGTATTCGAAGCTACAGTAACAGTACGTCCAGAAGTTAAATTAGGTGAATACAAAAACCTAGGAATTAAAAAAGAAGAAGTATCTGTAACGGATGCTGATGTTGATGCTAGAATCGAGCAAACATTATCTCGTCAAGCTGAGTGGGCTATCAAAGAAACAGCTTCAGCTAACGGAGATATTGTAGTTATCGACTTCAAAGGATTCATCGATGGTGTTGCATTCGAAGGTGGAGAAGCTAAAGGATATGACTTAGAGTTAGGATCTAACTCATTCATCCCAGGATTCGAAGACCAATTAGTAGGGAAAACAGCAGGAACTGACGTAGAAGTTAACGTTAAATTCCCAGAAAACTACCAAGTTGTTGACTTAGCAGGAAAAGATGCTAAATTCGAAGTAACAGTTCACGATGTAAAAGAAAAACAATTACCAGAATTAACTGATGAGTTTGTAAAAGACTTTACAAAAGAAGCTGTTTCTACAGTAGCGGACTTCAAAGCTAAAGTTAAAGAAGACTTAACTAAAGAAAAAACTGATTTATCAGAAAGAACATTCAACGATGCAGTAATTGACAAAGCAGTAGCTAACGCAACTGTAAATGTACCAGCTAAATTAGTAGATCAAGAAGTAGATAACATGTACTCTAACTTCAAATCTAACTTAGAGCGTCAAGGATTATCAGTTGACCTATACGAGCAATTTACAGGTAAAACAACTGCAGATGTTAAATCTGAAATGAGAGCAGAAGCTGAAACAAAAATCAAAACTTCATTCGTATTAGATGAAGTAGCAGTAGCAGAAAAAATTGAAGCTACTGATGCAGATGTAGATGCAGAAATCAAAGCATTAGCAGAAGCTTACTCAATGACAGAAGAAGACGTTAAGAGAAACTTAGGTGCTTCTACTGATGTAAAAGCTGAATTAGTAATCAGAAAAACAGTTGAATTCTTAAGAGAAAACAACAAATAATAACATATACATAAAAAAAGGAGGTGCTTAGGCACCTCTTTTTTATTGAAAAAATTTATGAAATGTATAATTAGTAACAATTTCTTAAAATTGTAAATATGAAAAGCTCTAAAATTGCATGATATTTAACGTTTATATAAGGTATGCTGTGTGTTCGAAGTTGTTTTTCTGTTATAGTAATACAAGTTGGTTGTGTTTAGTGGATATATAATTAATTTCAGAAGGATGAAGCAGATGTATAGTTACTGTACTAGTATAAAGGATGTGCTCCCCACAAAAATGTAAGCGCAATTATTTCTTTTTGTAAACGGGTGTATTTTGTTGACATTTAATCATTTTCATTGTATATTTAAGTAGTAAATAAAATACTTTTTTAACACATAATTTGGAGGTTATGTTATGGTAAAAACACATAAAGATTTAACAAAACAAGAACATTTAGAAATGTATGAGTTAATGCTTCTTATCAGAGATTTTGATATGGAGTTAAGTAAACTTTACTCTCGTGGTTTAGTTCACGGTATGACTCACTACTCAGTGGGGGAAGAAGCTGCTAACGTTGGTGCTATTTACCCACTTAAAAAAGAAGATTTAATGTTCTCTAACCACCGTGGACACGGGCAAACAATTGCTAAAGGTGTTGAAATTGACAGAATGATGGCTGAAATCTTAGGTAAAGCTACTGGTCAATGTAAAGGTCGTGGTGGATCAATGCACATCTATGACTTAGAAAATGGAAACATGGGATGTAACGGTATCGTTGGTGGTGGACACGGTCTATCAACAGGTGCTGCTTTAACTCAAAAAATGAAGAAAACTGGAAATGTAGTTATCTGCTGTATGGGAGATGGAGCTACAAATGAAGGTTCATTCCACGAGTGTTTAAACATGGCTTCTAACTGGGATTTACCATTAATTTTCTACGTAATTAACAACAAATATGGTATCTCAATGGCTCAAGAAAGATGTATGCGTGTTGAGAAAATTACTGAGCGTGCTGCGTCTTACAGAATTAAAGGAATCCACGTTGAAGATGGAAACGACGTATTAGCAGTTTACGACGCTATGCAAGAAGCTATCGACCACGCTCGTTCTGGAAAAGGTCCTGTTTTAGTAGAAGCAGTATCATACAGATGGTTCGGACACTCTGCATCAGACGCAGGAAAATACCGTAGCCGTGAAGAAGTAGCTGAGTGGAAATTAAAAGATCCAAATGTGAAATACAGAAACTACTTATTAGAAAATGGAATTGCTACTGAAGAAGAACTAGTTAAATTAGAAGAAGGTTCAAGAGCAATCATTGATGATGCAGTAGAATTTGCAAAAGAATCTCCATTTGCTGATGGAGCAATTGCTTTCCAAGACAACTACGCTGACTAATAATAAAAAACTATTCGTATAATAAACATTTAGGAGAATATAGATATGACAAAGAAAATTATGAGTGTACGTGATGCAATCAAAGAGGCGATGAGTGCAGAAATGCGTGCAGATGAAAATGTATTTTTAATGGGAGAAGACGTTGGTATCTTTGGTGGGGACTTCGGAACTACTGTAGGTATGTTAGAAGAGTTCGGAGAAGAAAGAGTAATCGATACTCCAATTTCTGAAGCGGCTATCGCTGGAGCCGCTGCTGGAGCTGCATCAACTGGGATGCGTCCAATCGTTGATATTACTTTCATGGATTTCGTAACAATCGCTATGGATGCTATCGTTAACCAAGCAGCGCCAATGCGTTACATGTTAGGTGGAGAAGTAGCGGTACCTGTAGTTTACCGTTGTGCTTCTGGATCAGGAACTGGAGCTGCTGCTCAGCACTGTAAAGCTCTAGAAGCTTGGTTCTGTCACATTCCAGGTCTAAAAGTAGTAGCACCAGGAACGCCACAAGACATTTACTCAGTGTTAAGAGCGTCAGTTCGTGATAACAACCCAGTTATTTACATCGAACCTAAAGCTTTATTCGGACGTAAAGGTGAAGTTGATGAAACTAAAGTTTACGAAATTGGTAAAGGTGAAATCAAACACCCTGGTAAAGATGTTACTTTAGTATCTTGGGGACGTATGTTAGAGCGTTCTTTACAAGCTGCTGAAGAATTAAAAGAAGAAGGAATCGAAGTAGAAGTAGTAGACCCAATTACTTTAGTACCTTTAGATACAGAAATTATTGTTGAATCAGTTAAGAAAACTGGAAAATTAGCTATTTGCCACGATTCATTCAAAACAGGTGGATTTGGTGGAGAAATCTCTGCTCGTATAGCTGAAAGTGATGCATTTGATTTCCTAGATGCACCAATCAGACGTATTGCTGGAGCGGATACAAACATCCCATCAGCTAAAAACCTAGAAGTTTTAGTTGTTCCTAATGTAGAAGATATTAAAGAAGCATTAAGAAACACAGTAAACAAAAAATAATAAAATTTTAAAAACCAAAGGAAGTGAAATCAATGGCAGTAGAAGTAATTATGCCCAAAGCCGGAAGTGAAATGGAAGAGGGAGAAATCGTACAATGGTTTAAGAATGAAGGTGACGCAGTAAAAGAAGGAGAAGTTCTTTTAGAAATCGTAACTGATAAAGTAAACATGGAAGTTGAAGCAGAAGCGAGCGGAACATTATTAAAAATTGTACACCCAGCAGGATCAGTAGTACCTGTAGTTCAAACAATCGCATGGATTGGAGAAGCAGGAGAAGCAGTACCAGGTGGAGCAGGATCTGCTCCAGCAGCTGCACCTGCTGCAACTGAAACTCCAGCGGCTGCAGCGCCAGCTGCACAAGCAGAAACTAAAGAAGTTGTAGAAGTTGATAATTCAGGACTTCGTGCAACGCCAGCAGCTAGAGCACACGCTCGTGAAAATGGAATTGATCTTTCATTAGTAGCTGGAACAGGAGCAAAAGGAAGAGTTCACTTAGAAGATGTATTAGACTTTAAACAAAATGATCAAGTAAGAATTTCGCCATTAGCGTCTCGTATTGCAGAAGCTGAAGGAGTAGATGTGTCTACAGTTGTAGGAACTGGCCCACGTGGTAAGATCATGAAAGATGATGTTTTAGGAGCTATGAACGCTACAGAAGCTTCATCAGTTGCACCAGCGGTAGCAGCAGGAGCTGCGGCAGGAGTAGTAGCAGGAGCTGCAGCAGCCGCTGCTAAAGCACCGAACGAAAACCAATGGGGAACTATCGATACAGTGCCTATGTCACCAATGCGTAAAGTTATATCTAAACGTATGAGCGAGTCTTACTTCTCGGCACCAACATTTGTTGTAAACGTAGAAGTGGATATGACAGAATTATTAGCGTTACGTAAGAAAACACTTGATTCAATCTTAGCAGAGACTGGTAAGAAAGCGACAGTTACGGATTTCGTATCTCTAGCTGTAATTAAATCATTAATGAAACACCCATACGTAAATGCTTCATTATCTAAAGATGAAAAAGAAATGTACCTACACAACTATGTAAACTTATCTATAGCTGTAGGTATGGATAGTGGACTTGTAGTACCAGTTATTAAAGGTGCAGATAAGATGAGTCTGAAAGAGTTTGTAGTAGCTTCTAAAGAAATCACTACTAAAGCTCTTGAAGGTAAATTAAAACCTGATGAAATGGCAGACTCTACATTCACAATTTCTAACTTAGGTATGTACGGTGTACACAGTTTTGTACCAATCATTAACCAACCAAACACAGCCATCCTAGGTGTAGCAGGAACTAAAGAAACTCCAGTTGTAAGAAATGGAGAAATCGTAGTTAGACCAATCATGATGTTAACATTAACAGCTGACCACCGTGTGGTTGATGGTCTAGAAGGGGCTAAATTCATGAAGACTCTTAAAGAGTACATTGAAAACCCAATATCGTTATTAATATAATAAAATAGTATCAGTAAGGAGAAATATTAAACATGGCAATAGAAGTCATTATGCCCAAAGCCGGAAGTGAAATGGAAGAGGGAGAAATCGTACAATGGTTTAAGAATGAAGGTGACGCAGTAAAAGAAGGAGAAGTTCTTTTAGAAATCGTAACTGATAAAGTAAACATGGAAGTTGAAGCAGAAGCGAGCGGAACATTATTAAAAATTGTACACCCAGCAGGATCAGTAGTACCTGTAGTTCAAACAATCGCATGGATTGGAGAAGCAGGAGAAGCAGTACCAGGTGGAGCAGGATCAACTACAGCAGCTGCTCAAGAAGTAGTAGCAGAAGTTGCAGGTGATGTTAAAGTTCCTACAACAACAGCAGCAGAAGCAGCAGCAACACCAGCTAGAGAGCGTAAAGGTGAATTTGATGTAGCTGTTATCGGTGGTGGACCAGCTGGATATGTAGCAGCTATTAAAGCAGCTCAATTAGGAGGGAAAGTAGCCCTAGTTGAAAGCCGTGAATTAGGAGGGACATGTTTAAACCGTGGATGTATCCCAACTAAGACGTTCCTACACAATGCTGAAATCATCAACCACATCAAGTCTGCAAAAGAGCGTGGAATTAACTTAGTAAATGAAGCATTCTCAGTAGATATGGAAAAAACTGTTGATGTTAAGAATAAAGTTGCTAAAACTTTATCTGGAGGAGTAGCAGGATTACTACGTTCTTACGGAGTTAAAGTTTACAACGGTGTTGGTAGATTAACAGCTGACAAAAAAGTTAGTGTTAATGGTGAATTAATTGATGCTGATAAAGTTATCTTAGCAGGTGGATCTAAAGTATCAAGAATTAACATTCCAGGAATGGATAACGAGAAAGTTCTTACTTCAGACGAAATCTTAGATATTACTGAATTACCAAAACGCTTAGTAGTTATTGGTGGAGGGGTTATCGGTTCTGAGTTAGGGCAAGCATTTGCTACATTCGGATCAGAAGTAACTATCGTTGAGATGGCTGACCGTCTAATCGCTAACATGGATAAAGACGCTTCTGCATTATTAGAGAAAAAATTCAAGAAACAAGGAATTAACATCCTTACTTCATCTAAATTACTAGAAATCCAAGATAAAGGATCTGAATTAGTAGTTAAAGTTGAAGGTAAAGAAGATATCGTAACTGATAGAGTATTATTATCTATCGGACGTGTTCCTGACAATGAGTGTTTAGGAGAGTTAGCTGATAAATTCGAAATGGACCGTGGACGTGTTAAAGTTAACGAGTACATGGAAACTTCAGTGGAAGGAATCTATGCACCAGGAGATATCAACGGAACTAAGATGTTAGCTCACGCAGCATTCAAGATGGGAGAAATCGCAGCTGAGAACGCTATGGGTCACCACAAAAAACTTGACCTAAAATCAACGCCAGCAGCAATTTACACTCACCCAGAAATCGCTATGGTTGGTTTAACAGAAGACCAAGCTAGAGAAAAATATGACATCAAGATTGGTAAATTCAACTTTGGTGCTAACGGACGTTCATTAGCGTCTAACCAAGGAGAAGGATTCGTTAAAGTAATCATGGATACTAAGTACCACGAAATTTTAGGAATTCACATCGTTGGACCAGTAGCAGCTGAGTTAATTAACGAAGGATCATTATTAATCCAAACTGAGCAAACAGTTGATGATGTTCTAGATGCAATTCACGGACACCCAACTTACTCAGAAGCTGTATACGAGGCAGTAGCTGACTGTATAGATATGTGTATCCACTCACCAAAGAAAAAATAATCTTTGATAAGAAAAAATAAGACTGATGAAAATCAGTCTTATTTTTTATAAAAAAACTTACAATTTAATAGATTTATAGCTTGAAATGTATTGTTAGAAATGATATAATTTTAGAAGTGCATTAAGCATGAATTACGATGTTCCACTGTTTAAGGGAGTCTTACTCAAGAGCATTTTGTAAAATAAAGGAGAAAAAAATGAGTAAATTAATCGAATTAATTACACAAGCACAATTAAGAAACGATATTCCTGAGTTCAAAGCTGGGGACACAGTACGCGTACACGTACGTATTATTGAAGGTGGACGTGAGCGTATCCAGTTATTCGAAGGTGTAGTAATCAAACGTCGTGGTGGAGGAATCTCTGCAACATATACAGTACGTAAGATTTCTAACGGTGTAGGGGTAGAAAGAACATTCCCAGTACACACTCCAAAAGTAGAAAAAATCGAAGTTGTACGTAAAGGTCGCGTTAGACGTGCTAAACTTTACTACCTACGTAACTTACGTGGTAAAGCTGCTCGTATTAGAGAAGTACGCTAATAAGCCAAACCTAAAGCTAGTAGATGAGAAATCATCAACTAGCTTTTTTTATTTTTATTTACTTAAAATTTCTTTGAAACCCTTGACAATATATATATATATATACTGATAGTAAAAGTTTTAAGAAGGAGAATAACATGACAACTACACAAGATGAAAAATATTATAATATTGCCGTTTCTATGGTAGAAAAAGTAACTAAATTACCTATGGTTAAAGTAGATAGAGAAAAATATTTAGTAGAATTATTTAACCCAAGAAATGAAGTAGAAAAAAAGGAATTATTAGAACAAGGTCCGCATAAGTTATATGATTTAGAAGTATTAAGAAATATAGCAAATAAGGAAGTTTCATCTATGACAAATAAAACTTCGTTATTATCTGCTGGTACGGGATTAGCATCTAATCCTTATCTTGCGGCAGGTTTAGGTGCTGCTGATATTAGTCAGTATTATGGAAGTTTAATAAATATGTTACAAAAAATTTCTTATATATTTGGTCAGGGTGATTTTTTTGATGTTGATAACAATATTTCAGAAGAAAATAAACAAAAAATTATGTTATATCTTGGAGTTATGTTTGGTATAGGTATAGGAGGAAGAGCGTTTTCGGCGATTTCTCGTGTAGCTGGAAAAAATATTGGAAAGAAATTAGCTTCTTCACCGTTAACAAAAACTGTCTGGTACCCTGTATTGAAAAAAATCGGGCCAATTATAGGTGCTAAAATAACAAAAGATAGTTTTGGTCGCGGAGTAAGTAAAACTATTCCATTGTTAGGTGCGGCTATTTCGGGAGGTTTGACTTATGCTACATTTAAACCAATGGGAAAAAAACTTGTAGATAAATTTGTAGAAAGTGCAGATGAAATTTTCGAAGAAGATGAAGTGGTTATTAATTTATAAGTAATACGTATGATATAGTATTAAAAAAAGAAATACTATATCATAATAAGGAGATATTATGCATCCAGGAAAAAATCCACGAATTACTGTATTTCTAACGTCGGTAATGATTAAACTGGCAAAGTTAGGGTTAGAGAAATTCATAAAAATAAAAATGAGATAATGAAAGCTAGAGAATTTTCTCTAGCTTTTTTCTTTTGTTCTAATTGATAAAAGTCACGTAATCAATTCAAAAATATCTGGAAATGTGTTAAAATAAAGTGATTGTATAAAAAATTATTTAAAAGAATTTTAAGGAGGAAGATATGGCAATACAATGGTTTCCTGGGCATATGGCCAAGGCTACTAGAGAAGTAAAAGAAAATTTAAAATTAGTAGATATCGTTTTTGAATTAGTTGATGCAAGATGTCCTTTATCATCGCATAATATGTATTTAGATGAAGTTGTTAAGGATAAGAAAAAAGTAATTATTTTCAATAAGATTGATTTATGTGATAAACAAGAAACAGCTAAGTGGAAAAAATATTTTGAAGAGAAAGGGTATAAGGTAGTTTATGCTGATGCAAAAAACTCAAATTCTCTAAATGATATTATTGCTAAGGCTAAAGAAGAATTATCTGAGAAAATTGATAGAATGATTGCTAAGGGAATGAAACCTAGAGCTATTCGGTCGATGGTTATTGGAGTTCCTAACGTTGGGAAATCTACATTTATTAATAAAATGATTAAAAAAAATGTAGCCAATACTGCCAATAGACCAGGGGTTACTAAGAAACAACAATGGCTTAAATTAAATAAGGATATAGACTTATTAGATACGCCTGGGATTTTAATGCCGAAATTCGACAATCAAGAAATTGGTAAAAAACTTAGTTTAGTTGGTTCTATAAAGGATGATATAACACCACTAGATGAAGTAGCTTTATACTTGATAGAATTCTTAAAAAAATATCATTTTGAGGAGTTTAAAACATTTTACAAAATAGATATTACCGAAGATAGTGAAAACTTAGAAATTATGGAAGCTATCGCTAAAAAGAGATTTAAATTAATCGCTGGTGATTATGATTATGAAGCAGCTATAAAATTACTAATTCAAGATTTCAGAACGCAAAAATTTGGTCTTATAACTTTAGACAAGTATGAGGATATGCTAGCTCATGAAGATGAAGATTAGTGAAATAAAAGAAAGGCTTCACGCTACTGATTTAAATGAAGAAGAGTTAGAATATTTTAGACTTGATGAGAGAGCAGGGGTAAAGAAACTTGTATCAGCTTATGATAAGAAACAAGTAGCTTTACTAGAAGAGAAAATCGATTATCAGAAAAGAAGTCTTTATGAAAAAAAATGTAGGGAATTAGGCTATAAGTTTATTGCTGGTATAGATGAGGTTGGACGTGGTCCTTTGGCTGGGCCAGTAGTCGCAGCAGCTGTTATCTTATCTGAAAATTCTTATTTCCCAGGTTTAAATGATTCTAAGAAATTATCTGAGAAAAAAAGAGAAGAGCTTTATGATTTGATAGTGAAGGAAGCTGTTGCTTATTCTATAATAGAATTTGATAATCATAAGATAGAAAAGTATAACATATATCAAGCTTCAAAATTAGCTATGAAAGAAGCTATAAAAAATTTAAAAGTAAAACCAGATTTTCTTTTGATTGATGCTATGCCTTTAGAAGATATTGGTATAGATAGTCACTCTATAATCAAAGGAGATTCTAAATCTATTACTATTGCTGCGGCATCTGTTTTGGCTAAAGTACATAGGGATAGATTGATGAAAAAATATGCAGAAGATTATCCATATTATGATTTTGAAAATAATATGGGGTATGGAACGAAAAAACATTTGTTAGGATTAGAACAACACGGTGTTTGTCCAATTCACAGAAGAGATTTTGAACCAATCAAATCGATAATAAAAAAAGGAGAAAGAAATGAGTAATCAAGAACAAAATAATACTCAAGTTCAACAACAAAGTAAAAATAATAACAATAATAGAAAAAGAAGAAGTAATTCAGAAAAAATTAAAATTACTCCACTTGGAGGGGTAGAAGAAATTGCTAAAAATATGTATATTGTTGAAATAAATGACGAGATGTTCTTACTAGATTCTGGACTAATGTTCCCAGAGGTAGAGATGATAGGTATTGATGCTGTTATACCTGATATTTCTTATGTAGTAAAAAACAAACATAAATTAAAAGGGATTTTCTTATCTAATGGTCACGTATCAGCTATGGGGGCAATTCCTTATATAGCAAGTAAATTAAACGCTCCTATTTATGGATCTAAGTTAAGTTTAGAATTATTAAAATCTAGCTTACGTCAATTAGGTATTAAGAAGAGATTGAAATTCCATTATGTGTCTAATAAATCTACATTAGAATTTAAGAATACAAAAATATCATTCTTTAAAACAACTTACTCAATGCCAGATTCATTAGGTATTGCTTTATCAACAAAACAAGGACATATCGTATATACAGGTGAGTTTAAGTTTGACCAATCTGTATCTAAAGAATATAAATCTGATATGTTCGAGATTGCTAAGTTAGGACAAGAAGGAGTGCTAGCTTTATTAAGTGATTCAGCTAATGCAAATGCGGCTGGACACAATTTACCAGAGCAAGATGCTGCTGTTCAAATCGATACAGCATTTTACAAAGCTAACAAGAGGTTAATTGTTACTTGTTATGCATCTAACTTTTTAACTATGTCTCACATTGTAAATGCAGCTGTAAATCAAAATAGAAAGATAGCTTTATTAGGAGCTGCTATTAAAAATGCTATAAGCATTGCTAGAAAATTAGGGTATATGAAAATTGAAGATGAGAAATTTATTAACATCGAAGATTTAAAAGATTACCCAGCTAATGAAATATTAATTTTATCATCTGGAGAACAAGGTGAACCAATTGAAGCTATTAAGCAAATAGCCGAAGGTAAAGTAGCAGGAGTTAAGATTGAAAAAGGTGATACTGTTATGGTAGCAGCAACTCCTTCTCCAACAATGGAAGTTATGTTATATGAAACTCTAAACTTATTAGTCAAGTTAGGGGCTAACGTAGCAGCTACTTCTAAAAAACTTCACGCATCAAGCCATGCTACAAAAGAAGAGCTTAAGATGATGTTAAACTTACTATCACCAAAACATTTTATTCCAGTTCAAGGTGAGTACAGAAACTTGAAGAAACATGCTGATTTAGCTTTAGAGACAGGTGTTGCAGAAGATAAGGTACACTTATTAGAAAAAGGATCAACTTTAGAGTTAATTGGTAATAAATTCAACGTTCTTAAGAAAAATGTACCAGTAGGAAATGTTCTTGTTGATGGGCGTAGTGTAGGAAGTGTTGAAGAATCAGTACTTAAAGATAGAAAGATTCTATCTAATGACGGTATCTTTGTAGCTTCTTATGCGATTAGTAGAAAAACTAAGCAATTAGTAGGAAAGCCTGTTATACAAACTAAAGGTTTTGTTTACGTTAAGAAATCTAAAGAATTAATTGATGAAGCAGAAGCTAAAGTAATTGAATACTTAGAAATGAACCCTATGAGATCTATCCGTGAATGTGCAACTATCAAAGCAGAGATAAGATCTATGTTATCAAGTTTACTTTATGACAATACTAAGAGAAGACCGATAATAGTAGTTAACTTCTCATTAGTTTAATAAATTTAAATATATGGAGGATTGTATGTCTAAAATAATAGCTCATATTGATATGAATTGTTTTTATGCTAGTGTTGAAGAGAAATACAATCCTTCTTTACGTGGAAAACCTTTGGCGATATCGGGAGAAGTAAGTCAAAGACACGGGATAATAGTAACAGCTAATTATCCAGCAAGAGATAAAGGTGTTAAGGCTACTATGAAAGTGGGAGATGCTAGGAGACTATGCCCCAATATTAAGTTTATGAGACCAAATTTTGATAGATATCAAACAGAATCTGCCAAGGTATTTGATTTGATAAGAAGTTATACTCCTAATGTAGAAGTTGTATCTATTGATGAGGCTTATATTGATTTAACAGAAGTCAAGGAACCTATAAAGACGATGGCAATTATACAGAGAAGAATCTTTTATGAACTAGATTTACCGTCTAGTGTAGGTGTGTCTTATACTAAATTTTTTGCTAAGATGGCATCTGATATGAAGAAACCTAAAGGATTTACCATTATCAATAAAAAAAATTATAAAGATATTTTATGGTCTATGGATGTTTCAGAAATGCATGGTTGCGGAAAATCTTCTGCAAGTAAACTAAAGAAACAAAATATAAATACTATAGGAGATTTGGCTGAAGCCAATGATGTTATTCTTAATAGTATTTTAGGTGTTCAAGGTTTACGCCTCAAACAAAAAGCATTAGGTATATCTAGTGATAAGTTGAAGTATAATTACGAGAGGAAATCTATAGGTAATTCTAAGACTTATCCTAGAGACTTAGATGATCCAAAAGAAATATCAGAACAGATTAGATTGCTAGCTAAAAAAGTTTCTCAAAGAGCTAGTAACAGGAATTATGTAGGGGATAATGTATCTATTACTATAAAATTTGATGATTTTAAGGTGATAAATAGGGCTGTAAAAATAAATGAATACATAAATGATGAGTATGAAATATATCAAACAGCGATGGAATTATTGGAAGAGAATTATTATTATGATAAAAACATTAGATTATTGGGTGTGTCTTTAAATAACATAAAAAGTAGAGATGATATAGTAAATCAATTGGATATATTCACTAATTATTCTGATGACAAAAATGTAAAACTTCATAATGTTATGAAGGTGCTAAATAAAAAATATGGAAAAGAAGTAGTAAAAGAAATTAAAAGTGTTAAGACTAAAACTGGTAAGAAAAACATTATTACAACAAGTTTTAGTAAGGATTTCTTAGAAGACTAGGAGATAAAATGATTTTAAATATAAACAATAGATTAAAAAGAGTAGCAGATTTTGTAGAAAATAGAAGATTGGCTGATATTGGAAGTGATCATGCGTATCTTCCTATTTACTTAGCTAAAGAAGGGAAGATTGATTTTGCTGTTGCAGGAGAGGTGGTTGAAGGGCCGCATAAATCTTCTGTGCAAAATGTAAAGGATAATAATTTAGTTGATACAATAGTTTGTAGAAAAGCATCGGGATTAGATGCAATTTCTCTAGATGACAATATTGATGTTATCACTATTTGTGGTATGGGAGGAAAGCTTATAGCTGATATTTTAGAATCAGGTAAAGAAAAATTAGCAAATAAACCACAACTAGTATTACAACCCAATGTAGCAGCAAATTTATTACGTTCGAAACTAAAAGAATTAGGTTACAAAATAGTTGCAGAAGATATAATGGAAGAAGATGGGCATATTTATGAAATAATAGTTGCCAATCCAGGACAGATGACAATGAACGAAGAAGAAGTATTTTTTGGAAAATATCTTCTTGAAAGTAAAAATGAAGCATTTGTAGCTAAATATGAACAAGAGTTAGAGAAAATTTCTTATATAAAAGCTCAATTAGAAAAATCTAAAACTGATTCTAAAGAAAAGTTAGAAGAATTAAACAAGCAAGAGGAAATGATAAATAAAGTATTAGAAAAATAGTAGGGGGGAAGGAAAATGTATGTATCTAGTGAAAAAGAAGCTAAAAATTTGTTGAATTTTTCGGTGAAATTAGCGAATTTGATGATGCATTATGGAGCAGAAGTCTATCGTGTAGAAGATACAATATACAGGATAATAACAGCTTATAAAAATGTAGAAGCTGTTAATGTATTGGTTACTTATAATTTTGTTATTACAACACTAACATACGATGATTCTAATATGACAGCCATGAGAAGAATCAGTGTTGCTGATAATGATTTAGAAAAAATTTCTCTAATGAATGATTTATCAAGAAAAATTGTTGCAGGAGAAGTGAAAGATATATCTATAGCGTTTAAGAAGTTAGATGAAATACAGAATATAAAGCCGTACAGTGATATTAAGAAGGTCGCGGCTTTAACTATTTCAGCTCCGTTTTTTGCTTTGATGCACGGTGGTACTTTTCAGGATTCACTATATTCTTTTGCGATTATGGCTATAGAATCATATTTTCTTATTTATGCAACTAAATATAAAATTTTATCTCATTTAAGTAATATGATAGGAGCCTTTATAGCTACTGTATTGGCAACATTAGCAGCTGAGTATTTTTCGGTAATGCACCCGGCAAGTATAATAATAGTTGGACTTATTCCGTTAGTTCCAGGAGTTCAAATTTCTAATTCAGTACGAGATTTTATGGCTGGTGATTATATGGCTGGTATGATGGGAACTTTATCAGCATTTTTTGTAGGGATTTCTATAGCTGTTGGTGTACTATTAGGGCTTAGAGTAGTGTAGGAGGAAAGATGTTTTTGAGTTTTACTATAATAGATTTATTTATACAATTTTCTTTAGGTTTTTTGATTACATTTGCTTTTGCTATTTTTTTTAATGCACCTAAGAAATCGCTAGTAGCCTGTTCTTTAATTGGGGGGATAACATGGATTATCTATATTTTTATAAATAAGTATTATGATGATAAAGTGTTAGCTACGTTTATTGCAGCGACGATAATGGGGTTACTTGCTGACTTTTGTTCAAGAAAATATAAAATGCCAGCTACAGTTTTTATATACACAGGTATGATACCTTTAATACCGGGATATAGTTTGTATTATACAATGCATCACTTAGTTATTAAGGATTATCTGATAGGTACAAAATCTGCTATAGATACTCTACTTATAGCAGGGGCTATAGCTGCTGGAATATTTATTGCATCTGTGTTTTCAGCGTCCATAAAGAGGGTTAAGTTAAGAAGAAAAAGATAAGAGATTGATAATTTATCAATCTCTTATCTTTTTTGGATTAAACAAAAAAGGTACACATATACATAATTTTATGGTAGAATTTAAGGGAAATAAAAATTGGAGAAAGTATAAATTATTATGAATAAATATCAGGGGCATGCCCTACATACAGATTTATATCAAATTAATATGGGTTATGTTTATTTCAAAGACAATATACATGAAAGAAAATCATATTTTGATTTGTATTTTAGAAAAGCACCATTTTCAGGTGGGTATGCTATTTTTGCAGGGTTAGAAAGAATCATAGATTATATTAATAACTTTTCTTTTACTCAAGATGATATAGACTACCTAACAGAGCTAGGTTATGAGCAAGATTATTTGGATTATTTAAAAAATTTAAAATTCACAGGAAGTATCAGATCGGTAGTAGAAGGGGAAGTTGTTTTCGGTAATTCTCCATTATTAAGGGTAGAAGCTCCACTAATTCAAGCTCAATTAATAGAAACGGCTCTACTTAACATTGTGAATTATCAAACTTTAATTGCGACCAAAGCAGCTAGAATAAAACATATTTGTCAAGATGAAATGTGTATGGAATTCGGTACTCGTCGTGCCCATGAATTTGATGCAGCAATTTGGGGTGCAAGAGCTGCTATTATTGGTGGATTTGATGCTACTTCTAATGTTAAAGCGGCTAAGTTGTTTGATATAAAAGCAAGTGGAACGCACGCTCACTCATTTGTACAAACTTATCAAGATGAATATATAGCTTTCAAAAAATATGCTGAAATACATAAAGATTGCTATTTCTTAGTAGATACTTATGATACATTACGTTCAGGAGTACCTAATGCAATTAAAGTTGCTAAGGAAATGGGAGATAAGATAAACTTCAAAGGAATAAGACTTGATTCTGGAGATATCGCTTATTTATCAAAAGCAGCTAGAAAAATGTTGGATGAAGCAGGTTTTGAGAATGCACAAATAGTAGTTTCTAATGATTTAGATGAATCAACTATAACTCACTTGAAACAAGAAGGAGCTAAGGTTGATGTTTGGGGAGTGGGAACTAAACTTATTACTGCTTATGAAAATCCAGCCTTAGGAGCTGTTTATAAATTAGTTTGTCTAGAAGATGAGAATGGGAATATGATAGATAGACTTAAAGTATCTGAAAATCCAGCTAAGTTAACTGTCCCAGGAATTAAGAGATTATATAGAATAATAAATAGAAAGACTGGTATGGCAGCTGGAGACTATATAACTCTAGAGAGAGAAGATATCAGTAAGGAAGAGTCTATAAAATTATTCCACCCGACACATACATATCTTTCAAAAGAAGTAAAAGATTTCCAAGCGGTTGATCTACATAAAAATATTTTTATTAACGGGAAGCAAGTATATGAATTACCACATGCTAACGATAGTAGGGAATATTGCAAAGAAAGTAAAGCTAAATTCTGGAAAGAGTATACTAGATTATTAAATCCGGAGTTTTATCCAGTAGACTTATCTTATGAATGCTGGAAAAATAGAAAAGATATTCTAGATGATATACAAAATAAAATTAAGTATAAGTAGGTGAATAAAATGACTTTACAAAAATTAGTAATAGAAGAATTAAAGTGTAAAGCATCTATTGATCCTGTTGAAGAAATAGAGAAGACAAAGAGATTTATAAAAGATTATCTTAAAAAGAATGGATTTATAAAATCTCTAGTATTAGGAATTTCAGGTGGACAAGACTCTACGTTGTGCGGGAAACTTTGCCAATTAGCAGTAGAAGAACTAAGAGAAGAAACAGGAAAAAGTGATTATAAATTTATAGCTGTAAGATTACCTTATGGAAAGCAATTTGACGAACAAGATTGTCAAGATGCTTTAGAGTTTATAAAACCTGATCAAATATATACTGTAAATATTAAAGAAGCAGTAGATGCAAGTTTCAAATCATTAAAAGAAGCGGGAGTAGAGATTTCTGACTTTGCTAAGGGGAATGAAAAGGCAAGAGAACGAATGAAAGTTCAATACTCTATTGCTACAATGAACACTGGAATAGTAGTAGGGACAGACCACGCAGCAGAAGCTATAACTGGATTCTATACAAAATATGGAGATGGTGGAGTAGATATAGTACCTTTATTTAGATTAAATAAAAGGCAAGGGAAACAAATGTTAAAAGAACTATCTTGTCCAGAACATCTATATTTAAAAACGCCGACAGCAGATTTGGAAGAAGATAGACCAGCCTTAGCTGACGAAGTTGCGCTTGGGGTAACTTATGATAACATAGATGATTATTTAGAAGGTAAGATTTTAGATAAAGAGATTGCTGAAAAGATAGAAGCACACTTCTTAAAATCAGCACACAAAAGAGTGATGCCAGTTACTATATTTGATTTTTACCAAAATAATAAATAAGAAAACCCCGTATGAACAGCGAATTTAAGCAACTTACACTAGTGTAAGTTGCTTTTTTATAAAAAAGTTTTAAAAAATCTATTGACAAAGAATAAGTAGTAATATATAATAATAAAAGTCTTGAGAGAGACACAATTAAATATCATCAAATTAGAAGTCTTAAGACACTTTTGAGAGGTTTGAAATAAAATTTCAAAAAACTTTTCAAAAAGAGTTGACAAGATTAAATAAAGATGATAAGATATAAAAGTTGCTAAAACAGCAACGAGATTTGAACATTG
>JAUMWC010000023.1 GCA_030529855.1 Gemella sp.
TCCTTCTGTTACCTTACCATCTTCTGTTCCTTCAGTTTTCTCAGGTACTAATTCGAACGTACGTCCATCTTCAGTTGTGATTGTAGTTGGTTTGTTGTCAGTTGTGTCGTAAGGTGTTCCTACTGATCCGTTTTCTGTATCAGTTACTGGAGTCTTAATAACTTCTCCACTTTCTGTTACATAGTTTACTACAACTGTTCCTTTTACTTCTTTGTAAACGTAAGTTACTTCAGTTGTTCCTACTACTACATCTCCTGTTTCTTTACCGATAGTTGATGCTGGTACTAACTCGAAGATTCTTCCATCCGCTGTTGTAATTCTGTTTGGTTTGAAGTCTGTTGTGTCGTAGTCTGTTCCTGTTGATGATAATGGTGTATCTTCTTTTGGTCCAGTTACTTCTTGTCCGTTGTCTCCTGCTCCTGTTAATGGGTTTCCTGCTTCATCAACGTACTTGATTACTACATCACCTTTTACTTCTTTGTAAACATAAGTTACTTGAGAAGTTCCTTCTGTTACCTTACCATCTTCTGTTCCTTCTGTTTTCTCTGGAACTAATTCGAATGTACGTCCATCTTCAGTTGTGATTGTTGTTGGTTTGTTATCAGTTGTGTTGTATGGAGATCCTACTGATCCGTTTTCTGTATCAGTTACTGGTGTTTTAATAACTTCTCCAGTTTCAGTTACATAGTTTACTACAACTGTTCCTTTAACTTCTTTGTAAACGTAAGTTACTTCAGTTGTTCCTACTACTACATCTCCTGTTTCTTTACCGATAGTTGATGCTGGTACTAACTCGAAGATTCTTCCATCCGCTGTTGTAATTCTGTTTGGTTTGAAGTCTGTTGTGTCGTAGTCTGTTCCTGTTGATGATAATGGTGTATCTTCTTTTGGTCCAGTTACTTCTTGTCCGTTGTCTCCTGCTCCTGTTAATGGGTTTCCTGCTTCATCAACGTACTTGATTACTACATCACCTTTTACTTCTTTGTATACATAAGTTACATTGTTTGTTCCTGGAGTTACTTTTCCTCCTTCAGTTCCTTCAGTTTTCTCTGGAACTAGTTCGTAAGTTTTTCCATTTTCTGTTGTGATTGTAGTTGGTTTGTTATCAGTTGTGTCGTAAGGTGTTCCTGTTGATGATTCTGGTGTATCTTCAGTTGGATCTTTTAATACATTTCCTTCTTCATCTACATAGTTAACCACTACATTTCCTTTTATTTCTTTGTAAACGTAAGTGATTTCTGTTGTTCCTTCTACTACATCTCCTGTTTCGTTTCCGATTGTTGATGTTGGTACTAACTCGTAAGTCTTACCTTCTGCAGTAGTGATTGTTTTTGGTTTGAAATCTGTTGTGTCGTAGTCTGTTCCTACTGATGATTTTGGTGTATCTTCTTTTGGTCCAGTTACTTCTTGTCCGTTGTCTCCTGCTCCTGTTATTGGGTTTCCTGCTTCGTCAACGTACTTGATTATTACATCACCTTTTACTTCTTTGTATACGTAAGTTACTTCAGTAGTTCCTACTACTACATCTCCTGTTTCTTTACCGATTGTTGATGTTGGTACTAACTCGAAGATTCTTCCGTCAGCTGTTGTAATTCTGTTTGGTTTGAAGTCTGTTGTGTCGTAGTCTGTTCCTGTTGATGATAATGGTGTATCTTCTTTTGGTCCAGTTACTTCTTGTCCGTTGTCTCCAGCTCCTGTTATTGGGTTTCCTGCTTCGTCAACGTACTTGATTACTACATCACCTTTTACTTCTTTGTAAACATAAGTTACTTCAGTTGTTCCTTCTACTACATCTCCTGTTTCGTTTCCGATTGTTGATGTTGGTACTAACTCGTAAGTCTTACCTTCTGCAGTAGTGATTGTTTTTGGTTTGAAATCTGTTGTGTCGTAGTCTGTTCCTACTGATGATTTTGGTGTATCTTCTTTTGGTCCAGTTACTTCTTGTCCGTTGTCTCCTGCTCCAGTTAATGGGTTCCCTGCTTCGTCAACGTACTTGATTACTACATCACCTTTTACTTCTTTGTAAACATAAGTTACTTCAGTTGTTCCTTCTACTACATCTCCTGTTTCGTTTCCGATTGTTGATGTTGGTACTAACTCGAAGATTCTTCCGTCAGCTGTTGTAATTCTGTTTGGTTTGAAGTCTGTTGTGTCATAGTCTGTTCCTAGAGATGATTTTGGTGTATCTTCTTTTGGTCCAGTTACTTCTTGTCCGTTGTCTCCAGCTCCTGTAATTGGGTTTCCTGCTTCGTCAACGTACTTGATTACTACATCACCTTTTACTTCTTCGTAAACGTTGATTACGTGTGTAGTTCCTTCTTTAACTGTTCCTTCTGCAGCTCCGATGAAGTTTGATCCATCTTCAGTTACTACAGCTTTCTCTCCTACAGTTCCAGAAGTTGATACTGTTTTAAGTCTGTAAACTTTATCTCCAACCTTGATTTCTTTTGGTTGCTCAGTTCCTTCAGCTGCGTTGTAAGGTGCATCTAGGTTTCCGTTTACTGTATCTTCTACTGGTGCTTGTAATTCGTTACCAGCTTCATCTACGAAGTAAGCTTTAACATTTCCTAATACTGGCTCATAAACGTTAATTACGTGAGTTACACCTTCTTTAACTGTTCCTGTACCAGTTCCTACAAAGTTAGTAGCATCTGTTGTTACTACTTCTTTTCCACCTACTGTTGCTTCTGGTGAAACTGTTGTGAATCTGTATGTTACATCTCCAACTTTGATTGTCTTAGGTTGTTCTGTATCTCCTGTTACTTCATAAGCAGCATCTAAGTTTCCTTTTACTGTATCAGTTACAGGTTCTTGGATCTTGTTTCCTTCTTTATCTACGAAGTGGATTGTTACATCTCCTAATACTGGAGTATAAACGTTAACGATGTGAGTCGTTCCTTCTACTACAGTTCCTGTTGCTTGTCCAACGAAGTCTTTGTCACTTGTTGGTGCTACTGCTGTTCCACCTACTGTTGGTGTTGGTGATACTTCTTTGAATCTGTATGTTACATCTCCAACTTTGAATTCTTTTGGTGCTTCTTCATCTGTTAATTCATATCCAGCTTTTAAGTTACCATCATTTGTATCTTCAAATGGAGCTTTTAATTCCTTACCAGTTTCATCTACGAAGTAAGCTTTAACATCTCCTGTTACTGGAGCATAAACGTTAATTACGTGCGTAGTTCCTTCTTTAACAGTTCCTTCTACAGCACCGATGAAGTTTTTGTCATCAGCTGTAACAATTGCTGTTGTTCCTACTGTTCCTTGTGTAGCTACTTCCTTAAGTCTGTATGTTACACCATCTACTTCAAATTCTTTTGGTTGCTCTACATCTGTTTCAGCTGCATTGTAAGGAGCGTTTAAGTTTCCTTTGTCTGTATCTACAGCTGGAGCTTTTAATTCTTTTCCTGTTTCATCTACGTAGTAAGTCTTAACATCTCCTGTTACTGGAGCATATACGTTAACGATGTGAGTTGTTCCTTCTTTAACAGTTCCTGTTGGTTGTCCAACGAAGTTAGAAGCATCTTCTACCGGTGCTACTTGAGTTCCAGCTACGTCTGGTGTTTGTGATACTTCTTTGAATCGGTATGTTACACCATCAACTACGAATTCTTTTGGTGCTTCTGCATCTGTTAATTCATAATTTGCGTCTAAGTTTCCTTGTTTTGTGTCTTCAAATGGAGCTTTTAATTGTTTTCCATTTTCGTCTACGAAGTATGCTTTAACATCTCCAAGTACTGGTTTGTAAACTTTAATTACGTGTGTTGTTCCTTCTACTACAGTTCCTGTAGATCCAGCAACTACGTTAGTTGTGTCTTCTGGTGCAACTTGTACTTCTCCAACTTTACCTGCTTTTGCATCTTCTACAAAACGGTAAGTTACATCTCCAACTTTGAATTCAGTTGGTGCTTCAGTTTCAGTTACTTCATAAGGAGCTTTTAAGTTTTCATCATTTGTATCTTCAAATGGAGCTTTTAATTCCTTACCAGCTTCATCTACGAAGTAAACTTTAACATCTCCTGTTACTGGAGCATACACGTTAATTACGTGCGTAGTTCCTTCTTTAACAGTTCCTGCTACTGTTCCGATAAAGTTTTTATCGTCAGCTGTAACAACTGCTGTTGCTCCTACTGTTCCTTGTGTAGCTACTTCTTTATGTCTGTATGTTACACCATCTACTTCGAATTCTTTTGGTTGCTCGTCTTCAGTTTCTGCTGTGTCATATGCAGCATCTAGGTTACCGTTTACTATATCTTCGAATGGAGTTTTTAATTCTTTACCTGTTTCGTCAACATAGTAAGTTTTAACGTTACCTAATACTGGCTCATATACGAAGATTACGTGAGTTGTTCCTTTAACTACATCTCCTGTAGGAGTAGCACTGAAGTGGTTATCTACATCATCAATTGTAACAGTTGAATCTGCAGATGCGTCAGCAGCAACTTCTTTGAATCTGTAAGTTACTTCTCCAACTTTGATAGTTTCTGGTTTTTCTGTTGCGTTTTCTTGTGTATTGAATTTTTCAGTAGTTGGTACTTCTGTTAAGTCTGCATATGGATCTTTAATTACTTCTCCTGCAGTGTTTACATAGTGAACTACTACAGAACCTTTTTGCTCACGGTAGAAGTGAGTGATTACTGTATCTTTAGCTCCTACTTTGTAAGCTCTAAGTGGTGTAAGAGTTGTTAGGTAGTCGTACACAGTAGCATTACCTAATTCCACATCAGTTGTTATGTTAGGACCTACAACATTTGTCATATCTAGAACTCCAAACATTGCCTTATCAGTTTCTACCACTGGACGTCCAAATTGGTCTTTAATACTATCATGAGGAAGTCTAATTGTTGTATTTGCAGTTTTAGGATTTTCAACTGACATTAAATCAGTTAATCCAAACTTTTTCAATTCATCTGTTATGTAGTCTAAAGCACCCTGAGTATTTCCGTCAGTTATTCCACCATTAAATGTTATACCATTTGTCTCCTTTACAACATAATTATCACGGTCTAAAACTAGAATAAAATCATTCTCTTTAATTCCACCTAGTCTGTTTAATTCTTCTTGTGAGATAACTTGAGCAGTTGGCAGTCCTGCGTAGAATTTATCAGCAACATCTTGGTCACTTGCTACACCATCTGTTAGGACTACTTTACCATATTTCCCTTCAGACAATTCTTCTACTAAGAATACACGTCCACCTGCTAACTTAGGATAGTCAATTTCTGCATCAGCCGTGTGTAATTGGTCAGTCGTTACATCAACTTTTGCATCATTGAATGATTCGTTAAATGTTGGTTCCCCTAAAGTAGTAACTTCTGTACGGATATATTCGTATTTTTTACCATCTACTGTTTTAACATCACCAGGTTGTGGTTCAGCACCTGCATTAGTATCAGTTGCTTCCTTGAATTTATCCTCATCTTTTACTTCTACTGGAGTATTGTTTGCATACTCTTTACCATCAATGTTATCTTCGATATCTTCACCGTTTGCTCCCGTAATACTTGCAGTATCGTGAGTTACTTCGTATGTAGTTGCAGATGTTTCCTTAACTGGAGTTGTTATTTCTTGCTTAGTAGTGTCATCTACAAACTTGTATTCCACTTCTAAGTTAGCTTGTTTTGTAACACTTCCATCTCCCGGGTTACCTTCTTGTACAAACATATTTAAAGTTGCGTCAGGTTTCATCCCATTATAAGTTTCAACTGGCGTCGTCATTGACGTTGCACCTTCTGCAGGACCAACAGCTTTATCGATAGCTACTGTTTGCGCTTGGGCTTCTCCTCCACCAAGGGCTAGAGCTGAACCCATAAGTAGAGCAAGAGCACCTATCTTAACAGAGTCAGAACGACCATTTTTAAATTTACGAATAGAGAATATTTCTTTATTATTTCTAAACATATATTTTCCTCTCTCTTTCTTGTTAATTGTTCAATTAAATATTGTTTTACTAAATTTAATTGCTAATATTATACCTAAAAATTACTACAAATTCAAACAAAAAACCAAAATGGTAACGTTTTTTTTTTTTTTCTTGCGTTATTTTTTAAACACCGAAAAAAGCACCACTAAAGCAATTTTTCTTTTTTTTTTTTATAAAGCAGTTACAAACCATTTTTTGTGTATATTCTCTATATAATTATAGTAGGAGTATAATTTCATACTCCTACTATAATTATTTTCTATTAAAATTTTATAGACTAAAATACCAAGACTCATAAAAATCTTTATCTAGTATTTTTTCATTTATTCTAGGGTGTTTTCTCAGATTAAAGGCTACCGTCGAATAGAAATGGTAAATATTTATTACATCATAATCTTTCAATAATTCTAAATAGTACTCTTCAAATATAAGCTTAGTTTCTATCGTCTTATCTCTAAGACTCTCCAAAACACCTTCTCTTGGATGGGGAAAGAAATAATCAATATTATTTTCTTGCATAATCTTATTCATCAACATTTCATTCTGACCAGGGTTCATAATCATCTGACCAAGCAGGACAGAGACTTCTTTTCCTTGCCTTGACTCTTCTTTTTCAAAATTAAATAAATCTAGTCTTTCTAATTTTGAACTAGGTACAATATTAAAGTCTGAATCAAAGATTGTATAGTGCTTTTTAGATTTTTCCCTAACCTTGAACTTATCCCAAGTAATATTAAGCCCTGGATAAGTGACAGGATTCTTGTTTTTTCTAAAGTAGAAGGACTTAGGCGTGATATTTGCCGACCCGTCATCATAAGTGTAGACATCTAGATTTTCTTTCCCTGATAAGACAACCAGACTCAAGGGCGCATCTATTGAAGCTAAATATATCTCATTAAATTCTAACTCTAGAACTTGCTTTGCTAATTCTGATATTTGTTTTAGATTAGCTATTTCTTTCTTTATTCCCCTTCCGCATTTTTCTACTAGTCTTGCTGCATAGTTTTCGTGTTTTGCATTCCACTCGTAAGCAGTATAGACAGGAAAGAATTTTTTATGTGGATTTATTTCTATTATTTTTTCTGCGACTAGTGCCTGTAAGGGAGTTTGGCATATTAGCAAGGATATTTTTTCTGTCATCTTCCTAACTCCTTACAAATAATTTTTTATACATCTCTTCGACTTTTTCCTGAGTGTAGTTTTCTGCGATTTCAGTGGCAGAGTTTGCCCCGTTTTTTACTAGGTCTTGGATTAAGGCTACTAAGTCTTCTAGCTTATCAAATAATTTTAGATTTTCTGACAGACTGGCATAGTGTCTGTGGGCTAGGTCTACATTAGACGCTAGGATTGCTAAAGAGTGGCTAGATGCTTCGACCATAGCATTGGCAAAACACTCTGACTGAGAACAAGATAAATAAGCCTGATGTTTTTCATAAGGCACCCTGTCTACTCTTTCAACGAATTTCACATTTCCCGGGATATAATTTTCTTTTTTGAAGTCTTCTATATCTTCCTTATCTCCGCCATAAATGGTTAAGTTTACATCTATTCCTTGCTTTTCTAAGTTAGCAAAGGCTCCTACAGCCATTTCTATTCTCTTGATATAAGAGTATGACCCCACTAGGCAGTAATTAGTGATACTAGCATAGTGTTTTTTCTCTACTATCTTTTCTGTATGCATAGGTGGTAAGAAGTCTATATCTATCCCTACATTTCTTAAGGGCTGAACTAATTTTTCACTGGCTGCTATGTATTTCAACCAAGGCTTTAGGGCTGGTATCATGTGAGAAAATTGTGGATCAAGAATATTATAGTGTATTACTTGATAAGTTCTTATTCTTTTCATTCGCAGGAATCTTTTTAGGTCTCCTGCTATGTTAAAGAGAGGGTCATAGATAAGAACATCATTGTTTTCTAAATTTTTCGTTAGGAAAATTCTCATTAGAGTATCTGTATTTCCTATACGGTTATTTTCTTTATCATAAAAGATATAGTCTGCTTTTATGCCCGGTTCTCCCCTAAGGGCTAGTGACTTATCTTTGTTATACCAATATAAATTAGCAGTAGATTTTTCTTTTTTTAGATATAGGTCTGATGTATAGAAATAAATATTCTCATCATCTTCTATGTGACTGATAGCCTCTTCTTTTGTTAGGTAAATAGTTTTTTCTTGGCTATCTTCTATAATTTTTAAATATTCATTATTTTCTTCTACTATCTCAATATTTTTATCTTTTTTATAATCTTCAAAAGTTAGAGAAAGGTCATCATTCGCTATATCTGAATACATATTACAAGTAGAAATATAGTTGCTATAACCAATATTTTCCATTCGCTCTCTCCAGTTAGGATAAGGTAAGGGTAAACCTAAGACTAGAGTATGCTGAATACCTAATTTATCAAAGATTTTTTGTCTTGATACTTGGCTAGATTCATAACCATATCTAGAATCAGTACCCTTGTAAAAAATCGTGTATACTTTCATCTTATCCCTCCTTGTATATTAGTTTTTCTATTTGAGTATGATATAACTCTTGTCCTTCTTTTGAAAAATGCAGTCCATCTGTTGTTAAGTCAAATCTTAGTCTATTATCTTGGGCTAAGACTTCATTAACTTCTACAAAATCTATATTATTATCTTGGGCTAGTTCTTTTAGCCATTCATTAAACTGACATAAGTCATTATTATCAATAAGTCTGAATATAGTCAGGGCTATACTAGCAATAGATAGTTTTATATTATCTTGTTTACAAATTTCTACTAAGTCTAAAAATTGTTTTTTTAGAGACTCTATAGAATAACCTGCCGTAAAATCATTAACCCCTAGTGCTAGGACTATATGACCTATTGAATTTGATAAGAATAGGTCTTTATTTTCCATAAAGGTATGCATAGTAACACCAGGAATACTTATATTGGTGTATCCTGTTGCAGAAAAAGTAGTAAGTCTAGAATCACCTACTATAAGTTTATTTTCAATCTTATTTGCTAGAAGTTTATACTTACCAGCAAAGTCTGGCTTCCATTTTTCTTCCCTAGTCTTATAATCAAAATATTTACTAGCTATAGCATTTTTGAAATCTACCTCATCATCTATATCTAGCGAAGTATGTTTATCCATAATATAGGCTTTTGTTTTTTCTGTAAAGTAAGACTTATCTCTTAGATATTTATCTTTTCTAGAAATAAATATAGCACCATTAGGTACATAGTAGTCTTTTTTATCTTGTCTTCTGTAGCCCTTGTCTACTCCAAAGTTATCCTGTATATAACCATCAGCGTCTAAACTAGTATAAAGGTCTGGTGACTTACCTACTTTTGTATAAGACACTAGGTGGTCAGATTCTGATTCTAAGTAAGACTTAAGGGCTTCTTCGATTTGTTTTCCGCTTCTTAAGGGTGATGTTGGTTGGAGTAAGACAAAGACTTGCCTCTCAGAGAAGTCTTTTAGAAAATATTCATTTACTTCATAAGAAGTCGCCGTGTCTGTTGCTAGATGACTTGGTCTATCTAAGACAGAAATCCCCCTACTCTTGCATATATCAGCATATAGTTTTGAATCTGTACTCACATATATATCTTCTTTAGCAAATACTCCACTTTCTATGGCTGCATCTATGGTATGAAAAATCATAGGCTTAGAATCTAAAAATAATAAATTCTTATCCTTAAGTCCTTTAGAACCAGACCTTGCTGGTATCAAACATATTGGTTTCATACTACTCCTTACTTTATCTTCTTAGCTGGGACTCCTACATAAGTACCCGCTTCTTCAATATTTTTTACAACAACTGCACCTGCTCCTACTGTTGTTTTATCAGCTATTGATATCATCTGAATCACTGTTGATGCAGAACCTAGATATACTTCTTGACCTATATTACATATACCATTTACCGTTGCTCTTGGTGCTATATTGCAGTGTTTTTCTACTCTAGTGTGGTGCTCTACTATGGCTGCTGTGTTGATTATACAGTTATCACTTATCTTAGCGTCTGCTCCAATAAAGGCAGAAAAACCAATGAATATCCCTCTTCCTTGAATAGAGTCAAGGTTTGATATATAGGCTCTGGGGCTTATTATATTTATAATTTTCTCATAGTGATTTTTGGCTACTAATTCGAATATCTCTCTTCTTTTAGCATTATCACCAATAGTTACAAACACTCCATCTATTGTCCCATTTTCTAAATGTGATAAAACTTGGCTAATCTTACCAAAGACCTTGTGATTTCTATAATATTCTATATCCTTGTCATCGAAATATCCAACAAACTCATATTTATTTGTATCTAACCAGGCTAATACTCCATCAGAGAAGCTACCTGCCCCTAAAAATGCTACTTTCTTTTTCACTTTTTTCTCCAATCATTTATCACAAAAATCTTTTACAAGTTTGTCTTCTCTTCCTAAAAACTTGATTATTGCTTCTATGGCTCTATCTGAAGAAGAGTCTTTTTCGTAAGGATTAGTAAAATCCTCAACTTTTTCTAAGTCTGCTAGACCTTGTAATATTGCTTCTTTTTCGCAAGGTACATTTATAACGCTAGGTCCTCTAAGTCTACCCTTTTGTCTATTTCCTATATCTAGGGTTGCTACCTTAAGACTAGGTGCTTCTATTATCCCTGATGATGAATTACCTACTAGTCCTTTAGAATTTTGGACTAGAGAATGATAGTCTGTACTTGCTAGGGACGTGAAGATTTTTGACTTAGGATTTTTATTTACAAAGTTTTGTATCTTATTCATTATTACATCAGAATCTGTGTCTGCATTAGAACCGATAAAATAGTAAGACATGTCATTTTCACTCAAGGCTGATAGTAGTTCATTTATCTGCTCTTCTGCCTTATTTTCTAGGGTAACTGGGTGGAATACTACGACATAATATTCTTCTGCTAGGTCTGTTTCTAATTTTTGAGCTAGTTCTTGTCTTGGTAATAAGTTGCTAGTTAGAATGTTTTCTACACCTAGAGAACCTATGTTATGAACCCTATTTTCTGCTTCTCCTAGTTGCAAGACTCTTTGTTTGAATTCCTCTGCTGCGACTAGATGAAGATGACTCATCTTTGTTACGGCGTGTCTTATCATCTCATCATAATTTCCTAGAGTTTTCTCTCCGCCGTGCAGGTGGCAGATAGGAATATTATGGATTAATGCCATATTTACGACAGGTAAGAGTTCGTACCTATCTCCTAGTAATACTAGTAGATCATAATTATTTTCTGCGAAAACTTGGTTTATTTCTTGAGCTAAGACGGCAGATGTTTGACCTAAGGTTTTCTTGCTTGTATCAGTCATATTAAGTGGTATTTTCCTAGCTATACGGAAGCCGTCTTGCTCTATGAATTTATAAGTAGAGCCGTATTTTTCTTCTAGATGAGTTCCACTTACAACTATATCAAGCTGATATCTTTGGTCTAATTTTTTTATTAAGTTTTTCATTATTCCATACTCAGCTCTAGTAGCTGTAAATAGGCAAATTTTCATCTTGCATCCTCTTTATTTTTGATTTTCAAATCTAGAATCTACTATTACTTGGTCGGCATCAAAATCAGTTTGTGCTTCTTGTCCTAATACTTGGTACCAGTGCATTGGTGATATACCCGACCCTGGTCTTTTTACTGTGATATTGTCTTCTGTAAAAATCTGACCTTTTTTTATAGGTAGTCTTGCGACTATAGATTTTCTTGCGATAATTTTATTCTTTTCTTCTACTGGATCTACTAACCTATCCTTATCTCCTAGTGCTTTTTCTATAATTCTTATAGAATCTACCAAGGCTTTTAACATTTCTGGATTGGCACTTGCTTTATGGTCTGGTCCTTCCATATCTCTGTCTAGTGTGAAGTGTTTTTCTACTAATACTGCACCAAGGGCTACTGCTGCCACTGCTGCTTCCGATCCTATTGAGTGGTCAGAGTAACCTATGGCTAGGTCTGGAAATTCTTTTTTTAAGGTTGATATTACAGAAATATTCAGTGCTTCGTGTGGTGCTGGATATTCTGTTGTACAGTGCAGGATTGTTATGTCGTTTGTTCCATTTTCTTTTAGAATTTCTACAGCTTGGTGAATTTCTTCTAGGTTAGCCATTCCTGTTGATAGTAGGACTTTCTTTTTTTGCTGACCAATTTTTTCTAGGTAAGGTAAGTTTGTTATTTCTCCAGATGGAATTTTGTAAATTGGCATATCAGTAGAAATTAGGAAGTCTAAAGATACTTGATCGAAAGGCGTTGAGAATACATCTAGACCTTTAGACTGACTATAGTCTCTAAGTTCTAGATATTCATCAAAGCTAAGTTCTAACTTTTTAGTCATCTCTAACTGACTGTCGTGAGTTCCTGTCGTTACTTTTTGATACTCTGCTTTTGGAGCATATTTTGAAATCAATTCATCAGCCTTAAATGTCTGAAATTTGACTGCATCAACACCACATTCTTTGGCTACATCTACCATTTTCTTGGCAAGTTCTACACTTCCATTATGATTACAACCTATTTCCGCAATTATATATACCATCTTATCTTAAACCTTTCTAGAAAATAAAAAACTACACTCAACTTTAAATCTTGTTAAGTGTAGTTTATCACGATTATAGTAAATCTGCAAATGGCTAATTTTCTATTTTACTATTCATATTGAAGTGTAGATAGGCTTCGATAAAATCAAAGATTTGACCATCTAAAACCTTGTCTATAGTCGATACTTCATAACCTGTTCTATGGTCTTTTACCATTGTATATGGAGCAAAGACATAAGATTTTATCTGAGATCCCCAACCTATTGACATCTGTTCTCCACGAATAGAGTTTATTTCCGCTGCTTTTTCATCAAGTTTTAGTTGATAAAGTTTTGATTTCAGATCTTTCATCGCTCTTTCTCTGTTACTTATCTGGCTACGTTCTGCTTGGGACTGAACTACTGTCCCTGTTGGTAAGTGGGTAATCCTTACAGCTGAGTCTGTTGTATTGATGTGCTGTCCACCAGCACCTGATGCTCTGTATGTATCTATTTTTAGTTCATCTGATGAAATTTGAATATCTATTTCATCGTCTTCAAATTCTGGAACAACATCTACTGAACAGAATGATGTATGTCTCTTACCTGATGAATCAAATGGCGATATCCTTACTATACGGTGAACTCCCTTTTCTCCTTTAAGAAGTCCATAAGCATAGTCTCCTTCTACTCTGATAGTTACTGACTTAATTCCAGTTACATCTCCTGCTTGGTAATCTAAATAAGAATACTTAAGCCCTTGCTTTTGGAAAAATCTCTCATACATTCTAAGTAAGATTTCTCCGCAATCAGTAGCATCTACTCCACCTGCACCTGCGTGTATCTCAAATATAGCAGAGTGATTATCATAGTCTTCTGATAAAAGAAGTCTTAATGTAAATTCGTCCATTTTTGTTTTTAGGTCTTGCTGACTTGTTAATAATTCTTGGTAGATTTCTTCATCTTCTTCATCTTTTAGGTATTCTACCAGTTCTTCATTGTGTTCTAGAAGTAATGTTAATTCTTCGAAATCGGCTAATTCTTTTTTTAGGAATTTTGATTCAGCCACTAGTTTTGTAGCTTTTTCATTGTCATTCCAAAAATCAGGCTCTAGCATTTGATTATCTATACTAGCTGCTTTTTCTTCTTTTACATCTAGTTCTAAAGATTTATGAAATTCTTCTATTTTCTTTTTTATATCGGCTAATTCTCGCCTTATTTCTACTAATTCCAATTTATTTTCTCCACTAAATTTATATAGATTAATTATACTAGATTTATATCCTAGCTTTCAAGGTTTATTATTAAGTTTTGATGATTAGTTCCTTGAAAACATTGTGAATGTGTGGTAATATATGGGTATATAAAAAGAGCCGAATCTGAGAAATTCGACTCCATTGCAGTTACCGTAAAACGGTGGCAGACATTGATTATTATTTAATAACCGTTTCTCTGACCAAAGATAAAACGGTTATTTTTTATTGCCAAAAATCATAGCTATAACAATCGTGAAAATAAAGCTAAGTAGTGAAATAATAAATGTTCCAAAACTTATCATTAAACCAAGTGTTTCCGCTATTGACAATGAAGGCTTTCTCCTTTCTCTAGAGTAGTACGTTACTTTCATAAGCATCACCAACTTTCGATATTTAGATACGGCCACCGTTTTAACTTTTATATACTGCATTTTAATTATATCACACTCATGCTAAACTTTACTTGAAAGTAGTAAATGTAAAAAGCCAAGTTTTTAAACTCGACTTCTTAATCTTTCTATTTGCTTAGCTATATTGTTAGCTACTTCACTCTCTGCTACTTTTTCATCATTATAATCTTCTAAGTATTTTAAATTACCTACTTGTACAGCATAAGTAGCACTCTTAAACATATCTATATCATTTTTATCATTACCATAAGCTATATAATCTTGACCTTCTAAAATCTCTACTATTGTAGTGGCTTTTGTCACATTAGCTGAATTGATATAGACCTTCCCTTCTCTTTCGTGGTATACCACATCTAATTCTGGAATCTTGTTTATTTCTTCATAAAATTCATTAAAATCACTCTCAGATAAATCCCCAGTGTACACAACTAGTTTTATAGGTTTTTCCATTTGGTTTACATCTATTTTATTTGCCATTTTCAATGGATCTACTGTTTTTATAAATGCCATTTTTTCTTCTTTGTAACAAGCATAATTAAAACTATCATCTATAAAATAAGGTAAATCTTTGTCATTAATTTCAGCAATTAATTTTTCAAAAGAATTTTTATTTATGTGCTTTTCTAGATATGATTTAGAACTTCTATACACTAACCCTCCATTAAGAGCTACGACAGTGTTATCTTTAAATCTTTCTTTTATAACCGGAAGGGTATCTCTATAAGACCTAGCAGTTGCGAAGATTAGGTTATGCCCTGCTTCTTCTATTTTTTCTAATTGTGCATAGATACCATTTTCAATTTTATTGTTTCCAAAACATATAGTACCATCTATATCAAATATAAAATTCATATCTCGACCTCCCAATCATTATTTATACAACCAACATATTATATACTATTTAGAAAAAAAATAAAAGACCATCGAATTTTTGATGATCTTTTATTTATATTTTATGGAAAAACTAAAACATCCAGGAAAATCCTGGATGTTAATTTTACCTTTGTCCCTTGTCGTATGGTACTCCAAGTGCTTCTGGTGCTGATGATTTTTTAGAGAATACAATCAGCGCAATGATTGTTGCCACGAATGGGAACATATTCCAGAATGAAACTGGGATCGGTAGATCTGGTGCGATAATTGAAACTTTTTCCGCAAATACCTTAGTCCCTCCGAAGAATAAAGCCGCTAAAGTAATTGTTAACGGGTTATACTTACCGAAGATAAGTGCTGCTAAGGCTAAGAATCCAAATCCATAAACAGTTATAGCTGCATTGAATCCTTGAGAGAATGTTGTTGCAATAATTCCACCTGCTAATCCTGCTAGAGATCCCGAGATAAATACTCCGATGTAACGGTATTTATAAACACTTAATCCTAGTGAATCAGCTGCTTGTGGGTTTTCCCCAACAGAACGTAATCTTAATCCAAATGGACGTTTGTAGATCACATAGTAAGTTACAGCTACTAACACAATTGCAATAATTATTGTTGGGTATACTGTAAATTTACCAATAATTTCTTGACGCGGGAAACCAGTTTTTAATAGTAACTCATAAGTTCCATTAAAATGGTTTACTAAGAATAAGGCTACTGCTGGTGTAATTAAGTTAATAGCTGTACCAGAAATTACTTGGTCTGCTTTTAAATTAATTGATACAAAAGCGTGAACTAGAGACATCAGACCACCAGCTAAAGTAGCTAGTATTAAACATACTACTAAATTAGCAACTGTTGGCTCTGCATCATATAACATCGTAGCGAAGAAAGAAGCAATAAATGCCCCAAATATTACAAATCCATCAAGAGCAACGTTAACAACACCTGATTTTTCTGAGTAAAAACCACCTATTGCTGCGATAAGAATCGGTGCTGTATATTGCAACATAGAGTCTAATAGCGATAATATTGTATCCATCTATTTATCTCCTTTCTTTTTCTTAAATAAGTTATCTAAGTATTTACTTTCGAATAATGCTTTAGCCGCAACGAATAGAACGATTAAACCAATAATGATATTAGCAATATCTTTTGGTATTCCTACGAAAGCTAATAAAGGCGTTAGTACTGTTAAGAATGCGAATAATAAAGCTCCTAATAATACTCCGAATGCAGTGTTAGCTCCGATAAGTGCTACTGCTATCCCCATGTATCCATTTCCTGTAAATGTTGAACCTACTACAACGTTACCTACAGGTCCCATGTTGTACAGAGCTCCACCTAGTCCAGCGAATGCTCCTGCGATAAACATAGATGCAATTGTATTTCTATTAACTTTCATTCCTACAAATTCAGAAGCGTTTCTGTTGTAACCTACTGAACGTAATTCATATCCGAAAACTGTTTTTTCCATAATGATGTAGAAAATAACTAATCCTAGTAAAGCGAATAATAAGTCCGTACCTAAACGATCGTTCTCAAAAATTGAGAATATAAAATCATTATGTAGGTATTTTGTTCCATCTGCATGTTCAATGTTTGCAGAAATGATATCATTGTTCCCTCTAATAAATCTTGGTACAAAGAATTGTACAAAGTATAAAGCGATGTAGTTAAGCATGATCGTAACTACTACTTCACTTATATTATATTTAGCTTTTAAGAAACCAGCAATACCAGCCCATAATCCCCCAGCAACAATAGCTGCTAAGATTGATGCTGTTAAAGCTACGAAGAAGTTAGCGTTTTGAAGTGTAATACCTACATATCCTGCTGCTAATCCTCCCATTAAGAACTGACCTTCAGCTCCTATATTAAATAGACCTGTTCTAAATGCAAAGGCAATCGATAAACCTGTACAAATAAGTGGTACAGCTGATAATAGTACCTCTGATACGTTAGCTGGATCTGTTACAACCATACTGATTACATCCATTACTTCTACTGGATCAGCTCCAACTAAACTTATAATAATCGCTCCAACTAAAAACGAAGCAAGAATAGGTAATATGGCATTAGATAAAATTTTACTAAACATTATGCTCCCTCCTTATTCTTAACCCCAGCCATTAATAGACCAAGTTGTTCTTTAGTTACATTTTCATCATTGTCCACAACATCAATAATATTTCCGTTGTGAATAACTGCTATTCTATCTGATAGTGTTAGTATTTCATCTAAATCGAATGAAATTAACAGTACCGAATTCCCTTTATCACGGTACTCTACTAACATTTTGTAAATACCGTTAATAGCACCAACATCCAGTCCACGTGTTGGTTGTGTTGTAACTAATAATTTAGGTTCCATTTCTAATGCACGTCCGATAATAAGTTTCTGTTGGTTACCACCTGACATTGAACGAGCTGAGATGTTTTCGTCACCAGCTTTACGCACATCATATTTTTCACATAATTCTTTAGCAAATTTTGCAATAGCTGCTGGTTTTAAGAAACCTTTATTAGAGAATTTTTCTGTATAGTAATTTTCTAATATCGAGTTTTCTTTTACTGAGAAATCAAGAACTAATCCATCGCGATGTCTATCTTCCGCTATGATTTCTAACCCAGCTTCTTTTCTTTGAGATGTTGACTGACCTGAAATTTCTTTCCCTTCAAAGAAAATTTCTCCTTTTGTTGATTTTAATAGGTTGTTAAGAACTTCTACTAGTTCTTTTTGACCATTACCTTCAACTCCAGCAATTCCAAGAATTTCTCTTTCTTTAACTTCTAAGTTAAAGTCGTGTAATTTATCTTTCTTTTCTTCAGTGTCTGCGTATAGAGACTTAACTTCTAAAACAGTTTTAACACCTTCTCTAGAACGTTCATAATTGATTTTTTCTAAATCTTTACCAATCATTAGACTAGCTAGTTTTTCTTTTGGAGTATCAGCTACTTCTACTGTCCCAAAGTACTCCCCACGTCTAATAATAGAACATCTATTAGCTACTTCTTTTATCTCGTTTAGCTTGTGAGTGATTAATAAAATTGTTTTTCCTTCTGCTTGTAAATTTTTAAGAATAACTAAAAATTCTTTAATTTCTGCAGGTGTTAATACAGCTGTTGGCTCATCAAATATCAAGATATCTGCATCACGGTATAACATTTTTAAAATTTCTACACGTTGTTGCATTCCAACAGTAATATCAGATACTAACGCCTTAGGGTTAACTTCTAATCCATATTTAATAGATAAGTCGTGAATCTTTTTAGAAGCTTCTTCTATATCAATCTTTCCACCCTTTACTTCTTCCATACCTAGAATAATATTTTCTGCTACAGTGAAGTTTTTTATAAGTTTGAAGTGTTGGTGAACCATCCCTATCCCTAATTCATTGGCATGTTTAGGGTCTTTTATTTTTACTTCTTTACCATTTAATTTTATAACACCTTCTTCTTGTTGGTACATACCAAAAAGAACAGACATAAGAGTTGACTTCCCTGCACCATTTTCTCCTAATAATGCATGAACTTCATTCTGCTTTACCTGCAGTGTTATATCCTTATTTGCGTAGAAGTCACCAAACTTTTTAGTTATGTTTAGCATCTCTATTGCATACATATAAATAAATACCTCTCTTAAATTTTATACATTATAATTATAATATATTTTTCTAAAAATGTATATTTTTTGTATGTTGATGTAAGCGAATTACTGTCAACAATTATACAAAGAAAAGAGCAGGAACTATGTCCTACTCTTTTTTTATGAATTAAAGTTCACCATTTACTTTTGATTTATCTTTAACTTCATCAGCTTTTGTTGCTAATGTTACTTTACCTGCTTTTAGGTCTTCTGTAACTGTTGCAACTTTCTTAGAAGTTTCTTCAGATAAGTTAGGGTTTTTCTCTGGTAATCCAACACCGTTATCTTTAATAGTTAATACTTGAGCGTTGTCTTTTCCACCTTTGAAGCTTCCAGCTTTAATTGAATCTAAAGCTTTTGTAACAGCTACATCAATACGTTTAACAGCAGATGTTAAGATTACAGATTTTTCTACATCTTTTCCATCTTTGTCTTTAGCTTTGAATAATCCATCTTCATATTGGTCTTTATCAACACCGATTACCCAGTGCTTAACGTCTCCAGATTTTAAGTCGTTAGTTGCTCTTTCTTGAGCTTCTTTAATAACTCCAGTTCCAGTTCCACCAGCTGCTGCGAAGATAATGTCAGCTCCTTGGTCGTACATAGTAGCTGCTAATGTTTTACCTTTAGCTGCATCAGTGAATGATCCTGAGTATTGGTAGAAGATTTCGATATCTTTGTTAGCTGCTTTAGCACCTTCAACAAATCCGATACCAAATTTTTCTACTGCTGGAATTTTAGCTCCACCAACGAATCCAACTTTTCCAGTTTTAGATTGTAATGCTGCTGCGTATCCAGCTAAGTAAGCTGCTTCGTTTTCTTGGAAAGTTACAGAAGCAACGTTTGCTTTATCAACTACTGCATCTAATAAGATGTATTTTTTGTCAGCATTTTTTTCAGCTACTGCTGGTAATTCTTTTTCAAAGTAGAATCCTGCGATAGAAACTACATCAGAAACTTTAGAAGCTGTTTCTAAGTTTGGAGCAATTTTATCGTGACTCTTAGTTTCGATTGGTTGTAAAGCTTTACCGTTGTTAGCTTTTACCCAAGCTTCAACTGCTTCTACGTTAGATTGGTTGAATGATTTATCTTTCGCTCCACCTTCGTCAGTTACAACTCCAACTTTTAATGAGTCGTTAGCTAGGGCTGCTGGTGCAGATAATCCTGTGATTGTTAATGCAGCAGATAGAGCTACTGCTAAGAATGAAAATTTCTTTTTCATTGAGTATTTCTCCTTTAGAAATATATATTTATTTTATAATTTGATAATATCATAAAAAAAGTTAAATATCAACATTTTTACTCTTAAAATTTACTTTTTTTTACAAACATTCGTAATACAAATATTTTCATAGAATTATTACCATTTTACATCTCCTATTGTTCAGAAAATGTAAATTTTCAACTTTTTGAAAACTTTCTATTTTCATAATATTTGTGAGAAATACCTATATAATAAGTTTGATAAGTATTCGAACATTTTACAGGTTAAAGTTCACCGGATATTCTTTCTTTCTCCTTATCTGTAAATTTACTTACACTATCTTTTACATTTATTTTCTCTGTTTTTATATCTTCTACTATTTTATTTATTTTTTCTACCGTTTCTTTATCTAAATTTGGATTAGTTTCTGGGAGTTTTAGACCATTTTCTTTTAGTCCGAATATTAGAGTAGTATTACCTTTAAAACTTCCCTCTTTTACCTGATCTAATATTTTAGCTACTGCTACGTCTACACTTTTCATCGCTGATGTCAGAATTACAGATTTTCTTATTTCTTTACCTTCCTTATCTTTAGCTGTGAATAATCCATCTTCATATTGATCTTTATCAACACCTACAACCCAGTGTTTAATTTCACCTACTGATTTTATATCATTAATCGCTCTTTCTTGAGCTTCCTTTATAGCTCCATTTCCTGTATTTCCTGCTGCTGTAAATATAACATCTACTCCTAAATCATACATTGTGGCAGCTATTGTTTTTCCTTTATTAATATCCCCAAAAGTTCCCGAATATTGATAAATAACTTCTATATTAGGATTGGCTGCTTTTGCTCCTTGAACAAATCCTAGTCCAAATTTTTCAACTGGAGGAATTTTTAAGCCTCCCAAGAATCCTACTTTTCCTGATTTAGATTTTAAAGCTGCTGCATATCCTACTAAATATCCTGATTCTTGTTCTTTAAATACTGCTGATGCAATATTTTCTCCTTTAACTTCTCCATCAATATAAATATATTTTACATTAGGGAATTTTTTTGCTACAACAGGTAAGTCCTGTTCAAAGTCATACCCCGCTACAGATACAACATCTGATAAGTTTGAAACATTTTGTAAGTTTGATGCCACTTCAGATACATTTTTATTTTCTACTGGATTATGAGCTGTCGCCCCATTTTCTTTTGACCAAGCTTGCACTCCTTCAATATTTGCTTGGTTAAACGACTTATCTTTTGCTCCTCCTTCTCCTATTACTACCCCTATTTTCAGCTCTTTATTTTCTGCCCCGCTAGGTGATGTTGTAGTTGTTTTTGCTGAACAGGCCGTAAGTAGTAGGACTACAGCAGAAAACAATGATATTTTTGCTAGTATTTTCTTCATCGGAAAATACCTCCTTTCTTATTATTTCACCTACACTATAACACGTGAAACGTTTTCTTGCAAGCGCTTTTTAAAAGTATATTTTATTTTATTTACTTTTTTTGTTATAATAATTCATAGATACTTAATTATAAGGAGATAATAATTATGACTTATTATGAAAATATAGTAGAAACTGCTGAATTTATTAACAATTTCTACGGTGAAAAAATTGATTACGCAATTGTTTTAGGTTCTGGTATTACATTAGAATTGGAAAATCAAAAAGAATTACCTTATGCTGAGATTCCACTTTTCCCAGGAAATAAATCTACAAGCCACGTTGTTGGACACGCTAATAAATTAACTTTCGGAAAAATTTCTGGTAAAACAGTTATGGTATTCAACGGTAGATTACACTACTACGAAGGACACTCTATGAAAGATGTAGCATTTATGACTTATGTTACTAAATTTATGGGAATAAAAGGATTATTCATCACAAATGCTTGTGGAGCTATCAATAGAGAGTATGAAGTTGGAGATATCGTATGTCTAGATGACTTTATTTCTACAGTTTCTAACAACCCACTAATCGGACCTAACGATGAAAGATTAGGACAAAGATTCGTTGATATGACTACTCCTTTCAACCCTACTCTAGTTGAAAACTTAGTAGCTTCTGCTAAAGAATTAGATATTAAATTAAACCACGGAGTTTACGCCTTCTTTATGGGACCATACTTCGAAACTCGTGCAGAAATCCGTGCTTTTGAAAGAATGGGGGCTGACTTAGTTGGTATGTCAACTGTTCCAGAAGTTGTTGCTGCTAACCACGCTGGTCTTCCTGTTGCTGTTTTATCTTGTGTAACAAATATGGCAACTGGTATCCAAGAGAAGAAACACGACCACACTAATGTAGTAGCTACTGCTCAACAAATTTCTATAAATCTTAAGAAATTATTAACATCTACTTTAGAAAAATTAAACTAATCATAACCTTTAAGGAGAAATTATTATGGAGAAAACAATTTTTGAAAAAATCTTAGATAAAGAAATTCCATCTTATAAAATTTATGAAGATGAACACGTATATGCTTTCCTAGATGTTTTTCCAGTTACTAAGGGTCACACTTTAGTAATCCCTAAAAAACATAGCCGTAATATCTTAGACTGCGAACCAGAAACTGCTGCTCATATCGGAGCTGCTCTTCCTAAAATTGCTAATGCTGTTAAGGATGCTTTTGGTGCTGATGGGATTAACGTTATGCAAAATAACGAAGAATATGCAGGTCAAACTGTATTCCACTTACATTTCCACATTATTCCTAGATATGAAAATAAGGAAGCAAACTTTGATAATTTAGAAGTTAAGTGGCCACCACAAAAATTAGAAGCTGCTGACTTTGAGAACATTCAAAGAGAAATTACTAGTAAACTATAATAAAAATAAGGAGTGAGATTTAATCTCACTCCTTATTTTTCTATATTAAACAATTTACAAGCATTATCAAATGTTGTCTCTGCTAATTTATCATATGACATTTCTCTAAGGTCTGCTATTTCTTGGGCTACGTGTTTTACATAGGCTACTTCATTTCTTTGTCCCCTGTGTGGAACTGGTGATAGATATGGACAGTCTGTTTCTATTAATAATCTATCTAATGGACAAGCCTTAGCTACTTCTTTTGGCATTTTAGCATTTTTATAAGTAACTGGTCCACCAAGTGATATATGGAAATTTTCTTTTAAGGCTATTTCCATTGATTCTACTGAACCAGAGAAACAGTGCATAATTCCACCAACTTCTTTAGCATTTTCTTCTTTTAATATTTGCAGAACATCTGCCATAGCATCTCGACAGTGAATTACGATTGGTTTATTCACTTCTTTAGCTAAGGCTATTTGCTTTCTAAATACTTCTTTTTGCACATCTTTTGGTGATTTATCCCAGTGGTAGTCAAGACCTATCTCTCCAATAGCTATTACTTTAGGATTTGTTAGGGCTATCTCTTTAATCATTTCATATTTTTCTTGATTAAAATCAATAGCTTCTACTGGGTGCCATCCTACAGTTAGATACATTTCTTCGTATTTCTCTACTATTTCTAGGGCTTTTTTTATAGATTTGTCATCGAATCCTACGATGTTAATTAATTTTACTCCCGCTTCTCTAGCGCGATTCATTGTTTCTTCTAAGTCATTTAGAAAAGCATCATCATTTAAATGAGCATGTGTATCAAATAACATTTATCTCTTACTCCTTAATATAATATCTGTTAATTATATCATATCTCTACTTTAAAAACCTAATTCATCATTCAGGTCGCTAAGTTTATTAAGGAGAATTGCTCCTGTTTTTATGTGTTCATTTAAAGCATAGCTCATCTTATCTCCAAATTTCCCAGGTAAACAGAATACTGTATTTCCAACGTCTAAGGCATAATCAACAGTTCTAGATGTACCTGATTTCGCTGCCGCTTCTGTTACTATCAGTCCTAGTCCAAATGCTGCTACTAACCTATTTCTTTCTAGAAATCTATATTTTCTTATTCCTGCTGTTGGGAAGTATTCTGAAACTATAATATGATTTCTTTTCATTTCTTCATATAGTCTAATATTTTCTTCGGGGTATATTGTATTGTGTCCGTGACCTATTACTCCTATGGTATATCCTTTATTCTTAATAGTTTTCGTATGAGCTAGTGTATCTACTCCAGAAGCTATTCCTGATACAGTAACAAAATTATTTTCTACTAAATATGGAACTATTTTATCTAGTGCTTCATCTGAATATGCTGTATTATGTCTCGTTCCTACTATTGATATTTTTCTCTTGAATAAAAGTATATCCTTATTTCCCCTGTAAAATAATACAAATGGAAAGTCATATACCCTAAATAAGTCTTGTGGATAATACTCAGAATCATAGAATATATAGTCTGTATGATAAAACTCAAAGTACTTATCATAGTTAAATGTCAAATTGTAATGGAATTTATCATAGACTTCATCAAATGATTTACCAAATACTTTTACAAAATCTTCTCTAGTTAACTTAGCTATTTCTTCTATTGATTTTAGTTTTTCTATTACCCTATGTATTTTCAAACTTGTTACTTTTTCTATTGCTATTAGGGATAATAATATTCTTCTTTCTTTTTCATTTAATTTTTTATTAATAAGTTGTTCTCTATCCATAATTTTTTATTCCTTATTAGAAATTAATTTTAAATAATATTCTTTAACTAACTTTTCTATTATTCTTCCCTTTTCCTTATTAGATATATAAATAGAATCTACCACTTCCATAAAGTTATACATATACTCCAATATTTCTACGTATGTTTTATTATTTTTGAACATAGAATAAATTTGCGTTTGCCACATTAGTAGTGGTGTTTTTACTAAAGTTATTTCTTTACTAGGTATCCCTATAATATCCGGTACATCTGTTAGAGCAATTCTAGCGTTATAAAATAAACTAAGTAATTTATTCTTCACCGTCTTATCATACTTTAGTTGCACATAAAGATAATTTTCTATATCAGATTTATGAATTTTACTGGTCAAATCTTTAGCAGAAAACTTAAAATCAAATGGTAAATTAAAATCTTCTAACTTACAAACTTGCTTAATGGCTATAGCGTGTCTTTTCTTTAATGAATGTGGCCAAATTTGATAGAATGCTATCTCTTTATTTTCTAAATCATAACCATAAAAAAAGACGCAACCCTTGTGATAATTTAAAAAATTTTCCACAAAAGCTGCGTATCTTATATATATTATATTATTGTAGACCTTAAGTTCTTTTACAAACTTATTAAGATCAACTAGCCAAATAAGTTTTATTCCTGCTTTCTCATATCCCTTAGTTCTTTCTTTTATTTGAGAACTTGATATAAGAGAACGTTGATACTCAAAAGCAATATTCTTATCAGCTAGATAGATATCAGCTATTTGCAAACTATCATCTGTTTTAAAAATATATTCAAGCCGAACAGACTTGTATTTTGTTTTGAAGTGATTATAAAAATCTTTTTTTGTTTGAAGATGTTCCTTACTCTCACTTTTGTAGGAAGTATAAGAACAAGAAGATTTCTTTTTATGGGCAAAATGCGACTGGATTTTTACTCCTTTTTTATAAAGTAATTCTTCTCTGCAATGCGGACATAAAAATCTTGATTTTTTATCAATATCTACTTCTAAAGCATTTGCTATATTACCATCGGTATCAACAGCAATATACATAAAATCATCTCCTACTTTTTGATTTTTAGTACAAGTAACTCTAATTCTACTGTTATATTCTTCAATTTTTCTATATGCTGATTCGTAATTTCTTTTGAAAAAGATAGGGGCGTCATTCTTAAAAAGTTCCTAGCATCTTCTTTTGTTAATTCAAAAGTTTTACTTACTAGACTTCTCTTTTCTATATTTGTAAATTTTTCTAATTGGTCTATTGTCTCTTGATTAGAATAATCTTTTATTTCTAATACATTTCTTATTTCTTTTAGATAATTACTTGAAGGAATTAGTTTAATAATTATACCTTCATCTTTTAATACTCTAGCAAATTCATCATAATTAGCTGGACTTAATATATTTAATATCACATCTACTGTTTTATCGGCAAAAGGAATATTTGCTAGATTTGCCAACATATATGGATTTACCTTGTCGTGCTTCATAGCATATTCGATAGCTGATTTGGCATTATCTAAACCATAGAAGTAAGTTTCTGGATAAGACTCTTTTAATTCTTTAATGTAATAACCTTCTCCGCATCCTAAGTCTAATATTGTTTGAACTTGCAAATCTTTTATTACACCAGAAATCCCTTCTAAAATATGATTATAAAATCCATTTGAAAATACATAGTTTCTAGCTTCGAATAGTTTTTCATCATACTTACTATCTTTGTAATTATTGATAAGATGTATATATCCCTTTTTTGAAAAATCGTATGAGTGATTTTCCACGCATTTCAAAGACTTATCATTAATTTTTGCTGTTTTTCTACACTTAGGACAAGAGTAGTCTATTTCTGTATTAAATTTTTTTATAACATTTTCTATTTTCATTTTTTACTCTCTCTAAGTTTTTTAAAAAAATCTTTCATTATCGCCGAACACTCTTCTTCCAGTATTCCCGAAATAATATTAGCATCGTGATTAAAAATTCCACTTGCTGCTATATTCATCTTTGAGCCGCAGCAACCATTTTTAGGATCTCTAGCTCCAAATATAACATTCTCTATTCTTGCTTGTACAATAGCACCACTACACATCATACAGGGTTCTATTGTTGAATACAGATAAGAATTATCTAGTCGCCAAAATCCTATTTTTTCACAAGCTTCTTTTATTACTAAAATTTCCGCATGATTAAGAGCTTGTTGACTTTCTTCTCTATCATTATGAGCACTAGCTATAACTTTACCGTCAACTACTAATACTGCTCCTATCGGAACTTCTCCCTTTTCGTAAGCTTTCCTAGCTTCATCAAGAGCTAGTGACATAAAATATTCGTGATCCATAACTAGCTCCTTTCTTTGTGTCTCTAATAAAATTGTATCAAATATATAATGCCTTATCAAGAGCAGAAAAAAGAGTTTGGAAAATTCCAAACTCTTATCTTTATTAAAATTCTTCTTCTGTTGCGTCTATACGTAATTCAGATTTAATATCTTCTGTTCCAGAGAATCCACCATCGAAGTCTTCTGTTTCATCGTCTTCATCTTCAGCTGCTCTGTGCTCATCAAGTTCATCAGTAACATCTTCTTCAAATTCTTCATCTTCTAATAATTCAACATCTTCAAATTCATCTAGTGAAGTTGTAGAGATACTTGGTTCTACGAAAGCTTTAACATCTTCCATTGTTAAGTCATCTTTTAGAGTCCATGTTCCATCTTCAACACAAACGAATCTTCCATCAACGTTTAAATCTGTGTAGAAGTATGACATAATTCCTGCGAATTCTTCATCTGATACATCAAATTGTGGTCTTATGTGATCCATAAAGTCATAGATGTTTAAGTTTTTGATTTCATTATCAATCATGTATTGATAGCATTGTTCTGTAATTGAGCTATTGTTTAATTTAATTTCTGCCATAAGTGTTCTCCTTACATTCTTTCTGGAGCTGATACTCCAACTAATTCTAATGCATTTTTAATTGTTATCTTAACTGCTGTAATTAAAGCTAAGTAAGATTGTGATTGTCCTTTGTTATCACTAATAACTTTGTTGTTTCCATAGAATTTGTGGAATGAAGCTGCTAGTGTTTGCATATAGTTACATACTCTGTGTGGTTCTCTATGTTTTGCTGCTTGAGCTACTAATTCTGGGAAGTAAGCTAAGTTTTTAAGAACTTCTACTGAGTATTCATCTGTTAATAATTCTTTATCGTAAGATGATAATTCAATACCTTGCTCTTCTGCTTGTCTTAAGATTGAGCAGATACGTGCGTGAGCATATTGTACATAGTAAAGTGGGTTGTCACTTGATTGTTCTTTTGCTAATCCAAAATCAAAATCTAAGTGAGTATCTGCACTACGCATCGCTAAGAAGTAACGTGCTGCATCTGTTCCAACTTCTTCGATAAGATCACGAATTGTGATTGATTTACCAGTACGTTTACTCATCTTAACTTCTTGACCATTTTCTAATAGTCTTACTAATTGCATAATTAAGATTTCTAAGTTTTCTGATTTGTATCCTGTTGCATTAACAGAAGCTTTAAGTCTTGGTACATAACCGTGGTGGTCTGCTCCAAATAAGTTAATTAACTTGTCATATCCACGATCAAATTTATCTTTGTGGTATGCAATATCAGGTGTAAAGTATGTATAAGAACCGTCTGCCTTGATAAGAACTCGGTCTTTATCGTCTCCAGTTCCTAATTCAGTAGTTCTAAGCCAAGTAGCTCCACCTTCTTCGAAGATGTGTCCACTTTCTTTTAGAGCTGCTAATGTTTCAGTGATTTTTCCACTTTCATATAGTGATGTTTCACTATAAAAGTTGTCAAATTCTACTCTAAAGTCTGTTAAATCTTTTTTCAGTTTATCTAATTGATAGTTTACTGAGTATTCACGTAAGAATTTCATGTAATCTTCTTCAGATTTTTCTAAAAGACTTGCACCAAATTCTTTAGCTAAAACTTCACCAAGAACAATAATATCTTTACCATTGTATCCATCTTCTGGCATAGGTACATCTTGTCCTAATGCTTGACGGTATCTTGCATCTGCTGATAGAGTAAGGTTGTTTATTTGGTTACCCGCATCATTTACATAAAATTCTCTAGTTATATCATAACCAGATTTTTTCATTATTCTTACCATAGAATCTGCTACAGCTCCGTTACGAGCGTGTCCTACGTGTAAGTCTCCTGTTGGGTTAGCTGAAACGTATTCTAATAATACTTTTTCATTATTTCCAGAGTTATTTTGTCCAAAGTCATCTTTTTCAGATAAAACTTTATCTAAAACTTCTGCTAATCCAGATTTTTTAACGAAGAAGTTAATAAATCCAGGTCCTGCTATATCAATTTTTTCTACAAAATCATTTTCTTCAATATTAGCAATAATTTCTTCTGCAATCATACGTGGGTTCTTTTTCAATACCTTTGTTAATTGCATAGCAATATTAGAAGAAAAATCTCCGTTATCTGTATTTTTTGGAGTTTCTACATATACGCTTATTTTTTCCTCTGTCATTTTAGCAACAGAGTTTTCTAGTAACGCTACTACTTTATTTTTCATTATTACCTCTATATTTATCTACATAAATTTATTTTATTTACAATCAATTATTATAACACAAAATAAAACAAATAGCCATCGTATATATGGCTATTTGTGTTTTTTATTGATTATTTTTCTTTTTTCTTTTTCCTGAGATTAATCCAGCGGTTAATAGGATAGTAGATAGTGCTAATGGTATAGTCGAATTTGAATTTTCTCCAGTTGTTGCTGATGTTTTTGGTAATGTTGCAACATTTGATTTTTTATCTATTGATTTTATACCTTTTTCAAATTCAGTTTTTCTTATATCTTCTTTAATAATATTTATTTGAGTGGAATTTGAGTTATTAGAATCATTTTCTGTGTTGATTTCTATATCTAGAATCCCTAATTCCGTATAGTTTTCTAAAATTTTTGAATCTATTACTATCTCTGGCAAGTCATATGTTGGATAGTCTTTTGGTACTAGTCCTATTTGTCCTTCTGGTTTTTCTACCGTTGGGTAGTCTTCTGGAATTTTTGTCTCTATCACTATTTCCGGTAAGTCATATGTCGGATAGTCTTTTGGTACTAGTCCTATTTGTCCTTCTGGTTTTTCTACCACCGGATAATCTTCTGGAATTTTTGTCTCTATTATTATTTCCGGTAAGTCATATGTCGGATAGTCTTTTGGCACTATCCCTATCTGTCCTTCTGGTTTTTCTATCGTCGGATAATCTTCTGGAATTTTTGTCTCTATCACTATTTCCGGTAAGTCATATGTTGGATA
>JAUMWC010000034.1 GCA_030529855.1 Gemella sp.
AGTTAAAATGAAAAAAGATAATGTAATAAAAGTTTTATTAGCAGGAACTGCATTTACATCTGTTGGTATTAGTGGATACTATACTTTTGCAAAATCTAGTCCTGAAGCAGAACTAAATTTAAAAACAACAAATCCAGTAAGTTCGACAAACGCTGTGGCTAATAGTCAAGCTGTAACAACTACTGTAGCAGCTAATCAAGTAGCGAGTGTAGCTGGTGGACAATATAAAGATGGTACATATACAGGGAAGGCTGTGTCTAACTCTCACGGAGAGATTCAACTTTCTATAACAGTAACGGGTGGTAAAATTTCAAATGTAGAAATGATAACTTATCCAACAGCAGGAAGATCACAAGCTATTAATACAAGAGCCATTCCTCAGTATGTAGAATCAGTAATAGCTGAACAGTCTGCTGATATATCATTAGTATCTGGTGCTACAGAAACACACGAAGCATTCACAGGTTCGCTTCAAGATGCAATTAATCAGGCTAAGTAGATGGATTTTAAAGTATATACAATAAAATCTATGTCTACAATGGTTACATTGCAATTTGTAGATAAAAGGATTACTGAAAAAATTGAATATTTAGATAGTCTTGTAGTAGATATAGAAAAATATCTAAATGAAATGGAAGATAAGTATTCTGTATTTAAAGAAGATAGCCTGGTGTCTCAGCATAGAAAATTAGGTAATGAAGCTGTTGATATTATTATGGACGAGGAATATCAAGAGATTTATACCTTATGCTTATTCTATCAAAAGCAAAGTGAGGGATTGTTTAATCCATTCTTTGATGGGGCATATAACCCCACAGGATTAGTAAAATCTTATATTATAGAAAAAGTATTTTATAAGTATTTATCTCCACTGGTAGAATCTGGAATGATTGAAGCTGCCGCAATTAATTGTGGTGGTGATATGCAGGTGGGTGTTAATCAAGAATCTGATTTCACTTGGAATATAGGTATAGAAAATCCGACTTTAAATGGGAAACTACTTGCATCATATAAAATTGCTAATGGAGCAGTGGCTACATCAGGAAACAATAAAAGAGGGAATCACATTGTTTCTAAAGAAGAGAAATATTCATTCAAACAAGTTTCAGTTGTAGGAAACAAGGTTTCAGAAGTAGATGTGTGGGCAACAAGTTTAATGGCTGCAGACACAGAAACAGCTGAAGATATAATTAGAAAAGAAAAATTAACAACAATTTTAATTGATATTAACGACGAAAAAATAATATATGAAGAAGGAGAAAAGATTTGTTAAGAAATCATAAATTTTATTTAAATATGTTTTGGATACTACTTTTATTCTTAGTGCCACTACCATTAATAGTGACTTTAGGAGAAGGTTTAGATCCAATTTATTCATCACAAAGAATGGGGATAAACTTTGGTATATTTGCCTATGTATGGTGTTTATCAGCTATTTACTTAGCTACAAGACCTAAGTGGGTTGATAAATTAATTGGACTTCCAGATATGTATATTGTACACGGAATGACTACTGTATTCGCTATGATATTAATGTGGATGCACAAATTATTATCACCATCAGAAGGGCTTATTGAAACTACTGGAGAAATCTCTCTATATATGTTCACAGCTATAATTGCTTATTCATTATTCTTTATGGCATCTTGGTTAACTAATAGAGTACCAGCCGTAGCAAAATTAAAGAAAAAGATAGAAAAAGTATTAAACTATGAAGTGTCATTATGGATACACAGACTAAACGTGGTTGCAGTAGTACTAATTTATGTGCATATTGCATTAATAGATTATATTAGAGATGTTACTGTGTTCTTTGTTTTAGTAACAATCTTTACAATTTTCACATTTGCGTCTTACTTTATGTATTTAGCTAACAAAAAGTCACTTAGAAATACAGGTAAGATTTTACGAGTTAGAAAATTAGACAAGTCAGTAACAGAATTAGTCATTGGATTTAGTAAAAAAGTTAAAAATGTAAAAGCAGGAGACTTTGTATTTATTTCTTTCCCGCATCATAAGAAATTACAAGCGCCACACCCATTCTCAATAGTAAATGATCCTAAAAAAGATGGATATATTACACTAGCAGTAGATGGAGTTGGAGACTTTACAAGAGAATTAGAAAACGTAGAAAATGATGAAATAGTTAAGTTTTCTAAAGGATATGGAATCTTACACGATATAGTTAAAAAATCAGATAAAAATGAAAAATTTGTCTTTATCGCAGGGGGAATTGGTTTAACATCATTAATGTCCTTAGCAGATCACTTCGATGATAAACAAATTAGATTTATCTATACAGCAAGAAAAGGTAAAGAAATTCTATACCTAGACAAATTGAAAAACTATGTAGAGAGACCAAACTTTGAAGCATATGCTCAGCACGGTCGTTTAAGTGAAAAACAATTAAAAGAAGTCATTCCTTACGGAGAAAATTATTCCTACATTATTGCAGGACCAACTGGAATGAATGAGTTTTACAAAAATTATCTAGCTCAGCACGGAGCAGATAAAAACAAAATATACGCAGAGAACTTCTCGTTCTAATAATAAAACTAAGTATTTGTTTTAGACTCATTTAATTATTGAAAAATAAAAAAACATATATTTAAATTTAATAATAATATTGAAAGCCAACATAAGTTGGCTTTTTTATTTTATAAAAATTATGATAAAATATAAGTAACAATATAGGTCTCTATTAAGGGGGAATTTAAATGACTGATAAAATTATTGTAAAAGAGTTGGTTAAAGCATATGGTGAAGGTGAATCACAAGTTATAGCCAATGATAATTTAAATTTTGAAATAAACAAGGGAGAGTTTGTGGTAATACTGGGACCTTCGGGGGCGGGTAAGTCTACTCTTCTTAATATATTAGGTGGTATGGATAAAGCAACATCGGGATCTATAAATATCTTTGGTCAGGAACTTACAAACTTTAACGAAAATGAACTGACAAAATACAGAAGAGATAGCATAGGATTTGTTTTCCAATTCTATAATTTAATACCTAATTTAACAGTTTTAGAAAATGTGGAGCTTGCTAGTGAAATAGTAAAAGATGCTCAAGATCCATCAGTAATATTAGATAAGGTAGGATTAGCTAAGAGAAAGAATAATTTCCCAGCACAGATTTCTGGTGGGGAGCAACAAAGGGTAGCTATCGCAAGAGCTATTGCGAAAAATCCTGAAATATTATTATGTGATGAGCCAACTGGTGCTTTAGATCATAATACAGGAAAAGATGTTCTAAAAATACTTAAAGCCGCTTCTAAAGAAGACGGAAAGACAGTAATAATAATCACTCACAACGCGGCTATTGCTCAGGCAGCAGATAAGGTAATAGAAGTATATGACTCTAAAGTTAGGGAAGTATTAGTAAATCCTAAACCTAAAGAAATAGATGGGATAGAGTGGTAGTTATGAAAAAAACAAATGTAGATTTACTAAGAGAGATAAGTAGAAATAAGTCTAAATTTATTTCTATACTAATAATAATGTTTCTTGGAGTCTTTGTTTTTGCCGGATTAAGAGAAACTCCGCCCACAATGAGAAATACAGCTAATACTTATTTCAAGGAAGTAAATATTTACGACCTGCACGTTACTAATGAAAGGGGTATTAGCCCAGAACTTTTAAAAGTTGTTGAAGATAATAAAAATGTAGCTGATTATGAAACTTATTATCAAAAAGAAGCCAAGGTAGATGGTTATTCAAATAAGATTCAACTTATATCTTTACCCAACGATATAGCCAAAGCCAAGGTAGTAGAAGGTAAATTACCTGAAACTAGTGATGAAATGGTTCTTGCTGAATCACTTAGAGACAAATTTTCACTAGGACAAACAGTTAAGTTTACTTACAAAGATAAGGATAATAAAGAAATAAGTAAAGATTATAAAGTAGTAGGTTATGTTTACGGAGCACACGCACCAGATGCAACTTCTAGTAATAAGGCTAGTCTTAACTTCTTTGCTTATGTCACAGAAGATAATGTAAAATCTGATAGATTTACTGG
>JAUMWC010000035.1 GCA_030529855.1 Gemella sp.
CTATATCTCTACTGTCTAATACTTTTTTAAATATATCATCTGATAGTATAGCTATGCTTATCTGTCCTAATAATTCTGTATATGCTTGTACATTAGGACTCACCATAACGAAGACTTGCTTCACTCTTTCCTCTTCTTCAACAGCGTTTTTCATATATAATTCTTCATTAAGGTGTATTATTTTTATAAATGGTTTTTCAAAAGTGTTATCTAGTGTGTGGAACAGAGCTACTCCCGTATTAGGGACTAAAATCGATGACTTTTCATGTCTTTCCACTAGATGTTTAACCAACCAAGAATCTTTATCTAAATTTAACTGACCAGCTAAAAATTCTGGTAAATCTTTTATCTTCTCGTTATATTCTTCGCTACTTATATGATCTAAAATATCATCAATGTGACTACCTATCTTAGATGCATCTTCCCCTTGATACTCAACCTTTCTAAATGTTCTTACATCTAGAAGTTTTTCTTTAATTCTACTAGTGTCTTCCTCTCTTAATATCGTAGGAATCAAAATGTAATTTATATCTTCATCTAACCTTATTGTTGAAAGTACTATATCATAATCCTTGGCCAAATCTTCTCTTAACCTGGCCGGCGTCGAGTACTCTATATTTTTTATTTCAGGTATATTCTTCCTAATTAAACTTCCTAATATTTTTGATGATCCTATCCCTGACGAACATACAACCAAGGCCCTTACAAAGTTTTCTCTGTATATTTGTTCAAATATAATTCATTGTAATTTTTTAAAACAAATTCTTGTAATTCATTATTCTGCTCTACTAATTTTAATTGATATCTTTTTATAGCTGATTCAATATGAGGAATTAATCCAGTTGCTAAATTCGTATCCCTCTTAAAATCTATATGCGATTTAGCCGATACCTGACTAATAAGTTCATTAACCTTATAAATCAAAGTATAAGAATACTTGTCATTAAAATAGGTTACTTGTTCTATTAATTTACAAGTTTTTAATATCTTAGCAATATAAGCAACAAAGGATTCTCTTCTTTCTACTCCCTTATATTGTTCTACAATTTCTAATAACTTTAGAATATTATCCTTTTCAGTTCTGCTAATATACTCTACTTCTACATCCTCATCTATATTCACTAGATTCAGTCCTACCTGCACAGCTATCAGCATTTTCTTTATACTAGAATCCGTATAAATTCTAAATATCTCTAAGTCCCTATTTTCTAAAAATATAGATCTAATTAAGTCTAAATCTAAAAATTTTAAAAATGGATTACTCGAATAATCATCAATATTATTCAGCGTGTAGAAAAATTCATCATCACCTATTTCATTATTCAAAATAGATATCAATAATATGCGTTTATTCTCCAAACTCCCCGAAAGAGAGATCCCCTGTCCTTTTTTCTTTATTAATTCTAAATGATAGTCTGCAAGAATTTTCTCAATAGAGGAAACTGCATTAACTACAGTATTATACGCTATAAATAACTTTTCTGAGATTTCTTTAATAGACGTTTCTTGAGCAAGTACTAAGTTGGCCAAGATAAGATTTATCCTATTATCTTGCGAGTAAGCTAACTCCATACTTGTGTCTAAAACAGATGGATCAATTTCATCTAGATTTCCTTCTAATTTATATCGAGATTTAACTTTAATAAGTTTTATTTGACTATTACTTAAACTTTCTTCTAAAGATTTCATCTCTCGGTAGAGTGTTCTTTCTTTTATCTTTGTTAAAGTAGCTATTTCCTTTATACTAAGTTCTTCTTTATTCCTTATAAGCGTATTTAAAATTATCTTTTCTTTTTCTGTTAATATCAATAGTTTCCTCCTTCCCTTATAATATTCCTTCCTATATAAATATTATAAGTCTGCAAGTATATTCCTTCAATATCAAGTGTGACAAATGAAATTTCGCCAAAAAAACGTTGTGACAAAATTAATCTGCCATAGATGATTTAAATAAGTATTTAATACTATTTTATCACAATATCCATAGATAACCTTTACATTTTTTTCTTTTTTTAAAACAAAAAAGCAGTTCATTTAAGAACTGCTTTTTAAAATTATTTTACTTCTTTTAATTTTGCGATTACTTCATCGTATCTTGGACTTGATAAGAAGTTATCTACTGATACGTGGATTGCTGATTTGTTCATCCCTTTAGCACGTGGAGTAAGCTCATTTTGTGTAATAATTAGTGCCTTTTCTCCATCAACTAGGTTTCTAACAGCTACGTTAGATACAGGTAGATCTAATCCTGCTTTTTTAGCTTTATCACGTAAGATTGATGCTCCCATCGCTGATGATCCCATACCTGCGTCACAAGCGAAGATTACTTTTTCTACATCTGCGTAAGAAATTGCTTCTGCATCTGCTGCTGGTGCTGCAACCGGAGCAACTTGCCCTTTAGATTCTGCTTTCATATCAGCAACTTGAGCTTGCGCTGCAGCTAAGTCACCAGTAGATGTTTTATCTGCTTTTAAGATAACTGAAGCGATTAAGAATGTTACTAATGCTGCTACTGCAACCCCTGCGATTACTCCTAGGTAAGAATCTTGTGCCGTCATACCTAAGATAGCGATAATTGATCCTGGTGATGCTGGAGCTTTAAGTCCTGCGTCAAAGAATTGGATAGTAGCTGTTCCTGAAACCCCTCCAGCGATAGCTGCGATAATTAAAGTTGGTTTCATTAAGATGTATGGGAAGTAGATTTCGTGAATCCCTCCTAAGAAGTGGATAACTCCTGCACCATATGCTGATGATTTAGAAGCACCTTTTCCAAATAACATGTAAGCTAATAAAATTCCAAGCCCAACTCCTGGGTTAGCTTCTAATAGGTAAAGAATAGATTTTCCTGTTTCTTGAGCTGCTTGTGTTCCTAACGGAGTTAAGATTCCGTGGTTAATTGCGTTGTTTAAGAATAGAATCTTAGCTGGCTCTATTAATATATTCGCAAGTGGAATAAGTCCTGCGTCTACTACAGCTCCAACTCCTGCTGCTAAAGCATCATTAAGTGTCTTAACAACTGGTCCAATCGCAAAGAATCCTGCGATTGCTAAGAAGAACCCTGCAAACCCTGCAGAGAAGTTATTTACTAACATCTCAAATCCAGTTTTAATTTTTGGTTGTACTGCGTCGTCAAATTTTTTCATTAACCATGCAGCTAAAGGTCCCATTACCATCGCTCCTAAGAACATGATAGAACCAGTACCTACAATTACCCCCATAGTTGCGATAGCTGCAACTACTCCTCCACGTTGTTTGTGGATGTTATAACCTGCTGTATAAGCAATTAGTAAAGGTAATAAATATATAATCATTGGATCAACTAACTTCGCTAAAGTTTCGTTAGGCATCCAACCTGTTTTAATAAATAAAGCCGTGATTAATCCCCAAGCGATAAAGGCACCGATATTAGGCATAACCATACTTGAAAGTGCAGTTCCTATCTTTTGAATAAAAACTTTTACACCACCGTTTTTGTTACTCATGATAAGTATCTCCTTTTTATTTTATCTTTTACAATTCTAATTATATTCAAAATGTAAGCCCTCTACAATATCAAGTATGACAAATTTATTTTCGCCAAATATATGTTATTGGCAAAATATATTTTTCCTTCTATAGAAAATATAATAAAAATCCCAATCTTTCGATTGAGATTTTTTAAGTTAACTATTCAGCAGATAAAGCTGCCATTGTTATGTAGTTGTAAGGCTTATTGAAGTGC
>JAUMWC010000024.1 GCA_030529855.1 Gemella sp.
GGTTTTTTATGGATGTTTCTATCTAGTGGATTCGACCATGAATACTTTTTCGTTGGATTCTTCTGGGGACTTGTTATTCTAATAATTTTTAGAAAGATTTTACCAGGAAGAAACCTATACTTCATCGTCTTATGGAGATGGTTAAAAATTGCATGGCTTTTCCTAATCGAACTTATTAAAGCTGATGTTGCAGTATTCAAACTTATGTTCAAACCTAAATTAGATGTAAGTCCTGTGATTTTCGAATATCCTTTAGATGTAAAAAAAGAGTGGCAAATTGTTATGTTGGCAAATATGATCACTTTAACACCAGGTACTATCACAGCAAATGTTAGTCATGATAATTCAAAGTTATTCATACACAGGCTTGATACTGATGATATCCCTGGAGAAATTGAAGCTATTAAAACTAGCTTTGAAAAATGGTTATTGGAGGTAGATAAATAATGCTTGATAAAATTTTAAACTATACTATTATAGCTGGTATTTGGACTAGTTTTATCATGATAGTATTCCTACTTTACTATATGGTTACTAAGAAATCTATCTACGATAAAATAATCGCCAGTGACCTAATTGCTATGCCACTAATTTGTGCTGTTGTTTTAGTTTCAATCTACTACAAAACACTATCGTACACTTCACTAATAGTGATAATAGCCCTAGTTTGTTTTATTGGTACAGTAGTTACAACTAGATATCTAAATCGTGGGGAGGTATTCACTGATGACGATACTAAATAATATAATGACTATAGCAGTAATTGCACTGATTATTATAGCTATTTTAGCTATGATTTCTACAATGTTAGGATTCATACGACTACCTGATGAACTAACTAAAATTCATGCAGCTGGGGTTACAGGATCATTTGCAGTAGAACTTGTTCTTGTTGCTGGATTCATCTACTTCTATCAAACAATGCAAGTATTTGAATTCAAATTAATCCTAGCGATTATATTCCTATTTATCACAGCACCAATTACTGCTCATATGATATCTCAGGCTATAATAATTCACAATAAGGGAACATTCTTCAAAGATAAAAATCAGGTTGAACCTGTTCTAGAAGATATAAAAAAATACAATAAAAAATAATTTTTCAAGTCGCCTTTATGGCGGCTTTTTCTATTAATAAAATATAAGTCAATTTGACTTATCACTAATATTATAGTATTATTTAGATTAGTATATTATGAAAATTTTAAGGAGAATTTCCTATGAGAAAATATTTTGGAACTGACGGTATAAGAGGAGTAGCTGGTGAAAGCCTTACAGCTGATTTGAGCTACAAAACTGGTCGTGCTTTAGGTTCATTACTTATCTCTAGAAAAGAAGATCCAAAAATTATAATTGGACGTGACACGAGAATCTCTTGTGACATGATTGAAAGTGCACTAGTAGCTGGTCTTACTTCTACTGGAGTTAATGTTATGCTTACTGGAGTTATTCCTACTCCTGCAATTGCATACCTAACTAACAATCTAGAGATGGATGGAGGAATTATGATTTCTGCATCACATAACCCATATCAAGATAACGGTATTAAAATATTTGGAGCTGATGGTTTCAAATTAACTGACGAAGAAGAATTAACGATTGAAAAATTAATCGACGCACAAGATGAAATTAAAAATACTAGTATGGATAAAGTTGGACGTGTCTACTCGTCTTATGAACTATCTCAAAAATATGTACAACACATCAAATCATCAATTCCATCTAATTTAGAAGGGATGAAAATCGCTCTTGATTGTGCACACGGTGCTACAACTTCAATCGCACCTTTCATTTTTGGAGATCTAGATGCTGATATCGAAACAATCGGTTGTGCTCCTGATGGAACAAACATCAATGATGGAGTTGGTTCTACAAAATTAGATACATTAGTTAACTTTGTAAAAGAAAACAACGTTGATCTTGGTTTTGCTTTTGATGGTGACGGAGACAGAATGTTAGCTGTTGACAGTGAAGGTAATATTGTAGATGGGGATAAGATAATGTTTATCCTTGCTCAAGATATGAAAAATAAAGGTACGTTAAAAGATAACATGGTTGTATCTACAGTAATGTCTAACCTAGGATTCTATGCTGCTGTTGAAAAGCACGGAATGACTTCTGTAAAAACTGCAGTTGGAGATAGATATGTAGTTGAAGAAATGAGAAAAAGTGGCTACACATTAGGTGGAGAACAATCTGGACACGTTATTATGTTAGAACATGCGTCTACAGGTGACGGTATCCTAACTGCTGTTCAATTAGCTTCTATCGTAAAAGAAAGAAACGTCAGCCTAAAAGAACTAGCTGATCAAGTTGAAATCTTCCCACAAAAACTTGTTAACATTAAAGTTACAGACAAACACCTAGCTATGCAAGATGAAGAAGTCTTAGCTGAATGTAAAAAAGTTGAAGATGAACTTGAAGCAAACGGAAGAATCTTACTGAGAGCTTCTGGTACAGAAAACTTAGTTAGAGTTATGGTTGAAGCAAAAACTGATGACCTTACTGCTAAATACTGTGAACAAGTAGCAAAAATTGTAAGAGAAAAATTTGCAAATTAAAAAACGAGTACTACACTCGTTTTTTTTTTATTAAATACAATAAAAAAGGTAACTCCTTCGAGTTACCTTTTTCTTATTATTTTTTAGAAATAAAGTTGTTTAACTTTTCTAATTGTTTAGCAGCGAAGTCTTTTCCACCTAATCCGAATGCTAATGCAAATGCTACAGCTGCAGCAGATAAGATGATTGTGAACGCTGAGTTAACGATTGTAGTAGCGATGTTTAATTGGTTTAATGCCATGAAAACAGCTAATACTAATACTCCGTACTTAACAACATTTCCTAATAATTGGTTACCAACTTTAGCGATGAATGAAGAAAGGATATTTCCTCCAATGATAGCTACAACTAATAATAAGATTGCAGAAATCGCGTTTGGTAAGTACTTAATTACAGCTACACCAATGTTGTTTAACACACCTAATCCTAAGATTGAGATAGCTTGTACTACGAAGAATACAGTTAATACTCCACTTAATAATTGAGCTGATAATTTAGATAATGTGTACTCTCCACCTAAGTATTTAGAGTAGTTATCTAATCCACTTGATTTAAGTAAGTTTTCTACTAAATCTGAAACTAACTTAACAATGAATCCACCAATTACTAGAACTAATACTGCTACTAGTATGTTAGGGATGATTGCTACGATTTGGTTTAATAGAGATACTACTGGCTCAGAAATTGATTTAATGCTTAAAGTTTCTAACGCTAATGTTAAAATTGGTAAGAAAACTAAAACATACACAACTGTAGATAAAGCATCAGCAATTTGAGCTTGTTTAGAAGTTGCTTCTTTTCCTAAACCTTTCTCTAATAACTTACCGATTCTTTCGCTTCCTAATAATCCAGCTACAATGTTTTTAATGAATTTACAGAAGAATCCACCTACGTATAGAATAAGTCCAGCTGAAATAACTTTTGGTAAGTAGGCAAATATGCTACTGAACATTGTTGAGATTGGTGAAAAAGCAGAATCTACATTTAAACCTGAGAAAATTAATGGTAAAAAGAATAAAATAACTAAGAAGTAAACTAATTGACCAATTGTGTTAGCTAATGATCTAGCTTTTACTTCATCTTTTACTACATTCCACTTTACCAATTTGCTAGCAAATCCTAATTTTCTTAAAGAAAAAATAGTTGCTTTTCTTAAAACTTTTGCTACTACAAATGCAACAACTACTAAAGCTAATAACTTTAATAATCCTGGTACTGCGTTAACAAAAGGTTGTATAAGTTCTTGAATATTAAACATTATACATAACCTCCATAATTTATTTAATTTTTTTAACGACCCTTAATAAGTCTCCTAAATTATACCTTAAAGAAGTTCGTTTGTAAAATAAAAAAACTATATCTTAAGACATAGTTTTCTTTATTCGTATCTGAGCTAAAATTGCCGATAATAATATTAGTCCTGATCCTATTAACTGCATTGTATTTAACATTTCCCCTAAAAGTACATAAGCAAATATAAAAGTAAATATAGGATCTAAATATCCTAAAAACGCAACACTCGATGTCGGTAATTTAGGGATTGCTGAAAACATTAAGAAACAAGCAAGTCCAGTATGTACTACACCTAAAAGAACTAATAATAATATACTTGTATTATCTGGAACTACCGGCGTTTCTCCTTTATATACAAAAACATATACTATCATCGTTAATGCAGCAATAAACATTTGAACAAACGTCGCATTAAAGGGATCTATATTCTTTATCTTTTTATTAAAAATCATAACAATCGAATACATAGATGCCGATCCCATAGCATATAAAACTCCCTTATTAAACGAGAAGTTTATGATATCAATCTGAGAAACTAAGTATAATCCTACTAAGGCTATAACTATACAAATAAGTTTCAATAATGTTATAGGTTCTTTAAGTAAAAATGGAGCCAACAATATAACTATAATAGGAGCTAAATAATTTATCCATATAGCTACACTTAAAGATGTATGCATATACGCTTCAAATAAAAATATCCAGGATAATGCCAAAGCGACTCCCAATATAAATAGATAGTGTAAATTTTTTAATATATTTTTATATTCTATATTTTTTTTTGTAAGCATAAAAACTAATAAAAATACTATTGTCGCAATACTTGTTCTCGCCAAAACTATATGTGAACTTGGCCAATCTATGTTTCTAACAACTACACCTATGGTTCCAAAAATTACCATAGATAATATAAATTTTAAATAATTCATACTCTTCCTTTCTTAAAGTTTTAATATTCACTGTTGAAATTATATACTATTTTTCCTATTTTTTCAATATAGTAAAGAGATTTGAGTCTATATATAGACTCAAATCTCTTTAAATAAAAGTTTATTAAAAAATCCTTCTTTTAATTACCGCTATCTTCAGAATCTCTCATAAATGGTATTAAATCTAGTAAACTAGACGATTCATTAGAATCAGAGTTATTACTATTAGAATTCGTATTATTCTCGCTTACTGTTGTTGTCTCTTGAGAAGTACTTTCTTCTAATTTACGTTTTTCTTCTTCAGCACGTGCTCTAGCTTCTTCTTCTCGTCTACGTCTCTCTTCTTCTGCTCTTCTTGCTTCTTCTGCTAAGATTCTACGATCTTCATCAGTTAAAACTTTCAGTCCACCACGGAAATTACCTACGTCACCTGGTGCTACAAATGCATTTGTCGGATACATTCTTGCTATTTCTTGCATATTAATTCTATATAAGGTTTGAGTTTTTCTTGTATCTTCCGAAACCATGAATTTACTTGGTGCATCTATAGAATCGAAACCTTGCCACACTGCCATTGTATATTTATTTGTATACCCAACTATCCATGAATCCTTAGAATATGCATCAACATCAAAACCAAATTTCTTAGCATCTTGTTCTGAGAAAGTTGTAGTTCCTGTTTTAACTGCCATATCTATTCCTGGGATATTAGCGTATGTTGCCGTACCATCTAGAACATTTCTAAGCATAGCTGTCATTATATATGCTGTAGATTCTTTTATAACTTGCTTTCTATCATTAGACGAAAATTCTGTAAGCTCTAGTCCGGTATTATCAAGTACTCTATTGATTGCTTTTGGAGTTGCATAATAACCACCATTAGAGAAAGGAACATAGGCTGCTGCCATTTGAAGTGGACTATAACCATCTGCACTCCCTCCAATAGGAGCAGTAATTGAATCATCCGTAACTTTCATCCCTACGTTTTCAGCATATTTTCTTACATTATCAATCCCTACAGCTTGATAAGTTTTAATCGCAGGAATATTATAAGACATCTTCAATGCATCATTCATCGTTACATTTCCATGGAATTTCCTATCCCAGTTTTGAATATTAGATCCAGGTAACTTACTATCATCAATAAGTTGAGCTGTTCCCCAACCTAAATATTCTATAGCTGGAGCATAAGCTAAAATAGGCTTTATTGCCGAACCAGGTTGTAATTTAGATTGCGTTGCATAATTAAATCCACCAAATCTAAAATCTTTCCCTCCATAAATTGCAGAGATTCCACTATTTTCATTATTTAAAACAACCATCGCTATATCACTAGCCGGTTTTATATTTGCAGAATTAGAATTCATGCTTGATGAAATACTCTTTTGAATTAACGGATCTAAATTAGTATAAACTTTTAATCCTAAATTTAAAACATCACCATCATAATTCTTAAACTCTACACTATTTCTTAATTCTGCTTCTACTTGACTCATATAAGCAGTATATTCTCTATCAAATTCACTAGATGATTGGAATCTCTGGGCCTTAGACTTCGGCTCAAAAGTCAACGGCTTGTTTTGTTCTGCTTCTGCTGTTTCTTTACTTATTTTACCATGGTACTGCATTAAGTATAAAACAGTATCTCTTCTGGCTTTAGCCGCATCAGGATTGTCATATGGATTATATGTATTAGGTTGCTGTGGTAATCCTGCGAGCAATGCCATTTCACCTAAGGTTAGCTGATTTAAATCTCTACCATAATAATATTTAGAAGCTGTTTTTAAACCATAAACACCATCTGAATAGTATATTCTATTTATATACATATTAAAAATAGTTTCTTTATCATAATTCTGTTCAAGTTTATAAGCAAGATATGCTTCCTGAACTTTTCTTTTTATGTTTTTATTATCATCAAGAAACGTTCTTTTTATTAATTGTTGAGATATAGTTGATCCCCCCTGAGATCCAAACCCACTTGTGATATTCGAAATAAATGCCCCCGCAAGACGCCTATAGTCAATTCCTACGTGTTCAAAAAACCTAGCATCCTCTGTCGCTAAGATTGCATCTTGCATTTGCTTTGGAACTTCTCCTATTTCTGCATTATCTCCTATGTTATTTCCTAATTTTGCTATTTCGTTTCCATTAACATCATAAACAATTGTTTTTTTGTTATTATCTAATACCCTCGGATCAAACTCTGGGGCTTGGAATATCCAATAGCTAAATAAAAGAAATACCGCAATAACGGCTATACTAGCAAGATAAAGTCCATATTTGAAAACATACCACCAAATACTAGTTTGTTTTTTCACAGGTTTACTTATTCTTGCATTAGGTCTAGATTGTGACGAAACAATTGGCTTAGCAACACTTCTTGATAATTTCTTCTTATCTGTATTTTCTGATGAAATTACCCTTCTTCGTATAACTTTTGCTTGTTCTCGTTTTTCTTCTAATATTCTTTTATTATTCTCTACCTCAGCACTTCTACTAGGTAATCTACGACTTACAGGAGATGATACTCTCTGCGTATTTCCCGATAGGTTTGAGGTTTCTTTCCCTCTTCTAGAGACAAAACCACCTGGTTCTACACCATTTTGCCTTGTAGTTCTAGATAAAGGGCCTCTTTTTTTATCGTTCATAATAATTTATCTTTCTAATTTTTTGTATAGTAATACTTATTTTAATTGTAAAACATATCAAAAAAAAAATCAATTTTTATTACACACATATAATTAAGCTACTTAAAAGACTATAATACAATTTCATGAATATATTCGTATTATATTGTTTTACAAATCTCCTATATAGTGATAAAATAGTTAGGTTAAATCTAGATACGAGGTTATCAAATGATAATGGAATTAAAATTAGAAAACATACTTAACCAAAGTATAATAAAATACAATGAAGAACTAAAAAATTATTCATACACTAAAACTGGTGGTAAAGCAGATCAATTAATCTTGGTAAAATCTGTTGACGAATTAGTAGGAATATTAGACTTTGCTGAAAAAACTAAAGAAAAAATAACAATTTTAGGAAATGGATCTAATGTTTTAATATCGGATAAAGGAATTCGTGGTATTACTTTAGTAACTCAAGAGATGAAAAAAATTGAATTACTTGATAATAACCTTGTTTCATGTGAAGCAGGAGTAACACTTAAAGAACTTACTGATTTTCTTATTGAAGAAGAACTTACTGGTTTAGAATTTGCATGTGGTATACCAGGATCTATTGGTGGAGCTATTTTTATGAATGCTGGAGCCTACGGCGGAGAAGTTAAAGATGTTGTTACTAAAGTAGAAACTGTAACTCTTAACGGAATAGAAAAAACTTACTCTAATGAAGAAATGGAATTTACTTACAGACACTCTATCATTCAAAACACAAAAGATATAATTACAAAAGTTTACTTCCAATTAGAAAAAGGAAATAAACAAGAAATAATCGATAAGGTTACAGAATTAAATAAATTACGTTCCGATAAACAACCTTTAGAGTACCCTTCTTGTGGGTCTGTATTTAAACGTCCACCAGGTCATTTTGCAGGACAATTAATACAAGAAGCAGGTCTACAAGGACTTACTGTCGGTGGTGCTCAAGTCTCTAAAAAACACGCAGGTTTTATGGTAAACATAAATAATGCCACTTGTGAAGACTACAAAGAGCTAATCAAACAAGTACAAGATAAAGTTCTAGAAAACTCTGGAATTAAACTTGAAACCGAAGTTAAAGTTATAGGTGAATAATTAAAGTAAAAAGAAGTACAAATTCTAGTACTTCTTTTTTTGTTATGCACAAATCTAAAAAAGAACCTATTTACATAGGTTCTAAATATTATTTATTAAGTTTTGGAAGCAGTGAAGCAAAAATTAAATATATCGAACTTGCAGCTACATAAAATACAATAGAAGCTACATATCCTTGTCCTTGAAGAACAATACTCCAAATAACATTAAATGCCGTATGTATTGCATATCCAATCGCCCAAACTATTCCAAAAATTATTACCAATTGTTTAGGAGTAGCTCCTGGTAAATCATATGGATAATTTAAATATACTGGATACACTAGATACATAAAGAATCCTGATACAAACAACGCTAGGTAAGATCCTACTAGCCAAATATTTGCTAAATATAATCCCACAACCATAGTTAATATCATTGCAACTCCATTAATTAATAAAAATTTCTTTTTATTAACAACATATTTTAGTAGGAATAAATCTAAAAGCGTAGCTAAAATCCCACCCATAGTTACAGCTAAAATCATAAACGGTGCCTTGAAACCAATTGTTGAATTAGCAGCTACTTGGTTCGGCAGTGAAACTAAAGACATTACATATAAGAATAAGAATCCACCAAAACCTAGTGAGAATATATATACGAATTTTTCTTTTAATGCATCACCATAAGTATATTCTTTTTCATCTTCAACGTGTGCAATTAATCTTGATTCTAATAGTAATTTTTGATAAAAATAATTCTTGTTAGTTTCAGTTTTTGGAATTGGATTGAAATCATCAGAAAATAAAAACCAAATTAATAATATCACTAAACTGAATGAAGAAAAAATCATCATAGTATTTTGCCAATCCGCTTTCAGCGCATTGTTAAATAATAAGAATAATATCGCTACTAAAGCTGCCCCAACATTATATGCAGCTGTTATAACAGCACCTGTTATTGTCTTTTGAGAATTTGGTATAAATTTCGCAACATAAACATTAACGAAAACCATTATCATAGATCCACCAAGCGCCATTATCATTCTAGCTCCTGTGTAAACCCAATAATTAGGTGAAAATACAGCTATAAATGAAAAACTTAGTAAAACTAAAGCAAACAATGAAGCGTTTTTTGGATTCAATTTAACTAAAACTACTACAGCTAATAAGTTTGCAATTATCCTTGCACCTGTTATAGTATAGTTTACCAATTCAGATGTTGAGGCAGATACAGCTTGTCCATTAAAGTAATGTCCTGTTATCTCCTTAGATAAATTAGAACCCCCTACCCAGTTAATCGCAAATACAATATATGCAAGTATTAACAAGGTAAACATAAATACACCTTTTTTCCTAGACGGTGCTACTAGATTTGTGTTAGGCATTTTACCCACCCTTTCATTATTATATTACTATTCATTACTATTATATAATAACTCAAATTTGAAAAAAATTCAATACCATTTCATATATTTTCACATCATTTACACAATAAAAAAACACTTCAAGACTGACTTGAAATGTTTTCATAAATTTCTATTTCTTTTTATCTTCCCAACATTCTACATTGTTTATTTTTATTGGTAAGTTATCTAAATAGAATTCTGGATTTTTTCCGGCTTTCTTTTGTTTAGTATAATCTTTAAGAACTGCATAAACAACTCCAGATAATCCTACAATAGCAATTAAATTAAGGATAGCCATAATCCCCATTGTTACATCTGATGCCGCTAGCACGATTTCTAAATCTGCTACCGCACCTAAATATACGAATGCAGCTACCGCCACTCTATACACATTAACTGCCCATTTTTTAGGGATTAAGTATTGGATATTAGTTTCACCATAGTAGTAGTTTCCTATTACTGAAGAATAAGCAAATAAGAAAATTGCTACAACTAGGAAGATAGAACCAATATCACCAATATGTGCTGTAATTGCTGCTTGAGTTAACTGGATACCAGTTAATTCCCCACCGAATTGTAATTCAGGATATAAAAGAATTAAGAACGCTGTAGCTGTACATACTAACATAGTATCGAAGTATACACCTAATGTTTGAATGAATCCTTGCTTAGCTGGGTGAGATGTTTCCGCTGTTGCTGCAGCGTTAGGAGTAGAACCTAGACCTGCCTCATTTGAGAACATACCACGTTTAACTCCTAGTAACATAGCAGCAGCCATACCTATTGTACCACCAGCAAATTGTTCAAAACCAAATGCAGATCTGACGATTTGAACTAAAATTCCACCTAGCTTATCAAAGTTCATAATCATAATAACAAACACTATTAATAAGTATAAAATAGCCATGATTGGTACCATCCACTGTGTTACCTTAACTAATTTAGTAGTACCGCTGAAGATAATCCAAACTGTAACAAGTAATAAAGCAATACCAACAATTTGTGGATCAACACTATATTTTGCTAAAGACTTAGCAATAGTATTAGATTGGAATGCATTAAAGGCAAATCCATAAGTTATAGCTATTACTACTGAAAATACTACCGCCATCCACTTTTGACCAAGCCCTTTTTCCATATAGTAAGCAGGCCCTCCACGGTATAATCCTCTTCTATCTCTAACTTTATAAACTTGGGCTAATGTAGATTCTGCAAAAGATGAAGCTCCACCAATTAAAGCCATAACCCACATCCAAAATACAGCTCCTGGACCTCCCATTGCAATCGCAATAGCAACCCCAGCAATATTACCAGTACCTACACGAGATGCAGCTGAAATAGTAAATGCTTGAAATGCAGATACTCCTTTTTGACTTCCATCTTTATTTGTAACTGGTTTTTCCGTTATTAATTTGAACATTTCCTTTATGTATGTAAATTGAACAAATTTAATAGAAAACGTAAAATAAATACCTACAGCCAAGATTAAACCTATTAAAAAATAAGTCCACATAAAATCATTAGCTATAGCAATCATATCTAATATTTTTTGATACATAAATTTCTCCTACTATAATTTTGTTTTTCAACGAGATTTATTATAACACATTTATATAAAAACACGAATATATGTTAGAAAATATAACATACTCTCTCGATTTATACTATAATCACTACTTATATTACTAGTTTAACAGTATTATACTTCGTAAATACCTTCTCTAAGTTCTTGAGCAATCTTAGCAATTTTTCTAAATCTATGATTTAATCCTGACTTTGATAATTTTCCATCTTCTATATATTCAGTTAACTCTGTTAGAGCAGCTTCTGGGGCTTCTAACCTTGCCTGAGCTACTACTCTTAATTTCTCATCAAGATTCTCAAGACCAATTCTTTCTACAATAACATTAATGTCTTCTACTTGCTTAGTTGCTGCATTTACTGTCTTATTCATATTCGCCATATCACAGTTATTCATTCTGTTAACAGCGTTGTTAAGGTCCCTAACAATTCTCTCATCTTCAAATTGAAATAAAGCTTGCAAGGCTCCTACTATATTTATAAAATCTGATATTTTCTCAGATTCTTTGATATATACAATAAAACCTTTCTTTCTCTCTAATACCCTAGCATTTAAATCATATGAATTCATAAGGTTCAGTAATTCTTTACTATGTTCTTCGTATTGTGAAAAAATCTCTAAGTGATAAGAAGATGTTCTTGGATTATTTACAGATCCTCCAGCTAGGAAAGCTCCTCTTAAATAAGCTCTCTTCTTTTCATCAGTATCTATTAAAGATTCTGTTATTGTTGTTTTTAGTGTATAGTTATCATTTAATATATATAAATCCGTTAAAATTTCTTTTACTCTCTCTTCTAATCTACATATATAAACATTATTTTTCTTTAACTTTAATTTTTTCCTTACAGATATATTGATATCTACTTCATAAAAATACTTAACTAAAGAGAACATTCTCCTAGCTATCGAAGCATTTTCCGTCTGAAATGTTAAGGCTAATTTTCCATTTGTAATACCTAAGACACCATTCATTTTTATTAAGGCTGATAATTCAGATAAAAATTCAGGTTCATCAGTTACTTCTATCATAGTCAATTCTTTTTTCATATCCGATGCATATGACATATATAACACCTCCTTTTGTATAACTAAATAATTATATCATCAATATAAATAATACTCAATTATCTTATTTTGACAACACAAATATTATTCTATGAGCATTTTCATAATCTTTATTCGATTCATCAAAATCACAGAAATATCTTTCAAGAGTAAATCCAGTCGATGAAATAGATTTTATTACTTTATCTATTGAATATGTTCTCTGTTTTTGATATTCATACATTTTTTTATACAAGCCATCTTTTTCTTCTACATAGAAACTAAGTTCGCTCTCTACTTCTAGTTCATTATCAGTCGGATACGTGTACCAGATATAAGCCAAATCTTCTTCTTCGTAAGCAAAGACTTCTTCCTCTAACATATAGTTAATTTTAGCCGGAGTGTGCATATCAAACACAAAAATTCCACCATCATTTAAAGAATTATAAACTTCTTTAAGTCCTTTGGTAAATTCTTCAAAGTTCTCTAAATAATTAAATACATCAAAAGCTGATAAAACAAAATCAAACTTCTGATTCAAGGAATTAATATTCAATAAATCTAAAGCAAAATAAGATGCCTTAGAATACTTCGCAGTTGCTAAAGCTAACATTTCTTCACTTTTATCAATCGCAAAAACTTGTCCATAAGACCCTAATTTTGCTGTTAATGCTCCAGAACCACACCCTAAATCAAGAAGCGTCAAATCACTCTTATCTTTTAAAATACCATCTATAAGATTTCTATACGTTTCATAGTCCACGTCCATCAATCTATCATAAACCAAACTTAAATTCTTATACATATTCCCATCCCCCTATCATTAAAAAAGAAGGTAGATTAATCTACCTTACTTTCTTATACTTCTTTGATTGGATATTTCTCAAATAGTTTATCTAACTCGTAGTACTCTCTGTCATCACGTGTCATTACGTTAACTAAGATGTCACCTAAATCTAATAAAATCCACTTAGCTTCACGCCAACCTTCAATATTTAGAACTTGTCCACCATTTTCTACTACTTTTTCTTTTACTTCAGAAGCGATTGCCTCTACTTGTCTATTTGTTGGAGCGTGACAGATTACTGAATAGTCATATAAAAATCCAGCTTCTCTTAAATCGTAAGCTACAATATCATAACCGTGCTTGTCATCACACGCATCTACTACTGTTGTTAATAATTTTTCTACAGTCATTATTTTCTCTCTTTCTTATTTTATTAAATGGAACATTATTACATATAATTCATCATCATTTGGATAACGTTCTGCTAATTTTGCTACTAATTCATCTTTAGAAACACCGTAAAACGAAGCGTGTCTTTCCGTTAATGAATACCTGTCAACACGTTTTACTAAATCAACTTCTAACTTAGCGAAAACAGTTTTAGTATTATCATCATAAGTAACAGCTTCTAGAGTATCACCTTTTTTGAAGTGAGCTTCTTCCTTGTTACGGATTGTGATGATTTTTTCTCCAGATAAAATTTTATCTTTATTTACTTCTTTAAACCCTACTTGATAATTTTTAATATTGTAGTAGTTATAGCATTTTAATAATGATGGGTAAATTCTTTCATCATTATCAATTAAGAATACTAATGTATACTTAGCTGCTAGTCTTACTGCTTCATCTAAATCATACTCAGCTACTTCTGTAACTTCTCTTAAGTGAGGGTGTTTTCTTGCAGGTTCAATGTAGTCAGCGATGAATACAATTTTTTCTAAAAGTGACATGTGCATTCTACCAAAAGTATGGTGGGCAACTGCCATCTTAACTTCTTCATCAACTACACCAAATTTTTTTTCAATATAAACACTTGCAACCGGTCCGTGAAGAACTTCTGTTGGATAATCAAGTAATTTGATATCAAGGTTGTACTTGATTACATACTTCTTCATTAACTCCTCGTCCATCGGCTTACACACGTCGTGTAATAAGGCAGCTAACTTAGCACGTTCAACGTTTGCTCCGTATCTTTCAGCAAGCATTGCTGCAGTATCTACTACTCTTAGTGTATGTTCATATCTTCTTTCATCTAGTATTTCTTTAACTTTTTCTTGGATTTGTTCAAAATTCATATAACTTTTTCTCCTCTATATATTTTAAACAATTTTTCTCTAGTAGGTAGTCTACCGACCTAGAATTTTTTATTTTATCCCTAACCATACTTGAAGAAATTTCAATTACAGGCAAGTTAAGTATAACATATTTTATACTATTATAAAACTCTGTTTCACCTATAATCTTTTCTAATTTTTCATCATCCCTAGCAACAAAAATAAAAGTAACTAGTTTTGCTAACTCTTCTATTTTATACCACTTGTGTAAATCCTTAACCCTATCAGTACCAATAATAAAATATAAGTCACTATTGGGATATTCATCCTTAAAATGTCTTACAGTATTGTAGGTATAAGAAACATCATCTTTAGAAATTTCATAATCAGAAACTTCAAACCTCGGATTAGAAGACGCTGAAACTTTTACCATTTCATAACGTTCTTCATTTGTTGCTGTTAAATTAGATGCCTTTAGGGGTGTGATATTAGATGGGATAAAAATTAATTTATCTAACGCTAAAGTTTCTAATACATTGGTAGCTGTAATCAAATGACCAATATGTATTGGATCAAATGAACCACCATATAAAGCTATCTTTTGCATTATTTTACTAATTCTATTTTTCTGTATTTTTCTTGTGAAGATTGTTTGTATAAAACAATTGTGTGACCGATAACTTGAACAAGTTCTGATCTTGTTCTTGATGAGATTGTTTCAGCAACTTCATCTTTATCTTCATCACAGTTTTGAAGAATAGCTACTTTGATTAATTCTCTTTTTTCAAGAGCATCTGCTATCCCTTTAATCATTTCTGGATTAACCCCACCTTTTCCTATTTGGAAAATTGGGTTTAAGTGATGAGCTAAAGCTCTTAATTGTCTTTTTTGTTTTCCTCTTAACATATTTTCTCCTGTTGTTTATTTTTAAGGTATCGCCAAAAATCATTGCACTGCAATATTTTTCCGTAAGATTTCTGTTTCTTTCGCCGAAAAATATTACACTGTAATATTTTCCTGCGTAAGACTGCCTACGGGAGATTTCATTTTTAATGAATGAAATCATCTAAGGCAGTCTAAATTATAGAATCTCTCGTAAATACTTCCACTTCATCTGCTACCCAAATGTCAATTTCACATCCAGAGTCGCTGTTTACTGTTATCCATCCTAATCCTGAAATTACTATATCAATCTTTCTATTAGTAATTCTGAATGATTTTTTAACTGGCTTATCGAAGATTGAAAGGTTATCTTCAAACGGCGGTGCTAACATCTTACCTAAGTGTTTCTCAAATAAGTTATCAGCATTTTCTAATTTAGTTCTGTGTAATTCTACCAAGTTAGATGCGTAAATAGTGAAACTTTGTCTATTTCCTTTCACAAAGTCCATTCTAGCAAGTCCACCAAAGAAAATTGATTGCTCTGGATTTAATTGGAACACTCTAGCCTTAACTTCTTTCTTAGGAATTACTAATTTTAAAGTTTTAGCATCTAAGTAATGAGCAATATCATAATCTAAGATAATACCTGGCGTGTCATATAAACTCGATCTTGAGTCTAAAGGAATTTCAATCATCCCTAAAGTCGTACCTGGGAAGTGAGACGTTGTTACAACGTTTTTATCTCCAGATGTTAACTCAATAAGTTTATTAATAAGAGTAGATTTACCTACGTTAGTAGCTCCTACAATATAAATATCTTTCTTATTACGCAGTCTATCTAAGTTTTGAGCTAGTTCTTCTACTCCGTGATTTTTAATGGCAGAAATTAAGAAAATATCCTTAACCTTAATTCCTTTTTGTTTCATCATTGAAAATAGCCATTGCTTAATTTTATTTGGTTTTACTGATTTCGGTAGTAAATCCATTTTATTAGCAACAAGTACTAAGTCCTTGTTTTTTCCTACTATATCAGTAACATCTTCTATCCAAGAACCTGAAAAGTCAAAAATATCTACTACTTTTACTATCAAGGCATCTTTCTTAGATAGGCTTTTTATCATTTTATAAAAATCTTCAGCCCCTAATTCTACATCAGTTACTTCATTATGATTTTTAAGTCTAAAACATCTCTTACAAACAAGATTTAAATCAACTGACTTAGCTACTACACTTAAAGGTAAGTAACCTTGTTTATTCTCATCTTCTGTTTGAATGTCAATTCCACAACCTATACAAGTTAATTTTTCTAACAAAATTTTTCTCCTATTATTTTTCTCTCATCTGAGGAAATTCATTATTCTTTTGCAGTAACGCCATTATCTTGGCTTCAAAGAAACGATTCACTCTAGTGTTCCATCCATCAGTATTAGTAACTGGCTTTACCAATACGCTTCTCACTTGTCCTAATCTCTTAGATCCTAATATATCAGTCATTAACTGATCCCCCAGTACCATTACTTCTTTAGGATTTTTTCCTAACTTATCCAAAGCCTTCTCGAAACCAGAAGTTAAAGGTTTTCTAGCCTTAGCAATATAATCCAAGTCTAAACCTTTACAAAAATCTCCAACTCTTGTTGGATTATTATTAGATAGGATTATTATATCTATACCTGCTTCCTTTAAAGCAGTAAGCCACTTTTTTAAGTCCTCTGTATCGTTTTTACTATCCCAAGAAATTAGGGTGTTATCTAAGTCTGATATAATTGCCTTTATACCATATTTATTCAGGTATTCAATATCAATCATATCAAATTTTTCTATATAATCATCGGGTGAAAAATATTTTCTTAATACCATAATTTACTATAAAATACTCCCAATTTTTTGTCCCATTTTAATTTCCATAGGTGTTTTCACTTCTGAAAAATCTGCACTATTTCCTGGGAAAAGTAGTACTACAGTCGAACCAAATTCAAAATAACCTAACTCATTTCCTTTTTCTAAAACTTCTGTTTTATGAGTAGAAATAATTGAGTTTACATTTTGAGCACCTACAGCTACTAAGTCATAATTAATCTTATCATTAGAGATTTTAAATACCCTTCTATAATTATAAGAAAGTACATTATCTCCTAGCTCTAAACCTAATTTATTTACAGGATATGAATGTCTACCTAATGTATACTCTTCAATTTTGTTTGAAGAAGTCGGTATATGAATTCTATGGTAATTCTTTGGACTCAGATAAACTACCATATAAGTACCACCAGCTAATTCTTTTGCTCTGTTCTTGTCTGCAAGTAAAGTTTTCACAGAATACTCTTGCCCTTTAACTACAAAACTTGCATCTTCATCAATTTTTCCTATTTCTGAAATTAATCCATCCGTTGGACTAGCTATCACTTCTTCACCTTCAGCTATTGGCCTTAATTTAGGGTGAATTTCCCTTATAAAGAATTCATTAAGATTTTTAAATTCCGAAATTTCTTTTAAAGGTTCATAAGTATTAATCCCATAAGTTTTAATAAAAGCCGGAATTAATAAGCGTGATGCACTTGATTTTGTTAATTTTTGTATAGCTTTTGATGATAGCTTACCGTTTGTCAGCTCAACACAGATTTGAAACAATCTTTTTTTTAGCATAGTTTACCTCATTATATTTTATCTATATAATTTTACTACATACCAGGCTATTTATCAAATATATAAAGAAACACAGCCTATAAGACTGCGTTTCTTTTCAATATTAAAACTTGCTTGTATCAACAGAATCTAAGTATGATTCTAGTGCTGGTGTTACATTCGCGATTGTTCCATCTTCAAATGGGTTTTCTAAGTTTGCTGACTTAACTAAGTCTAAGAATGCTCTTGTTCCACCTAAATCACATAATGCTAGGTACTCTTCCCAAGCCTTCTTAGGATTTTCATTTGCTTTTTTCCAGAATTGGAAAGCACATACTTGAGCTAAAGTGTAGTCAATGTAATAGAATGGAGATGAGAATAAGTGTCCTTGACGGTAGAAGAACATACCATTTTTTAGGGCTGGTACCTCATCGTAAGAACGACTTGGTAAGTACTTAGACTCAACTTCTAACCATTTAGCACGACGCTCTGCTGGCGATAGTTCTGGGTTTTCATATACAATGTGTTGGAACTCATCTACAGTTACACCATAAGGTAAGAACTTAAGTGCTCCTGCTATGTGGTAGTACTTGAATTTTTCTGTATCTTCTTCGAAGAATAAGTCCATCCAAGGCCAAGTTAAGAATTCCATAGACATAGAGTGAATTTCACAAGCCTCGTATGTTGGCCAAGTGTAGTCTGGAACTACTACATCACGACTTCTATAAACTTGGAAGGCGTGTCCTGCTTCGTGAGTTAGAACCTCTACATCGTGAGGCGTTCCGTTGAAGTTAGCAAAGATGTATGGCGATCTGTAATCTGGTAAGTATGTACAGTATCCACCACCAGCTTTTCCTTCTTTAGTATCTAAATCAAGTAAGTTTCTCTCAACCATAAAGTCGAAGAATTCAGCTGTTTCATCAGATAATTCTCTATACATAGTCACTGCATTAGATACTAAGAAATCTCTATCTCCTTTTGGTTTAGGATTTCCACTTAGGAACATAACTCCTTCATCTTGGAATTTTAGAGAATCTAAACCTAGACGCCCCGCTTGGTCTTTCTTCAATTTCTCTACAAGAGGTACAATGTTTTCTAAGATTTGTTGTCTGTATCCAGCAGCTTCTTTAGCTCTGTAATCAGTTCTTCTAAGTCTTAGGTAGGCTAATTCAACAAAGTTCTCAAACCCTAATTTCTTAGCAATCTTTGTTCTAACCTTAACCATACGATCATAGATATCATCATATTTATCTAAGTTTTCTTCAAAGAATTTAGCCACTGCATTAGATGCTTCCGTTCTAACATTTCTATCATCAGCTTGAGTGTACTTAGCCATACCAGATAGATTTCTCTCTTCACCATCAAATAAAATTTTGGCTGATGAAGTAAGTTTTGTATATTCAGTTACTAATTTATTTTCTTCTTTTAAGTCCTCTAAAATTTCTTCAGAGAAAGTTTTTAATTCACATTCGATAAGGTTAAAGTAATGCTCACCAATCTCTGCTTTTAACTCATCTTTAAATTTAGAATTATAAACTAGTTTTGCTACTCTTGATGAAATTTCTTGTAATTCTGGTCCAAATTCATTCCAGAAATCTTGCTCTGCTTCATAGAATTCATCCCTAGTATCAACACTATTTCTAATAGAAACAAGTGTAGCTTGAGTATCTAATGTTGATGAGTATTTGTTATACTCTGTAAACGTTGCGTAAAAATCTTCAAAATTTTCAGCATTTTCTAATCTTTCAATAAGTCCATTGTATTTTACTTTTGCTTCTTCTTTATTAGGTCTGTTATATTCATAATTTTCAAATTTCATATTTTAACCCCTTCCATTTTTTCTAGGTAATTATATCATACCATATTAAAAGGTAAATTAAAATAGTATTCGATTAAATTTTCTGAAAAATTTAAAAAATTAAAGAAAAAAGGAACTAAGCTTTGCTTAGTTCCTTTTATTCCTTATTACTTATCTTCTTTACGACGACGAGTTGTTAATAACCCTGCTGCCAATAGCGCTGCTGCTAACCCTGCTGGTAAAGCTGTGTTAGTTTCAGTTCTTGTTGCAGAAGTCTTAGGTAGGGCTCCAGCTGGTGTTGCTTTCGTTGCTGGTTTAGCTACTTTTGGACTTGGTTTTTGTTTTGGTTCCGGAGTCGGTTCCGGCTTTGGCTCAGGTTTTGGTCCTGGATCCGGAATCGGTTCTGGCTTAGGATCTGGTTGTGGTAACTCTAACTCCGGTTTTTCATGTATTGGATAGTCATTTGGAATTTTCGTTTCAATTTCTATCTCTGGTAAATCAACCGTCGGGAAGTCATTTGGAACTTTCGTTTCAATTTCTATCTCTGGTAAATCAACCGTCGGGAAGTCATTTGGAATTTTTGTTTCAATCTCTATTTCTGGTAAATCTACTGTCGGTACTGGTAGTTTAGGTATTTCTCCTTCTACTAGTCTGTAGACATAGATTACTTTTGTTTCTCCCTCTACTACTTTTCCTACTTCTGGTTTCGAGTTGTCAGCCACTTTTACGAAGTAATATTGTTTTCCACCAAATTCTTTGATTTCTGATTTCAGTTCTTCTGTATTGTAGTCTACATCTACTGATGTCACTTCGTCACGCGATGTTAACACTACACCATCAGCTGTTTTTATCACATATCTTTGTGTTTTTTCTACCGCTGTTTCTGGTGTATCTACCGTTGATTCAATTAATGTTCCATCTTCTAACACGTAGTCTACTGTTACTTTCCCTACTTTAGAATCTTTTGCATCTCCATCTTTTTCTTCTGGTTTGATTTCCACATTAGGAATTTCTATTGTTAGCGGAGGTACTGGTTTTCCTGTTTCTATTTCTCTATATACATAGATTACTTTCGTTTCTCCCTCTACCACTTTTCCTGCTTCAGGTTTCGAGTTGTCAGCCACTTTTACGAAGTAGTATTGTTTTCCACCAAATTCTTTGATTTCTGATTTCAGTTCTTCTGTATTGTAGTCTACATCTACTGATGTCACTTCGTCACGCGATGTTAACACTACACCATCAGCTGTTTTTATCACATATCTTTGTGTTTTTTCTACCGCTGTTTCTGGTGTATCTACCGTTGATTCAATTAATGTTCCATCTTCTAACACGTAGTCTACTGTTACTTTCCCTACTTTAGAATCTTTTGCATCTCCATCTTTTTCTTCTGGTTTGATTTCCACATTAGGAATTTCTATTGTTAGCGGAGGTACTGGTTTTCCTGTTTCTATTTCTCTATATACATAGATTACTTTCGTTTCTCCCTCTACCACTTTTCCTGCTTCAGGTTTAGAATTATCCGCAACTTTTACGAAGTAGTATTGTTTTCCACCAAATTCTTTGATTTCTGCTTTCAAGTCTGTTGTGTCATAGTCTACATCTACTGGTGTCACTTCGTCACGAGTTGAAATAACAACATCTCCAGATTTCGTTACATAAGTTTGTGTTTTTTCTACTGCTGTTTCTGGTGTATCTACTGCTGACTCGATTAATGTTCCATCTTCTAATACGTAGTCTACTGTTACTTTCCCTACTTTAGAGTCTTTTAACTCTCCATCTTTGCTTTCGTTTGTTACTAAACGGTAGTCATAGATAACTTCAGCAGTTCCTTCTTTCAATGTTCCTGCTTCTTCCCCACTACGTAGTTTTACAAGTTCATATACTTTACCATCTTTCGCTGTGATTGTTGCATCAGCCAATGGTTTTGTATCAAATGTAACATTTGTTGGTGTAACTTCTGTTCGATTACTAATAACAACATTTCCTGATTTCGTTACAAAGTTTTGTGTTCTCGACACTACATCGTTGATTGCTTCAGCTTGATCTTTAATACTTGTTTCAGTATTTTCAATGAAATACTTAACGATAACGTTTCCTTTAGTTTCTGTTGGTGCACCATCTGGTGTCTCTTCTGTTTTCAAAGTATAACCGTAGATAACTTCAGTAATACCTTCCACTAAATTACCAGTTTCTGATTTTGATCCAGCTTCTAAACCAGCTCCAGCTATAAGTTTATAAACTTTTCCATCTTTCGCTGTAATTTCTTGTGGTTTATTGTCTGTTGTATCGTAAGTAGCTCCTTTAATCGGTTGATTATCAACATCTACTACTTGATCTTTTAATTCTGTTGTAGTTCCTGTTTCAACATACTTAACAATTACTGAACCTTTCTTAACTTCTTCATAGTAGTGAACTAAAGTAAGTGGTTCTGGCGTTGCTACTCTGTAAGCACGGACTGGTGTGATTAAACTATATGTAGTGTCTTGTAAATTACTTAATCCTTCAGTCTTAGGATCAGCTTCTTCCATATATTGGTAAATACTATAATTACCCGTTTCACTAACATCAGTACTTACACCAGTATAAACCCCTTCATTTCTGCTTATAGAATATTCCCAAGCAGTAGATCCGTTTGACTTAGTGATAACTGTTTTTACTTCTTTTTCTCCAGTAGTTATAGTTGGTATAGTAGCAAGGAATTCTTCATATATTCTGTTTTGAATTTTTGCATGTGCCTCTATTAATTTATTTCCATAAATTTCACGGTCATCTCTTTCATCCGTAGCTCCTAAACTCCAGTTATTTAAGGCTCTAATTTCAGCATAAATTTTGTCTTTCTCTGCTTGAAATTCTGCATTAACAGCATCTAAGACAGCCTTATCCGGTGTCCAATCAAATACCACACGATCTGCCCCATTAAAACTTTCATTTCCATCAACTTTAATTTCATTAACACTTCTAACAGGTGCATGGAATTTGAAAGCTTCAAGTTTAGGAAGGTTTGCTAACTCTGGATTGTTATTAGCTAACCAACTATCTAACCACCAGATAACATCATCAGCAGTAGGAGGTAATCCAAGCTCTGTAGAAAAATCTAATGTTTTTGCCCCTGCTTTAACAATAATCATTTCTGTAAACGTTTGTTGTTCAAAAGATAAAGTGTCTTGATTTGATACACTATAAGTATCCTTATCAACTATTACTAATATATCGTTAGCACTTAAAGTCCCTACATTTGCACTCGTAAAGTCCTTAGCAGTTGCTAATCCTGCTTTAAATGCAGCAACTACTGCTTCATCTGATGCTACACTTGTAGCTTCTACATATTTTCCGTATACTCCATCAGATAATTCTTCAACGATATACACTTTTCCACCTGTTGGTAGGGCTGTATAGTTAATGTCTCCAGTTGCTGTGTGTAGACCTTCTGGAGTAACTTTTGCAGTTACATCATTGAAAGTAGATTCTGCTACATCAACAGACTTTTTAACATCTCCTACTAACTCCGAACGTACATAAGTGTAATCCTTATTGTTAAATACTAATGTATTTTCTTTCCCTACCGTTTGGTCTGTTGTTTCAGATAAAGTAGTATCTCTATAGTTTTTACCATCTTTTTCTGCAGCTAATTTTTCCTTATCATAAGGCGTAGATAAAGAAACATCTCCTAAATCTTGATTTTCTAACTTAGTTTTTACTTCTTGATTAGTATCTACATCTCTATATTCTACTGCACCTTTTATATTACCTGCTAACGTGTCAGCACCTTCTACTGCACCTGTTGAATCATTAGCTGTTTTTGGAATATCTGCAAAGGCACCATATCCAGGACTAACCGTTGTAATTGAATTTTGTGCTAAGAATCCAGCATCTACTGTTACTGTTTCTTTTGTATTAGTATCAGTATAAGTAATTGACTTATCTGGATTATGTGTAACTTCCGCTTTCGCTTCAGTTCCAACACCCATTAATAGAGCTGTTCCTAATAAAGCTGATGCTGCACCAAAGTGATATTTTCTTATTGAAAAGCGTTGACTTTTACCATACCAATCAAAACTTTTCTTATTTGATTTGTTTTTCATACTTTAAATATTTTTCCTTTCAAGTTTAAATTTATATATCCCTTCTATTTTATACCTTTTATCACTAAATTTCAAGTTATTTCCAGACTATTATTCTACATACAGTCATTTAATATAATAAAAAACGTATTTTAAAAAATGCTAATTATTATAGCATAATTTAAAACACGTAATTTTCTAACTATTCCATATTAGAAAAAATATTTCTATACATTTCAATAACACCATTTAATTGATATCTCTCTGCAATTTCAAATGGTGAAAATACACTTTTATTAGTTAACATTGTAATAACATCTACCAATTCTTCTGTAGTATCAAATAAGTAAACACCATCCTTAGAAATACTCTTATAAAAACGATGAGCTAAATCAACATTTGAAACAACTGTAACAAGACCATTACTACTAGCTTCAACCATCGCATTAGCAAAACACTCCGATTTAGAACAAGAAATATATCCTTCATATTCCCAATAAGGAACTTCACTAACAAAACCTTTATACTCAACATTTTGTGGTAAATTTTCAACCTTAACATTATCAGGCAATCCACCAAAAATACTTAAAGAAACATTTTGTCCATTCTCAAAGCATTGCTGGAAAGCATCAATAGCCATATTAATACGTTTTATATCAGCATTAGCTCCAACTAAACAATATTTTTTAACCGATTCATATCTCTTAGCTAGAACTTTGTCCACATAAATAGGAGGAAGAAACGTACTAGTTATATCTAATTTTTTTAATTGCTCTGTCAATCTTTCAGATGCTGTTAACAAAGTAGCCCATCTTGGAAATTTAAACACCATTTGGGATGACAAAATATTATAATGAATCATAACATGTAGGACTCTTCCAGTATTCTGAAAAAACTTTCTAAAAGACATAGGTAACTCCGAAGAAAAATCAGAAATATAATAATCCTTTTGTGATGTATTCATAGATAACCACTCAATCATAATATCCCAATGATTCTTTTGAATACCATCTTCTATAATACTCCACTGCCCATTTAATAAATTCATAGACAGCAGTACCCCCGAATCATCATAGAGATCTGCATAATTATCTTTATGCCATAAAAATATATTCGAAGTAAAGTAAATAACTTCCTCATTGCTTAATTCAATGGCTGCTACATACCCATTTTCAGAATAATAAACTTCCTTAACATCAATCGGACTATCAATTAATTGTAAGGCCTCTTCCTTAGTTAACGAAGGCTTATGTCTTGCTATATTAGATTTTTCTAGTACAACATTCTTATATTTTCTATATCCCATTTTTTCAAGTAATTCTGTCCAATTACTTTTATGTAAACAAGGATCTGAAAACAAAATCGTATGTGGTATATTTAAACCATCAAAAATTTTTTCCCTAGCAATATGCGTTGATACAAAACCTAATCTTTTGGTTCCAATAAGTCCGTGCAACGTATACGCTGAAATTTTAATCATTATAAATCACCTGCTCTACATAAAATTTACGACCAAATTCCTTACTAAACCTCTTGCATAATTCATGTCGGAATACAAGATATTCAAACCACCACTTTTCCTTGTCTACACTACTTGAATTATAGTACATAGTTGCGGCATTAACAACTAAACTATTATATTCTGTTAACAACCTACTCCATAATTCATAGTCTTCAAAACCATTACATTCGGAACGATAACCTTGATCCAATTTCTCAAACGCTTTTTTCCTAAAGACTACTGCAGGATGATTGAAAGGATTTCTATTCACTAAATCACGATACGGGTTAAATACCGGTATATTACTTGGAGTTATTCGAGGTTGCCATTCAAGATCCACCATACTCCCAACTATATCTAGATTACTATTATTATTCAAAATATAAGTTAGTAAATCTAAATGATATGTATACCATTTATCATCATCATCTAAACGAGCGATCAATTCTCCACGTGCACACTTAATACCTGTATTCAAAGCATCAGATATTCCCTTACCTTCAGATTCTATCAAATAAAAACGACTATCTGAAGATAACAAATCTAAAACTTTATCTTTAATTGTACTATCTATTCCATCATCTACAATAAGACATTCCCAATCTTGATATGTTTGTTTAATCACAGAATCCAGTGATTCCATCAAAAGTTTTCCACCTTTAACTGGTATTACTATGGATACTCTAGGAATTTTTTTCATAACTATCTCCCTATATTTCATCTACTAGTAAATTTTAAAATACTTATAACTAAATTTCAATCTTTTTGTTTACCCTTTATTATTAAAAAATTTCCCATCTACTATTTAATAATATCTATATAAAAAACTAAAGCCCCTTCAGATAATATTAAATCTGAAAGAGCTTTAGCACGTGGAGTATTCTACTCCTTAATTATTTTGATTACTTGTCTTCTTTACGACGACGAGCTGTTAATAATCCCGCTGCTGCAAGTGCTGCTGCTAATCCTGCTGGTAAAGCAGAGTTAGTTTCAGTTCTTGTTGCAGAAGTCTTAGGTAATTGTCCTGCTACTGGTGCTTTCTTAGCTGGTGTGCTTACTTTAGGACTTGGTTTACCTGGTACTGGAGTTCCCGGAGTTGGTACTCCTGGTACTTTCTTGTAAACGTGAATTGTTTTTCCTGGCTCTTCATTAGTTACTACTAATTCGTATCCTGGAATGTTTGCAAATGGATGTTTTCCATCTTTTCCTGGTAATAATGGAGTTCCGTTTTCATCAACATAGATTGTTGTTGGTTCTACAGATGTTCCTGGCGTTGGAGTTCCTGG
>JAUMWC010000002.1 GCA_030529855.1 Gemella sp.
CTTCTGTGTTCGGTATGGGTACAGGTGTGTCCTCTTTGCCATCGCCACCAGACGATACATTAAATATTATATTAAATATTCCAATTCTTGTCAATACTTTTTTTCATTTTTTTAAAAATTCCACGCTCCACTAGCGTTACGCTTCTATCAGGTGATCCTGACCCCTTTCTTTTTTGAATTAAATTTAGAAAGGATATTTACTTAAAAATGAAAAAAACAATCTTAGTTGTTATTGAATTTACTTCTTGTTTATATGATATTACGGAATTCATACACTTGTCAAATAATCTGCTCACGGATCCAGTACTATTTTTTACAAATATTATAAATAATCCAAATATTACAGATTACCGTTCTATACTAATATATAATTATGCTCAAAATATTTAAGGATCCCTATATCCGCATTACACTACAATATTGGGGATACCTACTAATTAACAAAATACAGACTAGCTATAGCTAGTCTGTATTTTATACTAAATTTTCATGAAAATAAAATTGGATAATAAAAATTAACTATCATTTCATGTCTTTTATAAAATTAATTCTTTTTATCTAATCAAACTTTAGTTTTGACTACCCTTAAATCTATATAAATAAAAATACTACTCATAAGTATAATACTTATAAGTAGTAAAAATGGTAATTTGTTGGGGATTTGTATATTTATTTTTTTATTTTTTTATTTTGTTTACTAACATCCTCAAATAACCTGAATACAATTAATATCCTTAATCTAAAATTGTAAAATGATGCATATCCATAAGATACTCTCTTTATTATTTTTATCTTATTATTTATTCCTTCTAATATTCCGTTTGAGTATGGATATTTAATGCTGTTTATCATATATTTTTCATATTTTTTAATAGTCTTTATCGCTTTTGTTATTCCTTTTGAGTAATTTTTGTGTTTTATCTTTTATACTTTCTTTGAATCTTTCTACATTTTTTTGTTTTTAATGCGTATCTTATGTCTTGCATTATTTTATAGTTGGCCGCTAATGTTTTGTCTAGTGAGAGTAAATAATCTAATACTTGTTTGATACTGTTCTTCCAAATGTTTTCGAATAGTGTGTTTTTGCGTATTGTATTTCTGTTTCATCTTTTAGTAGTAATTTCCAGTATTTCTTTAGCTTTGTATAGTTTCCTTTTTCTTTGTTTTTATATCTGTTCATTATTTCTATTCTGTATTTATTGAATTCTCTATTGACATTTTGTACTATTGGGAAGAGTTCTCTTATTAATTTCATGTAGGGTGGATATATGTCTATACTTATTGTTTGTACTTTTTTTCTTATTTTTAAGGGTATTCTTATAAAGTAGTTTTTTAGTTTGGTGTAGTTTCTCGCATCTACTATGTCTATTAGCCTTCCTGTTTCTGCATCTGCGAAGATGAAACTCATTTTGTTTTCTGCTGTTTTTATTTCGTCGAAACATAGATTCCTTAGTAAGTCTTTGTAGGCATTGTGTTCTATGTACTTACTTACAGCCTGCATTGTTCTTATTACTGGACTTTGGGATATGTTTAGGTCTTTGGCTATGTATTTGTTTGATAGTAGTTCCTTTAATTTTCCTAGCATTGTTGCTTTTACTTGGTTTGATATGTTGCAGTTTTTTTCTACTAGTCTTGTCTGTGCTGTGAATTTTTGTTTACAGTTTTTACATTGATATATTTGTTTTTTTAGTTTTAGTATTACTGGTAGTTCTGATGTTTTTAATAGTTTTATTTTTGTTTCTCTGTGTCCATTTTTTACTATTTTCTGGTCTTCTTTTTTACAGTTTGTACATCTACAGTTTTCTACATCATAACTTAATGTTCCTTCTATTATCTGTGTTCTTTGTCCTTTTATTATTTCTTCTTGTATTTCTCCTTTTATTTCTATGTTTTCATCTTGTATTTGTAGTAGTTTTTTGATAGAATTAGCCATGACGTAAATTACCTTTCTTTAACTTTGTTTGGCGATAATTTTATTGTATTGGTTTTTTACGTTTTTTTATATATTTTTTTTGTAATTTATAATAAAAATACGAGGGATGTTTTTTCATCCCTCGTATTTAGTATAGAGCCACAAAATAACGCAACAGATTTCTCTGTCACGTTACTAAAAGTCTAACTTTTTTGAGGCACCTTATCCCTTAATTTCGAAAAAATCTTTGGCTAATTTTTCTGCTTTAGTAAAGTTAAACATATCAGCATTATATAAATAATAATTCCACTCCGGATCCCCTATTGTTCCGGCGATATAGTTAGCCTCCAAATTTGAAAATAATTTTCGTAACGCTTCTTCGCCATGTTCAATCAAGTTTGAAGTAACTAAACCACCACACTCTCCTTCATAAATAATTCCTCTATTTAAAAAATTATTTTTTAAGTTTTCAAATTCTCCTTTGCTCTTAAATTTTTCTTCAATTTCAACTGGATTTTTATACCATTCATTTACCATAAATGTACTCCTTAATACTCTTTCTATCACTCAATTTAAATGCATCTAAGTTCTTTTCGCGAGTATACTGAACAATTGCAATTTTTGAATGTAATTTATCTCTGTCTATTACTATATCATCTGACATAGCAAGATTTATAAAATCATCTATTACTCTTTCTTTTGTTTCATTAATCTCATTTTGATAATACTTATATATTATTAACTCAGAACTTGTTGTTAATAATGCCCCTAGTATATTACTCCACCACCAATAATCACTATTTCCTAATGACATACCATATATAATAAATAAATCTGTTTCTTTAAAGTATGATTTATACTTTTTGTCATTTTGTGCCCAATAAGGTTTTAAGTAATACTTGGCTAATTCTTTATTATTAGTTATTTGATTCTTATTATCAAATCCAAATAACATTGATTTAGGAACATTTTGATAACCATGCGGATGTCTTATATTAGTCATTAAGTAACATGAAAAAATTGTACTACTATTAAATTTACAATAATTGTTTTTATAATTATTTGGATTAACATAATAATTTATTTGCCTGTCTACAGTTTTTCTCGGTTCTGGATCAAATTGTATTTTATCTAATGTTAATATGTTATCCAACAAGGAAGTATAATTGAAATTTAAAATTTCCCAATTAAATAATTTATAATGATCTACTTCAGATGGAAAATTTAATTTTTTATAGTCTTCTTCACTAAGATCTCCTAAAAATCGAGTAAAAGAATTTACAGCAAGATTCCTCTCTGTGCTATCACTTCCTAATCTTGCTAACATTTCTGGGGTAACTATTTCATTTAAAAAATTAGAAAATTCCTTTTGAAACCTGTCAAAATCAATAGCTAATTTTTTGTCATCTATTTCTTTATCTTCGTTAAATATTTCAATTAAACTATTTTCAAAATCACTCCAATTATTCTTCATATTGTGATTATATTCATTTTCTTTTTTATCTTGTTTCATTTTTCTGAATATTATATTTTTATCATCAAAATTTTTATAGCACAAATATTTATAAAAATTCTCATATGAGGTTCTGTAAGGTGAGCTCAAATACTCCATCAATTGCATATCTACACCATTACCAAACAAAGCTAAAATATTAATTTGTCCATCATCTAATGCAGAAAATTCTTCGTTCGTATACTTTATAAATCCCATATTATAATTTCCTTTTATTTATTTTGAATTTATTATATTATAACACTTTTTATTTTGAGTATCAAATTATACTTTTCTCTTAATCATTTATAATTAGTAAAGATTATCTTATATAATTTTTCTTTATTCAGTATATAATCAAAAACACCCATCAACTACATTAGTTAACAGGTGTTCTCATATAAATATTCAATTCTACTTCCATATTCTCTATTTCTAATACAAATTCATTTTTGAATAGTCTTAGTACTATATAATAAACTACAAAGAATAAAATTGATGATGTTACTAGAATAGAGAAATCTCCTTCAAAGAATTTCACACTTAATAGCGATGCAAATGATGCTAATATTAGAGATATCGCCATAGAAATATAGTTTGTTCCCTTAACTATATCAGGTAACATATCTCTTATAAAGTACATCTGTACAAGTAATACTGCCAGTTCTGCTGCCAAGTTAGCATAGGCTGTTCCTACATAAGAATAAATAGGAATTAACCACCAGTTTATCAAAGCATTAACAATAGCACCTACTACCACAGAATACACAACTAATTTTTCCTTCCCTAAAAGTACTAAAATCTGAATTCCAAACAAATTAGTTATTCCTATAAAAATAACCGTTGGTAAAATTAATTGCATTGGCAATATTGATTCCTAGAATGAATCTCCTGCTAAAAAGTATATAGCTTCTTTTGAATAAAGTATAAAATACACAGTTACTGAAAAAGCTAATACTAGAATAAACTTGAATTATTTATTACTTAACTCTAAAAACTTCTCTCTTTCTCCATTCTGAATATAAAAAGATAATCTAGGTAGTAAGACTGTTCCCAAAGCTGTAACTATACTTAATAATATGTATTTCACCTTAACAGATGTATTATAGTAACCTACTTCCGCGTCTCCATGTATAAACCCAAGCATTACCGAGTCAAGATTAGTATAAATTGTAGCAGCTGCGGATAAAGCAAATAAAACTAAGATAGGTTTCATGTGTTGTTTAAAATCATAATCTGTTCTCAACTTATAAAACTGCACGTGTTTTCTAATATTAATAAAATTTAATAAACTTGATGCTGAACCTGCAAAAATAGTTACCATCCCATAAATTATATAATCAGATTTGTCATGTACAAACAAGAACATTAAACAGATACCAATCACCTTAAAAACAAGAGATCTAACAGTTATATAAAAATATTCTTCTAAAGACTTATACAACCATTCCATCCCTATAAGATTAAAAGCAAGTGTAGAGGCAAATATTAGAAATAAAATTCCTTCTTCATTAAACTTATCTACACTAATATAAGCTATAAATAAAGCTATATACACCACAATACTCATTACAAAATTTATAAAAAATATCTCTTGTACGGTCTTAGCAAGTTTTTCTTTGTCATTTCTTACTTTAGCACAAGCTCTAATACCATAAGTAGGTATCCCTAGCTGAGCAAATAATGAAAAATATGCTACTACTGAAGTAAAGAAAGTAATCTTCCCTACACCGTCTGCTTGCAAAACTCTAGATATAAGGAAATGTAAGCAAGGGAAAAAGAAAATTCGATGCTGTTAACAGCATATTCATTACAAAATTAAATTTTAACGACTTCATTTTATATAAACTCCAAATTTGGAATTACTCTAATTATATCATAGATAATGGTAATATCAATATGCCCAAAATAAAAAACAAGACTACACATCTTGTTTTCTTACTGTCAATACTTTACTTCAATATCTCAAGTGTTCTCTCAATACCTTTTTCTATATCATATCTAGGTACCCATCCTAATGAGCGAAGTTTACTTCCATCAAGTCTAGCTTTTGTTGCCTTACTAAATCCTTTGCTTTCTACTTCATCAGGTAATTCAAAAACTACTTTTTTTCCTACTTGTCCTGCAATAATCCCCGCTAAATCTTTCAAGGTAATATCAGATGATAAATCAGCAATATTATAGGCTTCTCCAGATTCCCCTTTAGTTAAAATTATTAATAATCCAGAAATAGCATCAGCTACATAAGTGTATGAATAATACTGATTCCCTTCACTTTTCAACACTATATCCTCATTATTTATTGCTTTGAAAATAAACTGACTAATAGCTTTTGTGTCAGTTGACAATATTGTTGGACCATAAGAACGTGTAAATCTAGGAACTACCACATCTAGACCTTTTTGTTCTTTATATGCTTGACATAGAGCTTCTCCAGCTCTCTTACTCTCTGGATACCCAGCTCTTAAGGTATTAGAATTTATATATCCAGAATAATCCTCATCAAATAGCTCTACATCTCCCCTATTTTCTCCATATATTTCATTGGTAGATGCAAAAGCAAATCTTTTCGCATTAAAATCTACACATAGATCCAACATATTTTTTAAACCAATAATATTAGTCGTTATTGTTCCAATCGGATCTGTTGCATATTGCAGAGGATGAGTATTAGACGCTAAATGAACAACATAATCTAATTTATCACCCTTAAAATTCAAAGGCTCATTAATGTCATAAGGAATAAATTCAAAATAATCTCTGTCAAAATAAACAAATCTTTCCTTTGCTTTTTCTTCATTTCTCCCCAGAGCATATATTTTGCAGTTAAGTCCTGATTTTTCATTCTTTTCAGCAATCACATCTACTAAAAACGATCCTAAAAGACCTGTCGCTCCTGAAATCAAAATAGAAGAATCCTTAAACTTAGACCAATCTAAATCTAAATTAGATACATATTCAACATCATTTAAATATAATTCATGTTTGAAAATACTCATACTTACTCCCCTATTTTAGCCACTTATCTTTATCTAATTTTAGATAAGCCTTAAACATTTCTAAATCATCTTTAGTTGTTAATTTGATGTTCTTGTCAGACCCCTTAGCAAAATATAATTTTTCTCCTAAGTCTACCATCATAGTATTAGTGTATGATGATCCGTAGATACCAATTTTCTTCTCAAACGCTTCTTGGTATTTAGTGTATAGTAAGTTATAGTTATATGCTTGAGGTGTTGCAACACGTCTTAATGTTTCTCTTACAACATATTTCTGAGTAGTTGTTTCATCTTCTTCATTAATCACAAAAATTTGTTCGTTGTAAGGTAGTGACGTTACACCATTACCATATTCTTTAGCTTTAGCAATTACATCTTCTAATACACTATCGTCTACTAAAGGACGAATTCCATCGTGAATAATTACAATATCATCTTCCGAAACCCTGTCTTTTAAATTATAAACACCATTTCTAATAGATTCTTGTCCTGTTTCTCCACCAGAAATTACCCATTTTAATTTATCGATATTAAATTGTTTTGCATATGCCCACAATACATCATGCCAGCCATCAATACACACTACTTCAATAGCATCTATTAAAGGATTTCTTTGAAATGATTCCAGTGTATAGATAATCACTGGCTTATCATATACGTTTATAAATTGTTTTGGTATATCTTGACCCATTCTTGATCCAGATCCACCAGCTATTATTACTGCTATGTTCATAAAAAATCTCCTAAATTATTATACTTTACTCCCCCAAATCAATGATATCATATTGGTGTGGCACTCTTTTTTCTACTGGAGGTAACTCCATATAATTTGGTCCATATATAGCTCTCAAATACGATTCATATTTTTCAGGAACTCTTATTTGTATTCCTTCAAATTCCAAATAATCTCCATTTCCAAAAAACGATGTCGGTACAATCTCTTTCAATTTATACGCCCCTGCCAAATTTCCAGCGTAACTTTCATTCATATTATATTTAGACAATGTTTTTATATAATATTTCTGACACTTATCATAAGGTAGAATTTTTTCTATTTTAGTCACATCTGCAAATTTAATCAAAGCTTTCTCCACAAAAGGTCTATCATCTTTATTCTGATTTACTATCTTATTAAATTGCGATAATTGAACTAACATTCTAGAAAATAAATATCTTTTCTCATGAATAAATCTAGAAACCTTCCCTTCCGGCATACCGTCTATTGGAAAAACATCTATCCATATACTTTGCTCTTTAGCCACATTACTGTACGTCATTCTTATTTTGGTACTAGTATCTTGAATATTTATAAATGCTTTTGTGAAAGAAGGAGTATTTTTTTCAGTAATACATGTATAAGGACTACTAAACTCATCTTCTGGAAGATTCATTAAAATTTCATAATCCTCTCTAGGCATACCTAGATCTATATCATCATCCCAAGGAATGAATCCCTTGTGTCTTACTGCACCTAATAAAGTTCCACCAAGAGCGAAATACTTAAGATTATGCTTTTCACATACTCTTATAAATTCCATAAATATCCCTATTTCTTTTTTCTGAATTATTTTAATACTATCCATAAATCACCTTATCACCAAACTATTTACTTCGTAAAGCTAAAACATAAAGCTTTTCACTCAACATAAGAGCCGTCATTGCCAATTTTCTAGAATTTTTTACATATCTATTCTTTAAAATATCCAAGTATCTGCTTTTCAGAAATTTAATTATTTTCTTTTTATTCTCAAAATCATCAAAATTTTCTGTACCTAACATTCTATCCAGCACATAAAAATTACTCCAGTAAAGTCTGTACTCTGCACCCTCTAAAAATTCTGGTGTATCCTTTAAAAGTTTATAATTACTTTCATGAGCTTCTAAAACAGCTAAATCTGCTTTAGAGTAAGGACTATTAACAATACTTCCCTCTCTTTTTATGTACCTATACAAAGGTTCCATTATCGCTACTGCTTTTTTACAATCTAAAAAATAAGGTATTGTAAAAAATGCATCTTCATAAGTTTTTCCTACTGGAAATTTGTGTCTTAAAGCAATCTCTTTCTTGTATAATTTAGTCCATAAATGCATGGTTAGATTATTAGAATATAGAACATTTTTAGTAATTTCCTTACCACTATAAATAAACTTCCCACTAGTCAACTTATAATCAGGCCTATTTATCCCATTCTCCACATGATAGAATCCACAATACGATAAATCCGCTTGATTTTCTATTAGTTCCTTATAAAGAACTTCATACATATTGGGAGCTATATAATCATCAGAATCAACAAAACCTATATAATCAGCACTAGCAGCTTCCATTCCCACATTTCTGGCATCACTAACTCCACCATTTTCTTTATGAATAACTTTTATTCTAGAATCTTCACTAGCCAATCTATCACATAATTCAGAAGAACCATCTGTGGATCCATCATCAACCAAAACTATTTCAATATTTTCTAGAGTTTGATCTCTAACAGTTCTAACACTATCTTCCAAATATTCCTTAACATTATAAACAGGAATTATTACTGAAACTAATGGTTTTGTCACTCCTCTACCTCGCACATCATATATAATTCTACATATCAACAAAATTGTACATATTACCTTTAATTATAACATTATATTAAAATAAATTCTATATATTCCTATATAATAAAAAAGTCCTAGACAAATGTCTAGAACTTTTCTATCTAATACTCGCTTTTCTTGCTCTTTTAGCAACAAGTGAGAATAAGAATCCATTAGTTTTTGTTAAGATTTTAATATTCTTGCTATTTGCATTTTTCCAGAAGAACTTATTAGTTGATAATACTTTATCTTTATATTCCAAGAATTCTGTTTTTCCTACAGATAAATCTGAAACATGATAAATTATTCTAGTATCTAATACTACTTCATATAGTAATTGATTCTTTAAGATTTCTACTCTAACCGAACCAGGTTTCACTTTTTGCAAATCATTGTAAGTTTCGATAAGTCTTAGAGTAACGTGTCTGTGCATATGTCTATTTTTAACAAAGTTTTCTGGACTTACACTCTGCTCTCTTGTCCCCATTCTATAACAATATACTTTTTGTGGTAAGTAAATCGCTGTTTCTAAATGTTTCATAGGGAAAATAATATATTCCATATCAACATAGAACATTTTCTCGTCTATTGTAATATTGTTTTCTTTTAAAATTGATGTTCTAAATGTAGTTGCATGCATCATAGGTAGTCTATTAGCTTTTCCTAATAATTCATCATAAGAATATACTGTATTAAAGTCAACTGGATATTCTTGTACTTTGATTGTATTAGTATCCATGTTGTGGTCCTCATATGGGTTTACTACTATATCAGCATCTACCTTCTCTAAGTTTTCAACAAAGGCAACAAACTCTTCTGTATTAACCCAGTCATCACCATCGATAACCTTGAAGAATTTTCCTGTTGCTAACTCTATCCCCTTGTTGATAGTCGATCCATGTCCACCGTTTTCTTTATCCACAACTTTGATTGTGTTAGGGTACCTAGCTTCATACGTTTTTGCCTTGGCAGAAGTTCCATCACTAGATCCATCATTAACCATAAGAATCTCTATCTTATCATTAATTCTCTCATCTAATAATGTTGGTAAGCATTCATCTATATATTTTTCTGTATTATATGACGGTACAGTTACCGTTAAAATTTTACTCATTATTTCTTAATCCTTTTTATAAATTTATTTATATCTTTTAATCTAATAAATAAAGCTATATTACCTCTAACAAGAGTTAACTTAAATCTTCTATTAAAATATTCATTAGAATAAGTTAATAAACCACTAAAGAATTCATCTTCATATAGAGATTTTAATTCTTTATATTTCTCATTATATGACATATTCGAATCAACTATGTTATTAGCAACGTTAATAAATATTCTAGTTCTCATATATTTTGATAAATCACCATATTCACAACCAAAATCTTTACATAATTTTTCGACTTTTCTATATTCATCTTGTTTAATAGTCAATCTTTCTTTTCTATAAACATTAGCCGCAGAAGTTGGTCTACCAAATATATAAATATAATAATTTGTATTTTCAAAATATACATTATTAACTTTCCTATACAAATCCAAATTGAATACTACATCTTCTCCGAAATATGCAGACTTCTCAAATTTCATTGAATTATCTAATAAAAATTCTCTTCTATACAATTTATTCCAAACTGTGAAAAACATGTCTGTTCTAAATAATTTAGCAAAATTACTTCTAAATTTTTCTCTATCAGCATAACCACTAAATGGTACTACTTTATCTTTATATTTTTTCGATATGTAATTATAATCCTGATAATTAAAAACCACTAGTTCTGGTTTGTGCTCATCTAATTTATTAGCAAGCTCCGCTAAAGGTTGACCTACTATGTAATCATCAGCATCTAAGAACCAAATATAGTCTCCACTAGCTTTCGATAATCCAAAATTTCGAGCATTTGATACTCCACCATTTTCTAAGTGGAAAACCTTAAAGTTATCATATTTTTCTGCATATCTATCACATATTTGTCCACTTGAATCAGTAGAGCCATCATTTACTAATATTACTTCATAATTATCAAAGTTTTGACTTATAATTGATTCAAAACATCTTTCTAAAAATTCAGCAATATTATATATAGGTAATATTAAAGAATATTTCATAACTTCTCTCCTATCTAATAACCAGTCTTAAAAATTTCTTATTTAGTAAATATAAGATATAAGAAATATAATATTTCAGACCAGTTTTATAACCATTTCTAATGAAGTTCCATTTATATTTATCCAGTTCTTTAAAAATTATATTCTCATATTTAGTAATATCCTCTTGCGGAGCTTTTCTATAAACTTGCCCCACAAGCCACATCATTACCCTTGTATAATCTGTCATTGCATCAATTCTATTTTTCTTAGAAAAATTCATAGAAAGTATATAATCAAATGTTTTTATAACAGACATTTTTTTATCTTGCCAAGAAGATGTCATAATCCCATCTTCACTTATATAATAATCATAAAGTTGGCTAGTATTTAAATATACCGACTCTACAAAGTTAGCATAATTTAGACAAAATTCTAAATCTTCCATTATCGATAAATCTTCTTTGAAATATATAGTATTATCTACTAATATTTTTTTCTTGAATAATTTATTCCAAGAATATCCCTTAGTCATATCACTTTGGAAAATTGAAGTAATAAATTCTTCTTTATCTACTTTATTACATTCTACTCTATTCCTTGGCAAAGACGTACTTTTTAAAACACCTATTACAGATATATCTACATCATTACTAGTCATATCTCCAAATAAAGTTTCTAAAAATGTCTCTTCTACACTATCATCAGGGTCTACAAAAGATATATATTCTCCCCTAGCTAATCTCAAACCTACATTCCTTGCCGCAGAAACTCCAGCATTTTTTTGATTTATAATTTCAATATTCATTTCAGTATTATTTTTCTTAATTTCTTCTAGTAATTCTAAAGTATTATCAATAGAACCATCATTTATAAAAATAAGTTCGAAATCTTTATATGTTTGTTTTTTTAAACTTTCAAAACACTTATTCAAAGTCTTGCTTGAATTATAACAAGGAATAATAATACTGATCATTTTCTTACCTCTGATAATTTTTCATATTCAATTAAATGTGAAGGTACTTGCTCTTCTTTCGGTGGATATTTAACCAAGTTCTTGTATTGAACATTTAAATAGTACTCTATGTCTTTAGGTGCTGGATACTCTTTATCTCCAAATTTTATTGTAGATAAAGGAAAGACTCTAGATTTTTCAAAGTAATAATTATAGGTTGCTTTATTTATTGATCTTAGATCATATCTCATATACCTGTATTCTGGATTTGAACACTCATTTTTTTCTATTTTTTTTCTTCTTAAGCTTTCAAAAGGTAAGAAGTGAAAAATCTCAAAGAACATTCTGTATAATACTTGCTCTATATACGAATATTTAAAGGATATTGGATTCTCATTAAAACAAGAATAAGGTGTATCGTCATATACAAATATATCTATAAACAATCCTTGGTGTTCATTTGATTTAGATGACCAAAATCTACCATCATTTATATATGAATGCTTATCTCTTAATTTATAAAATTTAATCGAATTGAAATTCTTATCATTCCCATAAGTTTGAAGCAACATATCATTCCACTTTGGATTTAATTTAACTAACTTTCTCCAGTTTTCTCTAGTCATAGCTAGATCTAAATCATCATCCCAAGGAATTATTCCATTATGAAAGTGGGCACCAATAAGTGTCCCACCCTCTAACCAATATTCTATGTTATTTTTCTTACAGAATTTATCAAAATCTTCTAACATTCTATAATGTGTAGAATTTATCTCTTCTTTTTTCTGCCAAAATAATTCTACATTCACTTTATCCTGTATTCTTTTTTGTCTGTATTCTAATAATTTATTAAACATAGTTCTCCCTTATTTTTTTATATACTTTAGTGGGTAGAATATAAATTCAAAATACTTTACTCTTTTTATTATATAATTTGCAAGCAACGGTACTACTAATCCAAGTATAGAACCAACTATTATATGTGTTTCTGCAGAATCTATTCCTAATTTTAAAAGAATAATTCTTACAAATGATACCACTGGTGCATGAAGTAAGTATATAACTAGGCTATCTCTTCCTAAATTTAACATAAATTTAGATTTTGTATTAATTTTAGGAATCAGTAGAAACGCCCATACAATACTAATCACAAATATAAGGGCCCACCATTGAGGTAAATGGTAACTTATCCTATCTTCAAAATCATATTTAAACCATGTGAATATGTATAGTATGTGCGATAGTAATAGGAGTGCTATCACTTTCCAATTTCTAATAACATCAAGATTAACATATCTTAATACATATCCTAGTACAAAGAAAAACGACCATAATAGCGTCCTTTGTATTATATAGATATCCGTATTAAAGATATTTATAAATATCATAAGAATAAATGTTATTCCTAATAATTGATACTTACTCTTCACAAATAAAGAAATAAATCCTACTAATACAAATACTCCCCATAAAATATATAAGTACCATGAAACACTTACTGGTTCTCTATAGATATTTATTAAATCATAAATATTTGATTTATCTCTAACCGATGCCCCACCTACTTGTTGCAATGAAAAGTGAAGTATATTGTAAAATATATAAGGTAATCCTAGCGAAATAGTCTTATTTTTCACATAATTTCCATATTCTGAAAATGAATTTATCGGTTTAAAAAAATATCCTGATAGTGCAAAAAATACAGGGATATGTATTGTGTACAATACTTGTACTACAATCCATATCCAAGTACTATCAGACTGGAATTTATTCGATTCATACAATCCTAGAAAGACATGTCCTACTATTACTAGTAACAACATTAATGCTTTGGAATAATCAATCCACTCATATCTAGTACTTTTTACCATATTATTCTAATTCTTTCTTACAGAAGTCTAGTGATGATCTAATTACTTTATCCATATCGTAGTATTTGTACTCACCTAAACGTCCACCAAATACAATGTTTTCTTCTTTATCAGCTAAAGCTCTGTATTGTTGATATAACTCATTGTTTTTAGCATCGTTGATTGGGTAGTATGGCTCATCTCCTAATTTCCACTCACTTGAATATTCTTTAGAGATTACAGTTTTTTCTTGCTCACCGAATTCAAAGTGCTTGTGCTCGATGATTCTTGTGTAAGGTACTTCTCTTTCTGTGTAGTTTACTACTGCATTTCCTTGGAAATTATCAGTATCTAAAATTTCATTCTCAAAACGGATTGATCTATATGCTAATTCTCCTAACTCGTAGTTGAAGTATGCATCGATTGGTCCTGTGTAAATTACTTTTTTAGCTAGTGCTGTTAATTCTTCTTTGTTTTCTAAGAAGTCTACACCAGTTCTTACTTCAATTCCTTCTAATAATCTTTCTACTAATTCTGTATATCCGTTTACTGGAATACCTTGGTATCTGTCACGGAAGTAGTTGTTATCGAATGTGAAACGCACTGGTAATCTCTTGATAATGAAGGCTGGGATTTCTGTACAATCTCTTTCCCATTGTTTTTCTGTGTATCCTTTGATTAATTTTTCATAGATATCACGCCCTACTAGAGAGATAGCTTGCTCTTCTAAGTTTTGAGGTTCACCTTTGATTTCTTTTCTTTGCTCTTCAATAATATCTTTTGCTTCTTGAGGAGTTTTGATGTTCCACATTTTTGAGAATGTGTTCATGTTGAATGGTAAGTTGTATAACTCATCTTTGTATCTTGCAACTGGTGCATTGATGTAGTTGTTAAACTCTACAAAGCTATTTACATAATCCCAAATTTCTTTGTCAGAAGTATGGAAAATGTGAGCTCCATATTTGTGAACGTTAATTCCTTCTACTTTTTCAGTGTAGATGTTACCAGCAATGTGGTCTCTCTTTTCTACTACTAAAACTTTTTTTCCTTTTTTTGTTGCTTCGTGAGCGAAGACTGCTCCGTATGGACCAGCTCCTACTACTAAATAATCGTACATAATTTTTTCTCCTTTGATTTATAATGTTTATCTTAAATAGATTCTATAGCTTTGTTTATTGCTTTCTTTAAGTAATACCCACTTTGAAGTTTTTCCTGAATACCTCTTGCATTTTCTACCATTTGATAGTATTCTTCTTTACTTAAGTTATCAAATTTTTCTTTTAATTCATGTAGTGATGATACTACAATCCCTACATTATGTTTCTTAACAAAATCAGCTTCAGCAGCTTGATCCCAAATAATAACTGGTAATGCCGAAGATAAGTATAATGATAATTTATGAGGGTTGTTATATCTTAAATATTTACCTGTATCACCATCACAAGTATCTACACTACTTCCGTCCCACACTAGTCCAAATCCTTTGTTTAACTGCATAGGGACTTCTTCTGCCGGAAAAGCACCGTGATATACAACATTATTTTGTTCTATACTTGATTCAAATTCTACTCCAAACAAGTCAAATTCCACACCAGAAACTTCTTTCAATTTGTAAATGTATGGACTTTTATATATCCAAAGATTCCCCGCTAACTGTACTCGTTTAGAGAATTCTATTTTTTTATCTGGTGAATCAGAATTTAAGTAATCAAATATCTCTAATTCAACTAATCTATTTTCTTCAATTCCATAATCAATAAACCATTGTTTCATCTTTTCATTGTGAACAATAAACTTATCTGATATCTCTAACATTTCTTTAAATTCTTTTTCTGTTTTAGAATCTTGCCATGATTCTCTAATTAGATTTACATCATGTACTATAGAAATAAATTTAACATTTTTTTTATTTTTTAATTTTTTGAGTGTTGTATATCTCGACAACTGGAAATATTTGAATGGGTTTTGTAAAACCATTACAGAATTTTCTTCAACATTATCGTATATCTCTTTAAAGTTTTTTACATAATCAATATGTCTTTTTATCTTATCTGTTACACTATATGTGTTTGTAGTTCCTCTCAAAGCACATATTTCAAAATTTATACTAGATAGAATATCCACACAATCGTTTGTTGCTTTACTTCCTGCATGAAAATCATTTCCATATACATCTACTAATTGATATTTTTTCAAAATTTTAAACTCCTATCTTTCTTATCTTCTTATCATCCTTATAATTTGATGCTCAACATATAAAATGAATTTATTTTTAAATATTCTTAATATTATGTAGTAAATCAGGAAGAATATACTTGCTGAAATTACTAAAATTAGAAAGTCTGAATTTGTAAATTTCAAGCTATATAGCGAAAGGAAACTTGCGATTGGTAATGCCATTAGTATTGGTAAATAATTGACACCTTTTACTATTTCCTTCACTATATCTCTAATATAATAAACTTGAACCATCAATACTACTAATTCTGCAATTAAATTAGAGAACGCTGTCCCATAATATGCGTACCTTGGGATGAGATATATATTAAGCGCCAAATTTATAACTGCACCTACAATTACCGAATATAAAACTAATCTCTCTTTTCCTAACGGAACTAAAATCTGTAATCCAAATAAATTAGAAATACCAATAAATACTACTGAAGGTAATAAAATCTGCATTGGTAATATGGATTCATTATAAGTACTTCCTGCTAGTAAGTGTATAACTTCTTTTGAAAATAATATAAAGTAGACCGTTAAAGCCACAGATATTATCATTATAAACTGAAATGATTTATTAGATACACCTATAAATTTGTCTCTCTCTCCTCTTTCTACATAATACGACAATCTAGGGAGTAGTACACCACCTATCGAAGTAACTATCCCTAAAAGAATTCCCTTCATTTTAACTGATGCATTATAATAACCTACTGCTGCATCATTATGCATAAATCCTAACATTACAGTATCCAAGTTAGTGTAAATTGTTGTTGCACATGTTAAAGCAAAAAATACTAATATCGGCCTTATATGTTTTTTTATATTATAAAAACTTCTTATTTTATAAAAATCTATATGTTTTCTGATATTAATAAAGTTCAAAATATTTGATGCTGATGATGCAAATATACTAATTGCACCATAAATCAAAGTATCCTCTGTATCTTTAACAAACAGCACCATCATTATTACTGCTATAAACTTGAAAAATATTGACCTTGTCGTGATATACTTATATTCTTCCAAGGCTCTGTATAACCACTCCATACCAAAGGAGTTTAATAAAACTGTTATACTTATTATTAAAAATAATGTCGAATTCTCCCTAAGTCTATCTATACTAAAACATAATATCAATAATACTGTATAGGATATAATTGTCATCACTGTATTTATAAAAAATATTTCTTGAACAGTTTTTGCTAACTTTTCTTTGTCATCTCTAACTTTCGCACAAGCTCTAATTCCGTATGTAGGTACTCCTAATTGTGCAAACATTACAAAATATGCAACTATTGAAGCAAAAAAAGTTACTTTCCCTACACCATCTGCTTGTAACACTCTAGATATATAAGGAAATGTTATTAAAGGAAATAAAATTGATGATACAGTCAGTATCATATTCATAATAAGATTAACTTTTAATGATTTTAACCCCATATTTTTATCCTCTATTTTTATCTGCTCTATTAAGGAAATGAGCTATAATTATACTGTAAATTATAAATTTAACAAAGTCTGGCGTCGCTGTAGTTTCATAAAATCTATTAGAAAATAGTAACATTACCAAATCATTAAATAGATATGCATAAATAAATACTTCTACACTTATTCTTGAAGTTTTTATTTTCGAAGAAATATTGCTATAAGAAAAAATATAGTAAATAAACATAATTAGTGAAAATACAAAAACGCTTAAATAACCATTATCGTACATAAACATATAAAATGTAGTATATACATTACCTAATCCTATATTATTATCGCTTCTAATAAACGGTAAAAATTCACTTATCGGTATTACCTTATATTCTAAATTTCCTGTCATGTACGCAATATAGTTATATATTCCACCTAAAGTTTGTTCTCCAAAGTAGTTATCTGGATTATAGGTATATATATCCCTAATATAGTTACTCAAATTAACTATAGGTGCTGCTGTATACATAAAAATATATCTATATAAACCAAATTCCTCATAGTCTATATCTCGACCTACTACATATACTGATAATAATGAACCTATTATTATAAAAGCAAACCAACTTAAAAATTTAATAACTGTTCCAAAAGTTAAATTAACAAATTTTTTATTAGATTTTATATTAATAAATAAATATAAAAATATAACAAATGTTATTACTCTTAATATCGGTGAACGGCTACCATTCAGCACATAATAAAATATTAAATTACCTATAATTATTAAATTTAATAAATTTACTCTTTTTGTAACAATATAATTATTAACAACTATATAAATAATATAATATGAAATAACTATAAAAATAGGACTTAAAAATGAAGCTATAGTATCCATCCCTACAGTTACAGTAACATCTAAGAATTTTGCATAATGTTGATATTTATCGGACATATCCGAAAGATCATCATATCCTCCAAAAACTTGTATAACAACTTCTGATATATATTTGTATGAATAATAAATATAATACAGTTGTAATAAAATGATTCCCCATATCACCGACTTACTTATCACTATTTCTTTAAGTTCTTCTTCATAGAATACATATTTTCTTTTGTAAAACAATTTACTAATTATCGTTAGACCAGTTATAACAGATAGAAATATAAGGAAAATATAGACCACTTCTTCTACTATCTCTATCTGAAAAATATCTATAGAGAACAATATCATCGTTTGATAAAGTAAAGCTATTGCTATTATTATATTACTTGGATGTAGGTAATCTTTTTTTGTTATTATCCAATTAAAGAACAGAAATATTAATGTCATAAAAAATAATACGTATGCCATGTATTCTCCTCCTAAAAACTCTTTCCATATTTTTTCTTAAATACTTTTGCCATTAGGAAAGCTGATCCTTTTTTTATCCAATCAACTTTGAAATGATCATATAAAGGAAGTTCTGTCACTTTAATATTATTTTTATCAAGCCACACATTAAATAACCTTTCACTTACTCTTCCGAATAATCGTGCTTCAAATGGTGTAAGGTCTTCAACACTAACTCTCTTTTGAAGTTCAAATAATATCGGGAATAGCCATTCACAATACTTATCAGCTAACTTTTTATTAGTTATAAACATATTAAACATATACCCATAATTTCGCTTCATAACTTTGTCAAAACTTGAAACATAATCTGGGTGCATCTCTGATAAAATATCTCTAGTTTTGTCTAAATGACTAGCATCAAATGTATTTGCATAATGACTATATAAAGATTCAATATAGTACTTTCTCTTCGTCGGAACTATGATATTATCTTCACCTAATAAAGAAACTAAGTCTTCTTTATTTACAATAAGATCTTCTAATTTTTTATTAGGGTCGAATTTATGTTTACTTGTAGCTAAGTACCTTCTATAATGTACAAGCCCTACATAGTCAGCATCTAAGTTTTTCCAAGCCCAATAAAGCCCAGTTAATTCACAGAGATATGGATTTTCTTTAGATATATTATCTCCTTCATTATCCTTTTGATATTCTGTTTTTATATCATTTACTTCCGCACCTACTTGAACTGGTAAGTAAATATCTGATTTAGGCAGTTCTACCTCTTTATGAGCTGCCACTAATATTTTTATATTTTCCAAAATAATCTCCTAAATTTTACTCTTATATACCACTTTAAAATATATTTAGATTTTAATAAACTATATACCCACAGTACATAATTATTCTAGAATATTATACTATAATAATGATATATTTAACAAGTTATTGTCTATATTTATGCCTATCAATAATGTAAATAAAAAAGACAACTTGAATAGTTTCAAGTCATCTTTCACATAACGATTAATGATTTCCTAGTGCAAGTACAACCCTTATTGCTTTGATAAATATTTTTATATCTACTAAAGGACTTACTTCATCTATGTATTTCATATCTAAAGCCATTCTATCTTCAAATGGCATATCTGATTTATTCTTTGTTACTTGCCAGTAACAAATAAGCCCTGGTCTTATAGAATTTTTTTTCTCCATATCTAGAAATTCTTGAATTCTTTCTACTTCATTCTCATTAAGTGGTCTTGGCCCTACAATTGCCATATCACCTTTTAAGATATTAAATAGCTGTGGTAATTCATCTATCGATGTTGCACGAATAACTTTTCCAATTTTTGTTATTCTGTCATCATGTTTATCTTTCACTTCAAGAACATCAACTTCTCCACTAGCCAATCTCTCTTCAAGAATAGCATCAGAATTTCTCACCATAGATCTGAATTTATAAATCTTGAATTTTTTCCCATGAATACCCACTCTATCTTGAGTATAAACTGCTCCTCCACCAGAAATACTAATCATTACATATACTAAAATCATGATTGGAGCGGTTATAATAATCAATATTAAACTAATTATTATACTCAAAATTCTTTTAAATATTTTATAATCCATTAACTATTTCTCCATCATTATTTTTCAACATAATAAGTCTTTATAATTTTACCACAAAAATCCTATTATATCAATAATTATAAGGAATATACTTCTATATAATTTAAGTATATTTTAATTTTGTTGAAACAAAAAATAAATACGCTCTTTTTGGAGCGTATTTACTATTTTCTAAGTAACTTTTTAAATATAAATTCTCTAGTATTATTAGGTACTGAGGCTACTCCTAACTGGATAGAAAGGCTTAGCAAGTAATCTTTATGTGATATTTGTTTTCTATCTAACATTTTCTTTCTTGCTTCTTTATAGTATTCAAAATAGTCTAACCCGCCCCTTCTTTGATACATACCATTTCCTACTCTTACTTTACATAAAGTCATATCTAGATTTTTCATTTTCGAAGCTGTTTGAAGCATATTATGCCAAAGCAAATCATCTTCCATATATAGACCATCTTCGTAGTTTCCTGCCCTTAGTACTGCTGATTTTTTGAACATTACTGTCATATGATTAAAGGCAGATCTCATTTTTTGATATTTAGCTATGTGCTTATGAGTTAATGGCACAGCTCTTTTTGAATGAGGAGCATTTGGGTCTGTGTCAAATTCCTCAATATGCCCACCAACAATATCTAGTCTGAAATCTTCTAAGAAAGCTTTCTCCTGCATTTCTATACGATTAGGTACTGCTATATCATCAGTATCCATCCTAGCGATAAGTTCATGTGAACATTTCTCTACTCCAAATTTTAAAGCAAGTCCTAGTCCCATATTTTCTTTTAAGGCATATCTTTTAATTATCTTACCGTATTCTTCTTCTAAATAATTTAATTCAGCGTATAAGGTTTCTGTTAAAGGACCATCTTCTATTATTACTATCTCATCAACAGGTCTCGTCTGTTTAATTATTGATTCTACCGCTTCTCTTAAGTATTCTGCATTCTCTTTTTTGTAAACAGAAAAAAGAACGCTTATTCCATATTTTTTCATTCTTTCTCCTAAGCTAATTTTACTTCTTCGTATCTATCAATATTTCTACTATATCTAACGTCGAATTTATTGATTCTTTTATTTTTACTAACTCTTCTTTATTTATTGATGATAATTTCTTCTTAATATCTGTTGTAGAGATATCCTCTGTTCTTTCTAAATATACTACCTGACAAATGTCTGATAAGTCATCAAACTTTCCTTGCCAGTCATTACCCATCCCTAAAATATCAGCCTTATATTTTAAAATATCATCTCTTTTTTGTGACCAATCATTCTCTGGGAAAACTTCGTCAACATATTTACAAGATGACACTATTTCTGCTCTTTCTTCGTAAGAGAAAAATGATTTTTTTCCTTTAATAGCGTTAAATTCATCACTCGAAATCCCTACTATTAACTTATCTCCCATCTCTCTAAGTCTTTTTAATATTCTTACATGTCCTACATGAAACAAGTCAAATGTTCCATACGTTATTACAATTTTCATATCTACCTCTATTACTTATTCTCCTGCTTATTATAAATAATATCCCTTCACTAGTCAACAGCTATTATCCGCAATACCCTTGACCCTATTTTTATGTTATAATATTTCCATATATAAAAAGGAGTTTTTTGTAAATGAAAAGCTTAAAAATAAATGCTCTAGCTGCAATTTTAGTTAGGGTTTTGAATATTATATTTCCTTTGATAACAGGTCCTTATATAGCTAGAACCTTGTCCAAAGAAAATATAGGATATTTTGATTCTGCTAATATTTTAGTTCAACTATTGATTCCTTTGGCTACATTTGGTGTCTATAATTATGGAATTAGAAATATTAGTAAAGTGAAAAATGACAAGGCAGAAATTAATAAATTATTCTCTGAATTATTTTATGTTTCAGCTATTTCTACCTTATTTATGTCTAGTATTTATCTGTTATACGTAGGAGCTTTTAGTAATTTAGATAGTCAAGCTATTCTCTATACTTACTATATTCTTGGTTTCCAGTTATTCTGCCAATTTTTAGCAATAGAATGGCTTAACGAAGCCTTTGAGAACTATACCTTTATTCTTTACAAGACTATTATAGTAAGACTTGTTATGTTTACTCTTACCTTTGTAATGATTAAGGATGCTGATGATTTACTAGCCTATGCTTTTGTAATGACTTTGGCTGAAGTTCTAAATATTCTTTTATCATTTATTTGGATAAAGAGAGAAGTTAAACTAGTAAGAGTACCCCTTAGAAGACTATCTAAGTTATTCTATCTACTTTTCCCAATGCTTATTTTGGCAAATGTTAATATGCTGTACACTTATCTAGATAGAATATTCTTATCTAATGCGGATTCTTCTACCTATATAGCTGATTATGTTATGGCTCAGAATATTGTTATGATAATAACCGGGATAATAACAGGTGCAATAAGCGTTAATATACCTAGACTTTCTTATTATTTAGGACACGATCAAGAAGATGAATACAATAAACTTATATACAAGGGTAGTCAGGTCTTCTTATTCTTCACTATTCCTATTGCTTTCGGTATAGCAATCCTTGCTTCTGATATAGCTGTTATTTATGGTGGGGATAAATTTCTTACAGCTGGTTTATCAACTGCTATCTTTGCCTTAAGGTCTATTGTCTTAGCTGTAAATAATGTTTTAGGTATTCAAATAATTTTTATCAAAGGTTATGAAAAAATGATGACCCTATTTGTATTTATAGGTGGTTTATCTAACCTTACCCTAAATACTATCCTTTACAAATTCGGTCAGTGGAATGCTGAATACTTCATAGCTACTACACTTATATCCGAGATTATAGTAACTTTAATCTATATCGGATTTATCAATAAAAATAAATTATTCGATATAAGACCTATCTTGAAAAATTCTCTGAGATATACTCTTACAGCTGCAAGTTTTGTATTAATATCATACTTATGTAACTTGCTTATTAGCTACGAAACTTATATGAGTATAGAGCATTTTTCAAATATAGCGTGTAAGATAGCACTATCAGCTCTGACCTACTTTTGCATCTTGCACTTTACTAAGGATACTGTTATGATTGATATTATCACATTTATTAAAAAGAAAATTAGAAGGAGTTAAGTTATGCAAAAACTGCATCCTGATGAAATTAAAAAAATTGAATTAGAAATATTAAGACACATCGATAAATTCTGTAAGGAAAATGGAATTGAATACTTTCTAAACTACGGTACCCTACTTGGTGCTATCAGACACGGTGGTTTTATCCCTTGGGATGATGATCTAGATATTTCTATGACTCGTGAAAATTATGAAAAATTTATTAAGTTATACAAAGAGAAAAATTCTTCTAAGTATGAAATCCTTTCTTATGAAACGGATAAGAATTACTTTAATACTTTTATCAAAATTCACGATACAGACACTCATCTAGTTTATACAAATCTAACCAAATCTTATAATTCTGGTATTTTTGTAGATATCTTCCCAATTGATAGATTCGAATCTAAGTCTATTATTTCTATATCTTACTTCTTAGATTCTTTGGCTTATCTTACTTACAATAAAAAAGAAACTATTCAATATGGAGATTCGAAATTAAAAGACCTTGCTAGAAGAATAATGTGGCACTTGGTTCAACCAATCTCGCCATCAATCTTTCCAAAATTAATAAACAAACTTATTCCATTCTATAAAACAGACAAGCCTACATATTCTATTTTTATTATCAATAAGTTTAAGGAAGAAAATATCTTACCGCTTAATATTGGAGAAGAATTAACAGAAGTTTCTTTCGAAGGAGAAATGTTCCCAGCACCGAAAAATTATCACGAAGTACTGACTGCAAGATACGGTGACTATATGACACCTCCTCCAGAAGGACAAAGAATTACTCATGAATTTGAGGCTTATAGGAAGTAAGTTAAAGAGAGAATTTATTTTACTAAATTCTCTCTTGTTTATTTTATCAAAATATCTATAATATAAGTATCCCCGATAAGGAAACTAGCTAATAATAGGCAGTAAGGGGTGTGAAAAATGGAGAGATTTATTTTATTTTTAGATATTATTTACAAAATACTTAGTATTTTAGCAACTACGATATCTGTCTGGGGTAGTTTCTTATTTATAAAAAATCGAAAACGACAAAAAAATAAACGCCCGTTCAGGAACAACAGGCGAAAAAAATAAAATTTATACATTTTTCAAAGGGTGGACGAGTAGTGACGTTCGCCCTTTCCTTTATAAAATAAATATAACGGATTATACTATAAAAGTCAATAAGAGTGAGTATTCAGTAGTACTCACTCTTATTTTTGAAAATTTTCTACTGTTATTTTGATATCTCTTTTATATTCTTCACTAAATACCCTAATAGTAGCCAAAAAATAACTATTGTTGCTTCATTATTAAAGAATACTGTTGTATCAAATAACATATTAGTTACTGTAAAGATTAATATTACTATCGCAAAGTTAATATATGAATTTCCACCATCTTTATATAAATAATTAAATATTTTTCTTAATAGTAAAATTGCATATGTTAAAAATAGCGTCAAACCTAATAGACCAGTTGTAACATACAAGTATATATATGAATTATGGGGCTGGTAAACAATACCTTTTTCATACTTGTCTGGCATATTTTCTTTCACATAATTCACTATAAATAAGTCTTCATGATTATCCTGAATATATTTAGAAAAATTATATGGAGATAATCCAAATATACCTATATCTTTGTATAAACTAAGATAATCTTTCCAAATTGAAATTCTGTTATTAGAAGGGTTCTCTAAACTCGCATCTTCTCTTTCAAGTACCGCTTCCGAAGAAACTTCAGCATTATCTTCAGGAACTTCTTCTTTACTTTCTTGCTTAACCTTTGGCATTTTTTGAACTAATTCAAAATAAGGTTCTTGGTTATTTGTGAATACACTTAATTGCTGAATTGCACCTAAGGCAACTTTACTATAATTAAATATAGAATAAGACAATCCTATTGTAATAATAGCAACTATACCTAAATACACTACTCTATTAATTACTTTAAATGAAGATAATTTCTTCTTATAAAAATAATATATCACTACTAAAGTTAAAGTAATAATAAGTGATACCATAGCACTTCTTGCTCCACTTAAAATAACATGTATTAAAAATATTGTTGCATAAACTAATAAATATTTTTTCTTATGAACAATATAAAAGAATACACTAGCAATTAATAACATCGCTGAAAACATTGCAGAAGTATACATAGCCATAAAAATACCAAATAATCTATGCTCTAAGAACCCTTGTCTTATATATGCTCCTTCCACATGCATATCTAACTGTATAAAATATCCTGTATTAAAAAGAAATGCTGTTATCGATACTATACAGGCAACTAACCAGACAACTGAAATAACTTTATATACAGTGTACATTTTTTTATGAAATATTTGATTCTCTACTCTTAGGGAATATGTATATATTATAGCCAAAGTTAGTGTCATCCATATTATTGAAAATAAATTATGTTTCACATCATATGATATAGTTAATATTGAAGATATAGCCGCTGAACCTACTATCCCATATAATAAATATCCATATTTTTCCTTAAACATATATCTATTTGTAATTAAATCTATTCCTAATAAAACTATACCAATTAAAGCAAAATATCTTTGAAAACTATATAAAGGTGTCCCTAGAAATAATGCATTGGTTGGTGCTATGATGAATAGTACATGTAGAATTATTAGTGAAAATAAATATATTCCCACAACATTATTCAAATTTATATTTTTCACATTTACTCCTCCTATTCTTTATTAAATTTTTTCATTTTTTCTCTTGAAAAATAATTTTCTGCGAATGTATATTCTGCTACTTCAAAAATAACTATATCTGGTTTGAATTTTGTATAATGTTCTTTCATATCAAACACATTTTGATAGTTATGTATAGCAATATATTCTGAAAAACTAGTTTTCATGAATTTTTCTCGTCCATTCAGATAAGAACCTTGATAAACTAAGGCTCTAGGCTTAGCTTGTTCTAGTTTGTTCTTTGTATAAGAAAAAGTAGGATAATTCTTATCTAATTTTAAATCCTTGTATTGTTTTGAAAAATCTTCATAATTTTGAGGATTTTTCAAAACAAAATCAGGTGTATCTTCATTTATAGGAAACTTTGATACTTTAAGACTTGTTTCTACTTTATTTTTCACTTCAAAATTTGATAAATCTACTTCTCTCACAGTAGAGAAATCTTTACTTATCATTTTCAGTAAACCATTCAATCCGTGATAAGCACCCCAGTCATTCCAATGTCCAGCATCATATTTTTTATTATAGACATCTTGAGTCTTACTCTTTTCTCTTAGTAGATTTGTTGTATCTATATATTTTATTTCTTTACTATCTAAACCACGTTCAAATTCTTCAATCCACTTACGATTGTAATTGAAACCTTGTGGTAAGTATTCTTTATATACAGATTTTTTTTCTGGATTTATCATCAGATAAAACTGACCGCCTTGCGATTCAACATAATCTCTCATCCTTGAGATTGATTCTAAAAAATCTTTATGGTAGTCTGTATATTTTTTCTCATCGGCTAAAAAGAAAAATACATGTCCATCCTTACCATAAGTGTAAACAGGATGAACTAATTCTCCAAATACTTTATCATTCATTTCTACATATGAATTTACAGCAAGTTCTCTTCCACCGTATCTATCGTCAAAATAAGAATATATATCTTTGAAAGTATCAGCACTAAAATTACTTAGATTTGGAAATTCTTTTAATTTTCTATTATCTATTTCTGATACTACATTTGATTTAAAATTGAAAAAGATAAGTGGTAAAAATATTAACAAGGAGAAGATACTTATAAATATAATCTTTAATTTTTTCATATACTAATCTCCCTCCTAAAATTGAAAGTATAAGAATGGACTGTAAGTTGAATTTATCATAAATAATATACCTAGTATAAAGCATATTAGAAGGATTAGGTATGTAATAACTAATCCTAGAAATGTATTTCTAGACCAATCTCTTATCCTATCCAAGTATTTCCATTTACCAATAAAAGCCCCTATCAAAGCAATAATTGTTATAAAGATAATTTTATTACTTAGGAAGTATTCATAAGTAAAGTAAATATTACCCTTTGGTTGCCCTAGCATTGATAGGTAATAGACTTTTGCTTGCCAAAGTTCTGGCAACATAAATATTATCCACGTTATCATTATAAATATCATTAAGCCTAACCATTTTATAAAACTTGGAATAGCAATATAAAATTTCTTATCTCTGACATATCTTTCTAACATAATAACAATAGCATGAGCAAATCCCCATAGAACAAAGTTTATTGTAGACCCATGCCAAATACCTGTAGTCATAAACACGATAAATAGATTTAGGTAAATATTTTTTCTATTACCCCCTAAAGGAATATAGATATAGGTTCTAAACCAAGTTCCTAATGATATGTGCCATCTACGCCAGAATTCTCCTAGGCTTGTGGCTGTATATGGATAATTGAAGTTTTCTTTGAAATCAAATCCAAATAATCTACTGATTCCTATGGCTATATCTGAGTACGCCGAGAAATCATAGTAGATTTGAAGGAAATACAGAACTGCTCCTAAAACAGCTGTTTGCCAGTCTATTCCTGAACTTGTTGCATTAGTAGTTATTTTTAAAACAGTAGCCCCTAAGGTATCTGCAATAATAGCTTTTTTCGCAAATCCTATCATTATTCTCTCAATTCCAGAGAAGAACATATCTATCGATACTTGCCTTGACCTTAATTGCGGAGCAAAATCTCGCCATAATACTATAGGTCCAGATGTAACTTTTGGGAAAAATAGGAAGAATAACAATGTATCTAAATACGTTCCAGCCTTGGCTTCGTTTTTATAAATATCTACTAGATATGATATCGATTCAAATATTATAAATGACATACCTAGTGGTACGATAATATCAGTGAATGTTACTGCAAGTAGACTAATATTAGAAAATGAGCTATATAACATCTGTCCATACTTGTAATATGCCATTATTAAAATAGGGATTGATATAAATAATGTTAAATTCCCTAAACTTGCTTTCTTTTCTAGTATTTTTCCCATTATATAAATAAGTGTGATAAATACTAATAGATATAGTATGTTTTTAAAACCTGCACTTGCGTAAAATAACAAGCTCAAAACTACTAGAACAAAATTATTAAGAGTGCTTTTCTTAAATAAATTTAGTACATAGTAAAGCAACACAGCTATAGGCAGGAACAAAAATAGAAAACTAGTTGTCGTAAATGCCATTTTATACTTCCTCCTTTTTAGTTAATTTTGTTACTCTAACATAAACTCCCTTTATATAATACTCTAAATTTTTTATTGAATATACAAATAAAATAATAAACAGTGGTAAATTTGTAAATAAATATCTAGACCTAGCCTCAAAAATTATTAAAAATAAAAATAGGGCTATTAAAGTCAACTGAATCAGATAAATTTCTTTTTCTTTGCTAGAAATACTAATAGAAAAAATTGTAAATGCTAGTACCACTAGCCAATTAGCCTGACTCACTATCACAAAATACTTATAGTTTTCTCCATTAGAATAATATATAGATCTAAAAAACTTGGAAATTAAACTTTTTTCTTTTAATATTTCTCTATAAAATTCACCTTCAACACCCCACGCAAATGTTCCGTCGTTATAATTAATCAGTATTTTTTTCAACACGTGATTAGATAATCCTGTGATTCCAAACTTTTCAATTCTATTCTCAATTTCCAATAAATTATAGTAATTTCTTTCTTCTCTTGTTTCATATGATATAGATTCTTTAACATCAGGATAATAATAAATACCATTCGTTTGATTGTTTAATCCCATTTTCACAAAATGTAATATCCCTACTGATTTTTCTTTATCTATCCCACTCTTTTCTGTAATCGTAAATTTTTGAACTTGAGAACAGGAAAACACTAAAAAAACAGCCAATAAAATAAACTTAAATTTTTCTTGGATATTTCTCTCTCGAAAAATTTCATAAATAATTATAGCTATAAAAATTAAAAAAGATTGTGGTTTTATTGCTAAAGAAAAATAAGCTAGAAGGGCTATCAAAATAACATAACCATAAGAGAATTTACCTATCTTTAAATATCTTAAATATAAATATAAGATACTTATAGGAAAAATTAAGCCTAGCGAATCTGAATAAGGTATTGATACCCAAGGTGAAAACATAACTAACAAATTATAATAAATATAAGTCAGGATACTATACTCTCTATTTTTAAATAAAATCCTACTCGTCTTATAGACAATAATAGCCACAAAATTATATAATCCTGCCATAATTGAAAGTAAAATAAAGTAATTATAATTTTCTAAACCTAGCAAGTTAGAAAATTTAATAATTCCTGCAAAAATCCAAACAATAAAAATATTATTAGGATATTGTGAAAAATACTCTACATTTTTTATTTTTCCCTCCACAGCTAAATTTTGAGCTGCTATCAAAATATCTCTAACATCCCAATCCGTTAGAAAATAATAATTATAAATTATAAAATTATGAAAAATAAAAATTAGACCTTGAAATAAATATAAAAATTTTATTGTTTTATTACTAAATGCCTTATCTATGAATTTTGATAAAAATAAAATTGCTATTAAAAAGACTGCTCCTGCTGAAAATAGATAAAAATTATACTGACTTTCTGCTAACTTAGTTTTATATTCTATATCATTAGAAAAGAAAATAGCTAATAATATTACTAGTATTATGACAAAATACCCTAGTCTTACAAAATTATTAAGATATTTAATGTACATTACTATCTCCTTGTGGTTCTAAACCTTCTAGTAGTTTCTTAAAGTTAGCTACTTGATTTTCTAGGGTAAAGTTTTCTATAAAGGCAGTCATCTCTTCTTTATTAACTTGCTCTTTTCCTTCTAGATAATTTACTAGGGATTCTTCTGCTTGAGTATTTGAGTAAATCACTTTTCCAAATTTTCCATTTTGAGAAAGTTCTTCTGAACCTCCTACTTCTGTCGAAACAAAGGGAATACCCAGAGACATAGCTTCAACATAGGCTCCTGAAAATCCTTCTTGCAGGGACATAGATAAGAGACAAGACATATTTTTCATTATCTTGTATGGGTTAGACTGATATCCTAGAAAATGAACATAATCACCAAGTCCGTAATCTTGTACTTTTTGCTTCAGTTCTTCTTCCATAACTCCGCTTCCTACATAATAAAGATTATATTTATATCCCTTTTCGTGAAGTGATTTTATAATTTCTAACACTTTGTCAGAACCTTTTTCTTTGGATATTCTCCCCAGAGTAAAGATTGATTTTTCTTTTACTGCTATCTCTGATTCTTCTTTAGCTTTTTCTTTTATCGATTCAAAATCATAGCCATTATATACTAGAGAAATTTTATTTTCATACTGCGGATATAAGTCGATAATAGACTGTCTTGTTTTTTTAGAAATCGCCACTATTTTGTTAGCTTGTCCGAAGTGGTTTTTATAATTTTCTTTTCTCCAAGCGTATCTATCTTCAGCAAAGTCTTCTATAGAACCGTGCACCCAATGTATTTTTCTATTATTATTTTTCGAAAAAGGCATATCCGGATACATTATCTCAAAGTGTATTTCTATATCATAGTTATCATCTCTAACTAGATATTTTCTTAATAAATTAGGAAACTTTTTCCCTAATTGCATTAGTAATATATTTAAGAAATTAGGATATTTATAAGAGTATAAATAATTTTTTATACTTACATTAGCAGGGTATTTTTCCAGTCCTCTGCTTCCTCTTTCTGTTTCTATAATATCAAATTTATAATCAGCAAAATCCCCATTATTCAGGATTGCTGACAGTATTTTTTCTGCCCCTCCCCCTGATGAGAAAGACGGAATAAGTATTAAAACTTTTTTCATTACTTATTAAGCACCATCCTTGATTTATAAACTTTATATAGTATTTTGTATAGTCCTGCATTAACACTTAATACTGCAAGTGATAATTTTAAATTCTTAGCTGCATTTTTACTAGCTAGAACTTTTGATTTATTATCTTTTAGGAATTTATATACCTCATCAAATCTCTCGATAGACTTGTAATTATCTTCTAAAATCATATGATTAAAAGTTGATAAGTAGGCATACACTTGTCTAATAAAGGCTTCTTCTTTTAAATCTGGATAAGATATATCAACAAAGCTTTTTAGCTTATCTAGTATTTCGATAAGATCTAATTGCTTAGGACTATATTTTTCTGTTGTTATAGAATTTTCTCTAATATAGTAATAATAGTGGGCTTCACTTGTGATACTTATCTTATCTATTTTTTGAACTAGGTCATAGTTATAATAAATATCTTCGTAGTATTTCCCCTTAGGAAAAGTTAATTCTTTGGCTAGGTTAGCATCTATCAACTTGCACCAAACAGAACCATAGACTTTTTCCATAGTTAGATACTCTCTTATATATTCTTTAGTATCAATCGTTTTTCTATAAGAAGGACCTTCATAATGAGGTCTTTCTTTATTACCATAAATTCTAGTGACATTAGATTCTGCTACTAGTGTATTTTCTGTTTTAATCAAATCATATAGGTTTTGGTACATATTCTCGTTAATGTAGTCATCTGAATCTACAAATCCTATATAAGTACCTTTGGCTCCTGCTACTCCATAATTTCTAGCATCAGATAAACCACCATTTTCTTTATGATAGACTACAATACGGTCATCTTTTTTAGCTAATTCATCAGCTAGTTTTCCTGAATTATCAGGAGAACCATCATCCACTAGAATTATTTCTAAATTCTTATAGGTCTGATTGATTATTGAATCTACACATCTCTCTAGGTATTTTTCTACCTTATAGACTGGAACTATTATACTTATCATTTCACTCATTAGTTTTTACCCAATCCTTTCGTGTATTTTTTCAGTACCTCTTTGTAAAATCTTGTACTAGTTACTAGCAGTAGTGACGATAATTTTCTCTTTTTATCTATTACTGGATTTTTTAAGATATTAAAAATATTTCCCTGGAAATATTTTTTTATTCTAGGATAATTTATATTTTTTTTGTACTCATCTAGCATTATTATCTGGTTCATTATTCCAAAGTAAGCGTACATTTCTCGGCTATTAGCTTCATTTTCTAAAGTTGGATAAGTTACTTTAGCATAATCACTGATTTCTTTTGATATATCTATCAAGGTTAATTGCCTGTCATTAAATTTTTCGTGAGTAATAGAATCTTCTCTAACTAAATAGTAGTAATAAGGCTTAGATGTAATCATAAATTTCTCTGCATTTTTTATTAAGTCTAAGGCATAGTACATATCTTCATAAATTTTTCCTACAGGGAAATTTATAGATTTAGCTATATTTGATTTTATCAATCTACACGCTGTAGCTCCGTATAATTTTTCCATAAGAAGATATTCTTTCAAGTAGCCTTGTCTATCTAATTTCAAATAGTATTCTTCTTCGTATTGATACTTATATACTTCATTTGGATAAACAAAGGTAAAGTTACACTCTGCTACATCTGCATCTTCTTTTTTTATTGTCTCATACAGGTGCTGATACATATCTGGATGAATATAATCATCTGAATCTACGAATCCTATAAAGTCCCCCTTAGATTTCTCTACTCCATAGTTTCTAGCGTCTGATAAACCACCATTTTCTTTATGATAAACTACAATACGCTCATCTTTTTTTGCCAATTCATCAGCTAGTTTTCCTGAATTATCCGGTGATCCATCATTCACCAAGATAATTTCTAAATTTTTATATGTCTGATTTATTAGTGAATTTACACATTTTTCTAGATATTTTTCTACGTTATAAACTGGTACTATTACACTTATTAGTTCCATACTAAACTCCTAGTACTTCAGCTACTACTTCCTTGTAGTTACTTACAATGTAGTCTATTTCTTCATCAGTTAATCTCGTATGTAGTGGCAAGGTAATTTCATTTTCATAATACTTATATGCATTTGGATAGTTTGCTATGTCGAATCCTTTGTCCTTATATGCAGTTAGTAAAGGAAGTGGCTTGTAGTGAACATTTGTTGAAATTCCGAGTTCAGCCATTCTCTTTATAATCTCATTTCTTTCTTCTAAACTAGCTCCTTCTACGTGTGTAATGTATAAGTGATGAGATGACAAGTAGCTCTCCGTCTTATGTTTTAGTGATGTTATTCTTGTTCCTTCTAAGGCTTTGTCATATTTATCTGCTACTTGGTAACGTTTTTCTAAGAGACTTGGGTATCTCTTGAATTGAACAAGCCCTATTGCTGCTGCTATATCTGTCATATTGCACTTGTAGGCAGGGATTAGAATATCATATTCCCAAGAGCCTGCTTGTGTTTTAGCCAAGGCATCTTTGGTTTGACCGTGTAGTGAATAAATTTGGAATTCTTTGTATAGTTCTTCATTATCAAAATTTGGATTTTCTTTCCAAGTTACTGATCCACCTTCTGCTGTTGTGAAGTTTTTTACTGCGTGGAATGAGAATGTAGAAAAATCTGCGATTGATCCTACTTTTTGTCCTTTGTAAACAGAACCTAAAGCGTGGGCTGCATCTGTAATTATTGCTACTCGTCCTAGTTTTTCTTGATATTTAGAGTCTGCCTTGAATAATGATTTTTTCTCTTCTACGATTTGGAATAGTCTATCGTAATCACAAGGAATACCACATAAATCTACTGGTATAATTGCCTTTGTTTTTTCTGTAATGGCATCCGATAATTTGTCATAATCCATTTCAAATGAGTTTGCTTGAATATCTACCATTACTGGAGTAGCTCCAACGTGATAGATTACTGAACAAGATGCAGTATAAGTCATAGCTGGTACTATTACTTCATCTCCTGCACCTATCCCTAAAACTCGAAGTGTCATCTCTAGCGACGCAGTGGCTGAGTTTAAACAAACTGTTTTTGGTGTATTTGTAAATGTTGATAGTTTTTTCTCTAATTCTTTTACTCTTGGCCCTGTTGTTATCCAACCTGATTTTAGGGCTTCTACTACTTCGTTAATTTCTTCTTCACTTATATCCGGTGGTGAAAATGGTATATTTAACTTTGTCATTTCTTTCTCCTATTTTAGCACTCCGAAGAATGTTGCTATCATAATTTTTATATCTTTTATAAATGAAAATTCTTCTAAATATTCTAGATTATATTTCATCTTATCTGGTAGTACTTTTTCTACGTAGGCTTGGTCTACGTCCATACCTTGACTTGTCCATTTTTCTAGGACTGCATCCTCATCTTTGTACTTGATACTAGCTGTAGATGTTACTCCTGCTGGCAACAATAATGTTGCATACATTTCTTTGCTGTATCTATCTACATACTTAGCTACTTCTGGTCTTGTTCCTACAAAAGACATGTCTCCTAAAAGGATATTTATTAATTGTGGAACTTCGTCTAATCTAGATTTTCTTAATTTTTTTCCTACTCTTGATATTCTAGGGTCATCTTGCAGAGTTACTGCCGAACCTAGTTTATCAGCATTTTGAACCATAGTTCTAAATTTAAAAATTTTAAATTCTTTTCCGTAAGTAGTTATTCTGGTTTGTCTATAAAAGACTGGCCCTTCACTATCTAACTTTATCCAGATTGCGATAAAAGCTAGAATGGGGCTTACTAGAATAAGCATTAGTGCTGCTAAAATTTTATCAAATATTTTTTTTATTAGTAATGAAACTTTTTTCTTTTTTATTATTTTGTAATATCTCTCAACTTCTTCTGTTTGAAACCGAGAATCTAAGTCTGTGAATTTTCTCATACTGCACCTATTTTATCCATAATATATCTAATTTATTATATCATAAAACACTATTTCTAGGCATAATAAAAAGAGAGCTTTGAGCTCTCTTTTTATTTATTTTACATTTTTTAAATATTCCATAGGATCTTGATGAGTATCGAATACATCTGGAGTTAATCCGTGACTAAAGTGTAAATGTATTCCTGTTGATAACCCTGTCGTTCCCATTATACCAATCTTTTGACCTGCTTTTACAGTATCCCCTGCTTTTACAGTAATAGTATTTGGTGCCATATGCCAATAAGCTGTATAAGAATTTTCTGCATGTTTAATAATTACACGTTCAGCTTTATGATTCCCTGTTCCAGCTTTAAGAACAACACCATCATCTGTAGCTAAAATTGGTTCTCTCCTATTATTTGTTACAAAATCTACACCGTCATGAATATCATATACACCAATAGAACCTATACTTCTTTTAACTGCCCATGGTGATGTTATTTTATAATTTTTCGATTCTATCGGCATAGATTTAGCAAGGTGTTGTGGTAATGTTACATTCGGTGTTTCTTGGTTCTCTTTAGGATTTATCCAATATCCTACTTCTTTTTTATTCCTAGCAATACTTAAGATTCCTCTATTATTATCATAGACATAATATGTTCCTTTTTCTAAAGTTCCGATAGGATTTTTTCTATTTTTTGCGTTTGCTGCACTTGAATAAACATTAACATCTCTTATTAAATTATATTCTATTTGAGTAGGTCCTAGTGGTAATCTAGTTGCTTTTTTAGGGGTTGGTAATTTTGACGAACTGACCACTAAACCTTGTTGTGGTTCAGATGCTTTCTCTTCCTTAACACCTATAATAGTAGGATTAATCCATGCTCCAGCTCTTCCTCTAGTTCTTGAGATATTTATCATTCCATTATGAGTTTTATACACATAATAAGTTCCTTGATTGTAATCTGCTGTAGAATTTTTCGAATTTTGAGCATCTACCGCGTTATTGTAAACACTTGTTCTATTTTTCAAAACATAAGTAGATGATTCTGTTTGTGCAGTATTATTATTTGTTGTAGGTTTTGGTGTATTATTGTTGCTTGTTGACGTTGTTACTGGAGTCGTTTTCGTTGGAGTAGATTTTACTTCTGTTGGTTTTTGTTGTGTCGTTGTTGGATTTGTTTTCGCAATTATTACCTTGTTATCTGCTGGATTTATCCACGCTCCCGCTCTTCCCGAAACTCTTGAAATATTTAGCATTCCATTAAACTCTTTGAAAATAAAGTAATTCCCTGATTTGTATGTTGACTTAGAACCTTTTTGAGATTTCGCTGCAACTGCATTATTATATACTTTTACATCATTATTAAGTGTATAAGCATTTGTTTGTTTTTGTACTGGTGTCGATGTTTGCGATGTAGACTTAACTACTGCTTGTTCCTTAGGAGATGAAACTGTATTTTGTGATGGATTTTTTACTTCTACCGGTTTATTTGTTGCTGGGTTTATCCAAGAACCTGGCTTCCCTTTAGTTTTTGAAATATTAATCATACCATTATGTTCTTTATAAACATAGTATGTTCCTGATTTATATGTTTTATTAGTATTTCCTTGTTTTGCTGCATTTTGTGCAGTTTCATATACTTTTACGCTTTGAGTTAAATTATATTGAGTATTAGCACTTGCTACATTTGTTTCTACTAGGTTTTCTACTACAAATGGTGTGGCTAATACACTTAGTGATAATAACAATTTTTTATTCATACGTTTTCTCCTTCTTATTCACATTTATTAATTTCACAATAATATTACAATTATACCACAAATAAAAAAATACATTAAGTAATACATTTATCAGAATAAACTAAAAGAGACCTTCCGGTCTCTTATGAATTAGTTTGTGTTTTGTACATTTTGCTGTATCTTCCGCCCAGTTCTAATAACTCTTGATGAGTTCCTGATTCTACTATTTCTCCGTAGTGGAGTACAAAGATTTTATCAGCATTTTTTATTGTAGATAGTCTGTGAGCAATTATCAGCGTTGTTCTGTCTTGCTTCAACTCTTCGATAGCTCGACCTACATATTGCTCAGTCTCACTATCTACGTTGGCTGTTGATTCATCTAAGATCAGTATCTTAGGATTTTTAGCCAAGGCTCTTGCTAAGCAAATAAGTTGTTTTTCTCCTGTTGAGAAGTTTGAACCAGCGACTTCTACCTTAGAATCTAGTGATCTAGATTCTAGGATAAATCCACCACCTACTCTCTCTAGTGATTTTCTAGCTAATTCTCTATCCCCTTTAGGACTGATGTTATCTAGTAGGCTTCCTTCGAAAAGGAATGAATCTTGCAATACTATAGAAACTTCTTCTCGTAAGTAGCTTCTTGTATAGTTCTTAACATCTTCTCCACTTATTTTTACCCTCCCCTTATTAGCATCGTAAAACTTAATAAGTAGGTTCATAATCGTAGATTTTCCAGAACCTGTTGATCCTACAAAGGCTACTGTCTGATTCTCTTTGATTTCTAAATTGATATTTTTAAGAACATAATTGTCATCTTTGTAAGCAAAGTATACATTCTCAAATTCAATATTTCCTTGGAAATTTTCTTTTTTAGAAATTTTACCAGAATCTTCTTCCGCTTCCAAAGCAAGAACTTCATTGATATTTACTGCTGCACCAATAGCCTTATTGTAGACAGCTATTTCAGCTGTGAAGTCTGTAATACGGTAAATAATATCTTGCGTGTAAGATACAAACAGGTAAATAACTCCTAATGTAAGCCCAAATTTATTATCGTGGAAGTATGAGTATGAGTAGTAGAAAATAATCCCTGTAAAAATCATAATCTGCATAAATCCTGTTAATGTATGCAATAACGTTGCATCTGCAAGATTTATTTTCTTACCAAGTCTATATCTCTCATCATTTACCTTTTCCCAGTAAGCAAGAGATTCTTTTTCTTTGTTATAAGATTTTATTATCTCTAGGTTTTGGTAAGATTCGTTGATAATACCACTGGCTGTTGAGTAAGTTTTACGATAATCAACCATATTTTTCGCTGTTATTTTATTGTAAATTCTCATTATCAGATACATAAATGGAACTAACAACAACATAACTCCTGCAAAGTATGGGTCTACCATAAATAAAACTGCATAAGTAAAAACTAGTTTTAATACTACTACCAAGATATTTACAAAGGTATTAGTAAAGAAGTTTCTTATAACATTGGCATCTGATGTTATACGAGATACTACCGAACCTGCTGGCATATTATCAAAGTATGATATGGGAAGGTTTTGTATATGGTCGTAAATTCTTTCTTGAATAGATACATAAACCGAGTTAGCACCTTGTATTAAGAATATATTTCTTATATAAGTAAGTATCCCCGAGAAGATAAGCGTTACCCCGTAAGCTGCAGCTATTAGGATTGAACGATAGATAATTTGTTCATTAATCGTTCCTTCTACCTTATCAAAAACTTTTGATAAAAGATAGATAGCTATAACATTACCAAGAACTGCTAGTACTGCTGTTGATAAACCTAGTACATATTCTCTCTTTGCTTTTTTCATATAAGGAATAAACTGAAATAGTAGTCTTGAATTATTTTTATTTTTCATCACTTACAGCCTCCTTATTTTGATACTCATCTAATTCTTTATACCAGTCGCAAGTTTGAACTAGTTCTTCGTGTTTTCCTTGCCCAATAATCTGACCGTCAGATAGGACTATGATTTTATCAGCGTGTCTTACTGCTGAAATTCTGTGGGCAACAATTATATTAGTTTTACCTTGTCTTGATGATTTAATATTCTCTATAATATTCTTTTCTGTTGCAGCATCTACTGCTGATAAAGAGTCATCTAATATTAAGATTTCTGGTTGACCTATCAGGGCTCTAGCTATTCCTATTCTTTGTTTTTGTCCACCAGATAATGATAGTCCGTTCTCACCTATCATCGTATCCACACCATCAGTAAATTTATCAACATCTTTCTTTAAATCAGCTGTTATCAAGGCTTCTTCTAATTTATGTTCTAAGTTTTCTCTGTAGAATAAAACATTATCTTTTAATGTTTTTGAGAATAATTGATAGTCTTGATAAGCTACTCCAATATTTTCTCTTATTGAATAGTCATAATATTTTTCTATTGATTTCCCATCTAATAGTAAGGCGTCTTTATCCACTGGATATAATCTCAATAATTGTTTTATAAGCGTAGATTTACCTGAACCAGTCTTTCCTACGATACCAACAGTTTCTCCCTTGTTTATTTCAAAGGAAATATTTTTTAATATTAAGTCTTCATCGTATTTGAAGTTAAAGTCTTTAAATTCAATTTTATCAGTGAATTTGAATTCAGAATCAGCCCCATTATTATTTACAAGTATCTCTTCTTTTTCTACTTCTTCAATTCTCTCTATACCTTTTTTAGTTTCAATAAATGACACTATGAATTGAGAAAGAGCTATATACGGCCATTGTATAAGCGTTAGAACAATAAAAATAGACATCATTCCACCAATTGTCATCTCACCTTGTTCTATTAAGTAGAATCCGTAGATAACTGCGATTAGGTAAGAAATAGCAGTTGAAATCATATTTATTGGTTGGAATAATTTTACTTTTTTAGAGTATTCTAGGTTATTATCTGTATATACTCTAAGTTTAGACGTAAATGATAATCGCACCTTGTCTAATAAGTTGTAGGTTCTAATTACCCTAACACCTTTTACATTTTCTAAGGTTTCGTCAGTTATTCTATCCATAGTTTTTAGCATCTTATCATAGTAAATTTCTTGATGAGATTTTCTTTTGTATAGATAAATCGTTTGGATTATATAAGGCAGGATTATCAGAATTGTGTAAATAAATGTTGATTTTGAAAAGATAAGGGCTGTGATATAACCGTTATAGATTACCCCCTCCATAAAACAGAATAATCCAAAGGATGCCATAGGACTGATATAGTCAATAACATCGTTGGTTGACCTACTTATAAGGTCTCCTGATGAGTGTTTACCAAATAAAATTGGCGTATGTTTATAAACAGCAACCTGTATATCTCTACTGATTCCCCTAATTGTGTTGTAGTAGCCTAAAAATGAGAAATAATCATATATTGATGAAACCATATATTTTAGGACACCGACTCCTAGCAGTATCAGAGACTCTCTAATAACATCATCAAAAGTGATAGTTGAATTAGCTATGGAATCGACTATATAAGACACCCTAGTTACTGGATATAGAGTCAGCATATTACCTATCATAGATGAAATTAAGACAATAAAGACCCTTAGTTTGTCATTCATAAAAACTCTTAGTACTTTCGACATAACAATCTCCTTTCTTTAATTTAATCTGTGATTATACTAACATATCTAGGCTATATTTTCAATGTTATTTAAATGTTTGTTTAATAAAAAACTCCAATGCATAAACATTGAAGTTTTCTTAATTATTTTTCTTTTGAAAATCTCTTGTTGAATTTATCAACGATTGAAGCTAGGGCACCATCTCCTGCTATGTTAGCTGCTGTTCCAAAGCTATCTTGAGCAATGTATAAAGCAATCATTAGAGATGTCATAATTTCGTTAAACCCTAGAACTGATTGTAATAAACCTAGAGCTGCCATAACTCCTCCACCAGGTACACCAGGCGCTGCAACCATCGTTACTCCTAGTAATACGATGAATTGAACCATAGTTGCCATATCTGGGAATTGTGATCCATTTTGTAACCAGTATACAGCAGTCGCACAAGTTGTAAGTGTGATAGTTGATCCTGATAAGTGGATTGTTGCGAATAACGGTACTGTAAAGTTAGCAACTGACTTACTTACTCCCATATTCTCTGTAGATTTCATAGTTACAGGAATAGTCGCAGCTGATGATTGAGTACCGATAGCTGTTGCATAAGCTGGAGCAATCTTAGCTAACATCTTGAATGGATTACGTCCGTTAACTGAACCTGCCACTAAGTATTGTGTTACGATAATAACAGCGTGTAATACTAAGATTAATACGAATACTAATAAGAAGATTTTTAGGATCTTAAATACTTCTCCAGATTTAGTAATGTTAGAAAATACTCCTAAGATGTAGAATGGTAATAATGGAATTATAACTTTGTTTAATAATAATTCGATTAATTTTCCAAACTCATCAAATCCTTTTTTCATTGCATCTAATTTCAGAACTGAAATACCGATACCAAAAACGAATGACAAGATTAAAGCACTTGTTACTGAGAAGATTGGTGGTATTTCTAATTTGATATATCCTGAAAGTAATAATTCTTCTGGATTTGCTAATGATTGCAGAGCTGTTCCTTGAAGAATTGATGGTAAGAAATTAATAGAAGCAAAGAAAGCAACGAATCCAGCTATTAAAGTAGAAATGTAAGCTAGTCCTGTTGAAACTCCTAATAACTTCCCTGCATTTGTAGATAACTGGCTAATACCAGGTACTATGAATGCTACGATAATAAGTGGTATAGTAAAACCTAAAAAGGCTGAAAATAGAGAAGAAAATGTTACAAATACTCTAACTAGTGATTCTGGTAACACACTTCCTAATACTATACCAAGTGCTAGTGCTAATACTAGTCTAGCTAATAATGGTAATTTTTTATAAAAAGACATTTATAATAACTCCTTTAAATTTGTTTTTCTGAGAAATACATGTGTATATTTTAACACGATATTAGACAAGTGTAAAGTTATTTGTTTTTCTAAACTAACTAGATTATTTACTTTCATAAGATTTGATTATATAATTAATTTGAATACTATTAATAGGAGTTATTATTATGGAAAAATTTTATCTTGGAACATATACAAAAAGAGAAAGTAAAGGAATCTATTCTGTAGAATTAGATACAGTAAACAAAAAGTTACTTAATCTAAAATTAGAACAAGAAGCAACTAACCCTACTTATTTATCAACTGCTGGAACTAATATATATTCAGTATCTGGTAAAGGTGATTTAGGTGGTTTAAGTGTTTTTTCGGCAGATACTAGATTAGACTTACATACAGAAAAATCAGTACCTTGTCATATTTCTTACAACAAAGAAAAAAATATAATCCTTACATCGAACTACCACATAGGGACTCTAGGTGTTTATACAACTAGTGATAATGAAATAAAAATCTTGGATAAAGTAGAACACAACTTAGAGAACGATGAAGTTAAATCTCATCTTCACTATGCTGACTGGTCATTAGATAAGCAATTTATCTTTGCTTGTGATCTTGGAAAAGACGCATTACATACTTATAGATTAGTAGATAATAAATTAGAACTTGTGTCTAGCTACAAATCTGCTCAAAATGCTGGACCAAGACACATCGTCCAACACCCTACTCTAGATGTAGTCTATCTGATTTGCGAATTAGATGCATCTGTAGAAGTTCTATCATTAAAAGATGGTTCTTTTGAATTAGTAGAAAAAATTAATTTATTAGAAAATCAAGAAGATAAAAAATGGGCTGCAGCTGTTAAATTATCTAATAACGCTAAATACTTATATGCAAGTAACAGGGGGAAAAATGTACTAGTTGCCTACTCTGTTCTTGAAGATGGAAAATTAGAAAAAATAGCTTCTTACGATACTCAAGGTTCTGTACCTAGAGATTTCGCTATTTCTAGTAATGATAGATTTATTATTGTTGGACACCAGGAATCTGACAATCTTACTCTATTCGAAGTAAAAGAAAATGGAAAACTAGAACTATTAGAAAAAGACTTCTATGCACCAGAAGTTGTTTGTGTAAAATAATATAAACAAAAGAAGATTAGAAATTCTAATCTTCTTTTATTTCTTCTGTTAATTTTTCTAAATTTTCTTCAACATCTTCCAAGTGGAAAATTCGATTATATCTTGCAAGTAATGTAGTCACTAATTTACTTACTAATACTTTAATGATTGCATAGGCAGGAATTCCTACCACTGCTCCTACTACACCAAAAGTAGAAGTTGCAATTAAAATAACAAATATTACTGTTAAAGGATGTATCTTTAAACTGTGCCCCATTATATTAGGAGAAATAAAGTTTCCTTCTAAGAACTGAACTATAGCCCAAACTATCAATATCTTAACTACCATAAACCAACCAGTTGCTAAGGCTACTAAGACTGCTGGCAATATTGCAAGCATAGGCCCAAGATAAGGGACTACAGATAATACGGCAGCTAATGTTGCTAATGACATAGCATATTCTAAACCAATAATGTTATAACCTATAAATAATAATACCCCTATACAAAAGGCTACTAGCATCTGACCAGAAATATATGAACCTACTTTATCATCTATTTCAGATACAATTTCATCTACTTCTTTTCTAGAATATTTAGGCAAATTATTAATCACATAATTTCTAAATTTAGTTGAATCTTTTAATAGATAGAACAGTACGAAAGGCGCTGTTACTACTATAGTTGCCATCGATGATAGAATCCCTGTAGCATTCGATATAAAATTAGAAAATATATCTAAGGCTGTTGACGAAAGTTGGTTAATATTTAGACTGGTATTGATATAGTCAATTATATATTTAACTATTGCATTATCTGCATTAGCTTCTAGATATGTTCTTAAGGTATTAATATATCTCGGTGCTGACATAATTAAACTTTGCGTTTGTTCTACCATAACAGGTATAACTCCTACAAAAATAGAAACAATTACCACTATTCCAAAAAGAATAGATAGTATTGCAGCTATACCAGATGGAATTTTGAACCTTACATTCAATAATTTATGAACAGGCTTTAAGATATAAAATAATATGTAGGCTACTAAAACTGGCGCAACTAAAATATTGAATATTATACTAATAGGAGCCAGTATTCCTGATATTTGATTATATAACCAAATAGTTGTAAATAGTAAGATTAGTATAGCTAATACATATATACTTAAATTTCCACCAAGAAATTGAATTATCTTATTTTCTTTAGTGTTCTCTATTTCAAGATTTAATTTTTCTTTTATTAAGTCTTCTTTTTTATTATACATAAATTCACCCCCAAAAGTGATATATTAATCTTATCATATTTTTTAGTAAATTTAAAATTTAAAAACAGCCCATTACTGGACTGTTTTAATTATAATTATATTTTTACAATATTATCAGAATGACCTGTTCTAATTACATCTACAGCTGCTCCTAAAGAACCATCTATTAAGTTCTCTACTGCTGTTTCTGTAAAGAAAGCTGTATGCGGAGTATATAGGATGTCATCTCTATCTATAACTTCTTTGTATAGTTTATCTTTTATTTCTTGTCCTGTTAAATCTCTAGGAATGTAGTCACCTTCATCCTCATAAACATCTAGGGCTGCTCCTAATAACTTACCTGAATCTAAGGCTTTAATTAAAGCTTTAGTATCTACTAGGATTCCCCTTGCTGCATTTACTAAAATAGAATTATCTTTCATTTTTGATAAGAAATCCTCATTTACTAGGTACTTGTATTTTTCAAGTGCTGGTATATGTAAGGAAATTACATCTGATTGAGCTACTAACTCATCAATAGTGTCTACATAAGTTAGATATTCTTTACTCGCTTCACTTGGGTATAAGTCATATCCAATTACATTGGCTCCTAGTCCTTTGAATAGTTTCGCTGCTTGAGTTCCTATTCTACCAGTACCTAAGATACCTACTGTTAGTGTTCTAAATTCTCTAGATACAATTTCCTTTGTCCAAGAGAAGTTGTGCTCAGCAACTCGGTTTGTTATTTTTTTGAAATTTCTACTTAAGTATAGCGCTGCTGCTACTGAGTGCTCTGCAATAGCATTAGGTGAATATGATGGTACATTTGTTAAAGTTATTCCATACTCTTTTAATAGGTCTTTTCTATACATGTCAAAACCTGCTGTTCTCGTTGACCAAACTTTAATCCCTACTTCTTTAGCAAAATCATATACTTCTTTATCTATTTCTTTAAATTGGAAAAGTACAACTCCTGAAGCACCTACTAATAAATCTTTATTTTCCGTCGATAAAGGCTCACTTGTTACAGTTAATTCAACATCTGGATTTTTTGCTTTCCAATTTTCTAAGGCAAACTTCTCATCTTCTCTTAAATTAAATACTGCTAATTTCATAAATTATGTCCTCCTGTATTATCAATTTGAATATAAAAATATTGTGTTTGTAATTTTTTAATAAATGTTTTATTTGTTGAATTCCCTTAATTTTAATTATTGATTACCGTCGAAAATAAGTTTTTATTCTATCCATAAGTATCCTCTCCTTTATTCTTATTCTCACTTATAATTTTAAACGTTTTCACTTAAAAAGTAAAGCGCTTTACTCCTTGGTGTATAAAAAATAATTTAGCGCTAATCGTTAGCGCTAAACCACTTAATTTTTTAAATTTTTCATTGTATTATATGTTTACAATATTATCAGATTTCCCTGTTTTTATCACTTGTACAGCAGAGTCCAAAGCTCCATGAACTAGATTTTCTATAGCTGTTTCTGTATAAAAGGCAGTATGTGGCGTGTAAATTATATCATCTCTATCAATAATTTCTTGTAATAAAGCATCATCTATTCCACTTGCTGATAAATCTTTTGGTACATAGTTTGCTTCATTCTCGTAAACATCTAAAGCCGCACCTAATAATTTACCTGAATCTAAGGCTCTTATTACTGCTTTTGTATCTACAAGCATACCTCTTGCTGCGTTTACTAAGATAGAATTATCTTTCATTTTTGAAATAAATTCATCATTTACCATATGCTTGTATTCTTCGATAGCTGGCATGTGTAAACTAATTACATCAACTTCTTTTACTAAGTCATCTAAATTTTCTACATAAGTTAATACTTCTTTACTTGCTTCGTTTTGATATAGGTCGTATCCTAATACATTTGCTCCTAACCCTTTGAATAGTCTAGCTGCTTGACTTCCTATTCTTCCTGTACCTACTATCCCTACTGTCATAGTTCTAAGTTCCCTAGATACTATGTCTTTTGTCCAAGAGAAGTTATGTTTCTCTACTCTATTTGTAATTTTTTTTATATTTCTACTTAAGTATAGAGTTGTCGCAACTGCATGTTCTGCGATAGCATTTGGTGAATATGATGGAACATTAGTCAACTTGATTCCATGTTCTTTAAGTAAGTCAGTTCTATACATATCAAATCCAGCTGATCTTGTAGACCAAACTTTCACCCCTGCTTCTTTAACAAAATCATATACTTCTTTGTCTATTCCCATAATTTGAGATATAACAACTCCTGATACTCCTGATAATAAATCTTGGTTATCTTTAGATAAAGGAGTAGTTGTTACTAGTAGTTCTATTTCTGGATTTTTTGTTTTCCATTCTTCTAAAGCTACTTTTTCATCTTCTCTTAAATTAAATACGGCTAGTTTCATAATATTACTCTCCTTAATAAATAATTTATTTAAAATAAAAACTTACTAGAAATTATTAGTTCCTAGTAAGCTTGTCATCAATAGATTATAGTCTATCTTCTAATTCTTTTCTTAAGTCTTCAAATCCTGGTTTTCCAAGTAAAGCAAACATGTTTTTCTTATATGCTTCTACTCCTGGTTGGTCAAATGGGTTTAATCCTTGTAGGTAACCAGAAATCGCTACAGCTTTTTCAAAGAAGTAAACTAGGTATCCAAATGTGAATTCTGACATATCTGGTAATTCAACTACAAAGTTAGGTACTCCACCATCTGTGTGAGCTAATAATGTTCCTTCGAATGCTTTTGTATTAACGAAGTCCATTGTTTTCCCTGCTAAATAGTTTAATCCATCTAAGTCTGTTTCTTCTTCTTTTAAAGTAATATCGTGGTTGGGTGATTTAACTTTTAATACTGTTTCTAAAAGAATACGACGTCCTTCTTGGATGTATTGTCCCATTGAGTGTAGGTCTGTTGAGAATACAACACTTGATGGATATAAAGCTTTTCCATCTTTACCTTCAGACTCTCCGTATAATTGTTTCCACCACTCGTTGAAGTACATCATTGATGGTTCATAAGTTACTAATAACTCAATCAATTTACCTTTTTGTTGTAAGATATTTCTCATTACTGCATATTGGTAAGCAATGTTTTCTTCTAAGTTATCAGTTGCTAATTGGTCTTGAGCTAATTTAGCTCCTTCCATCATTTTATCAATGTTGATTCCTGATACAGCGATTGGTAATAACCCCACTGCTGTTAATACTGTGAAACGTCCACCTACATCATCAGGTACTACGAATGTTTCGTACCCTTCACTATCAGCAAGTGTTTTTAGAGCTCCACGTGCTCTATCTGTTGTTGCATAAATTCTTGATTTAGCTTCTTCTTTCCCATATTTTTCTTCTAATAGATCTTTGAATACACGGAAAGCGATAGCTGGCTCTGTTGTAGTTCCTGATTTAGAAATTACGTTAACAGAGAAGTCTTTTCCAGTTGTTTTTAGGTAGTTTACTAATTCTTGTGTGTAAGATGAAGAAATAGTGTGCCCAGCGAAGAATACTTGTGGTCTCTTTCTGTTTTCTTTGTCGTAGAAGTTGTAGAATGAGTCATTAAGCATTTCAATTGCAGCTCTTGCTCCTAAGTAAGAACCACCGATCCCGATAACTACTAATACTTCAGAATCGTTTTGAATTTTTTCTGCTGCTTTCTTAATACGAGCAAATTCTTCTTTATCGTAGTTAGTTGGTAAGTCTAACCATCCAACGAAGTCATTCCCTGCTCCTGTTTTTTCGTGTAGTTGTTTATGAGCAACTTTTACGTATTCAGACATATTTTTTACTTCTTGTTCATTAAAGAAGTTTAAAGCTTTTGAATAATCAAATTTTAAATGCATGATATATTCTCCCTCTATTATTTTTTTATTCTATACCTATATAATTTTAAGGCATTTATCTAATCTTGTAAATAGTTTATTTCACTTTTAGTTTTCTGATTTTTTATTTTCTAAGATATAATCATAAATCATTTCTGCTATTTTATGGGTATTGTGCCTAATAAGGTTATCTTGCTCAATTATTACATCATCATGGGCTACTATTTTTATATCCATATAATCCAAAGCTTCTACATCAAGTTTCACTATATCTTGTTTTTTTTCATTATATCTTTTCAAAGTTAGAGGTGATATTTCTTTATCATTAGTAATTACCATATCAAAAATATTACTATTTAAATGTTTATTTATAGCTTTAATATGATCAGAAACTGAATACTCATCAGTTTCCCCTGGTTGGGTCATTACATTAGCCACATATATTTTTTTCGCAGCTGATTCAACTATTCTTCCCCCTATTCCATCTATTACTAGGTTGGGAATTATTGATGTGTATAAAGATCCTGGTCCCATTATTATATAATCCGCTTCTTCTATTGCTTCAAAAACATAGTTAGTAGATTTAACATTTTCAGGTGTAATATAGACTCTATCTATCTGACCACCATATTTTGTTATTGTTGATTCTCCAGTTACTACTGTTCCATCTTTCATCACAGCATTTAATGTCGCTATATCATTAGTCGTCGGAAGAACTGTCCCTCTAACATTAAGAATTTTACTCATATATTTTACAGCTGTTGAGAAATCTCCATGGATATCAGCCATTGCCGCTATCATAAGATTTCCTACTGGATGCCCCGATACTTGACCTGTATCAAATCTATATTGAAACATCTTTTCAAGTTCTGGCTCCACGTCTGATAAAGCTGCAATTACATTACGAATATCTCCTGGTGAAGGTATATTCATGTCATTTCTTATTTTACCAGATGAACCACCATCATCCGCTACCGTTACCAGCGCTGTTATATCAATGGGGTAATTTTTTAGTCCACGTAGTAAAACTGAAAGACCAGTTCCACCACCTATACATACTACTTTTATCTTTTCCATACTTACCTTCCTTTAGTTATATCTCTATGAGAAATGTAAGTTGTGTAACCTGCTGCTTCTACATCAGCAAATAAAGATCTGGCTATTGATACCGAACGATGTTTCCCGCCCGTACATCCGATAGCTATAGATACTTTATCTCTACCCTCATATCTATATTTATCAATCATAAATAGCATTAAGTCTCTTAATTTTGGATAAAATTCCTTAGTTAGTGGTTCATTCATCACAAAATCAAATACTTCTTGTTCTAACCCTGTTTTTTCTCTTAACTCTTCTATGTAGAAAGGATTATTTAAGAAACGTACATCTATTACATCATCAGCATCTATTGGCATACCGTGTTTGTAACCGAAAGATGATATTAATACGTGATATTTATCTTCTTTTTTAATAGAAAAGTCTTCTGATATTCTTGTAACAAAATCTTTTACTTTGTAATCACTAGTGTCATATACATAGTTAGCTACTGTTTTTAAGGTAGCCATTATTTCTCTCTCTATTTTTATCCCTTCTAATAAACTCGATGTTGCTGATAAGGGGTGATTTTTCCTTGTTTCCTTATATCTGTTTACTAAGACTTCGTCAGAGCAATCTATATAAAGTATCTTAACGACAAACTTATCATCTTTTTGAAGTTCTTGGATTAGCGTATTTAATTCTAAAGAAAAACCTTTACTTCTTATATCTATTATAATCGCTGCTTTATTTATATCTTTTTCTATTAAAAGTTTTAAAAACGAATCTACTAATAGAGCTGGCATATTATCTACACAAAAGTAACCAAAATCCTCGAACACATTAAGTGCTGTATTTTTCCCTGCTCCACTAATTCCTGTTATTATAACTAGTTCCTTTTTCATAACTATCACCCTCTGAATTTTATTCTTAATTTAATTATACAATATTTTTTTGTATAAAACATTTTTTTAGTAAAGAAAAAGACAATCTCGCGATTGCCTAATTTGTACTAGACTTATTCACCCTACTCTTAGTTTATTCATTACTACTTAGACACCTAAAAATATTCTACTGGAATATTTTATGCGAAAGAGCCTATAATAAAAACTCTAATCATATGATTAGAGTTTTCCTAACACACTTCGCCCTCAAACCTCACACTGTGAGATTTTCGTGCATAAGAACCACTAAACAAAAAGACAATTTTGCGATTGCCTTTTTACTAAGTGGTTCTTTATTACTTAGCCTCATACCAATTATCACCGTGTGATGAATCGGCTACTAGTTTTACTTTTAAGTTTGCTGATGCTTCCATCAGTTCTTTTACTACTTTTTCTAACTTTTCTCTATCTTCTTTGTGTACATCGAAGATAAGCTCATCGTGTACTTGTAGTAATAGTTTGGCTCTTAGATCCGAGTTTTCCAGGTAATCAAACACTTTTATCATAGCTATTTTTATTATATCTGCAGCTGTTCCTTGGATTGGTGAGTTCATAGCTATACGTGCATTTAAGTTAGCTACTATCTTATTCTTAGCGTTGATTTCTGGTAATCTACGACGGCGACCGAATAGTGTTTCTACATATTCATTTTCCTTAGCAAAGTCTACTATGTTATCCATAAAGTTTTGAACTCCGTAGAATGTTTCAAGATATTTATCTATAAATTCTTTGGCTCTCTTACGTGTTATACCTAAGTTTGTTGCTAATCCAAAGTCAGAAATTCCATAAACTATACCAAAGTTTACTGCTTTAGCTTCACGACGCATCGATTCAGTTACATCACATAAAGGTACTCCATTTATCTGTGATGCTGTTCTTGTATGAATATCTTGGTCATTATTGAAGGCTTCTATCATAACTGGGTCATTTGCTATATCAGCTAATACTCTAAGCTCAATTTGTGAGTAGTCTATTGATAATATTTCGTGGTCTTTTGATGATGGTATGAATGCACGACGTATCTTCTTACCATCTTCCATTCTTACTGGTATGTTTTGTAAGTTAGGGTTGATTGATGATAATCTACCTGTTTGAGCCAGAGTTTGTTCATAACGAGTATGTATTTTACCTTGGCTAGAAATATCTTTTACAAGACCTTTAGCATATGTTGAATTTAGTTTAGTAATCATTCTATAATCCATAATCGCTGGAATTATTGGGTGCTTGTCTACTAACATTTCTAAGACTTCTGCTGCAGTTGAATATCCTGTCTTGGTTTTCTTCACAGCAGGCAGACCCATATCTTCAAAAAGAATATTTCCTAATTGTTTTGGCGATGCTATATTAAATTCTTGTCCAGCATAGTCATAGATTTCTGCTTCTAAAACTTTCGTTCTAGCATCTAGGTCTCTAGAAATTTCTTCTAGTACTGATTTACTTACATCGATTCCAGTAAACTCCATATCAGCTAGAACTCTTGCAGTTGGAAGTTCAATCTCTTCATAAAGTTTCAGCATATTTTGCTCTTCTAGTGATTCGCGTAATACTTCTTTTAATTCAAATACAATTCTCGCAACTTGCGAAAGATATTGATATAAAGTTTCCTTATCAGGAACTGCTCTCTTAGCTCCTTTTCCATAGATATCTTCATCGCTAGCAAGAGATTCTCCTAGGTGGTGCATAGCAATTTTATCTAATTTATCAGCAACTGTTACATCTGCTAGGTAATTAGCGATTCTTGGGTCAAATACTTTTGTATTAATATCTAGACCACGTAACTTAGCTCTGAATAATAATTTTTTATAGTCATAGATTATTTTTTCTTTATCGCTTGTCAGATATTCTAACATACCTTTATGTTCAAAGAAATCATCTTCTGAAAAGATGTATGCCTTGTTATCTTCGTATACAACAACAGCCAGTACATCAGACTTATGATAATCATCTGTATATGTTTCTAAGTGGATTGCTGCCGTTTCTAATTTAAGTTTAGTATTTACATCTGCTTCTATTATTTCAACTTCAACCTGCTCTTTTTTCTTAGTATCAGCCTGTAATTTTTTCAGAAATGATGTAAATTCTAATTTTTCATATAGTTCTATTTTTTTATCAAGTTCTTCTTCAAAAGATAAGTTTCCTAATTCTTTTTCTACTGGTACTTGTCTGTAAATTGTTGCTAGTTCCTTAGATACTAGGGCATCTTCACGACCATTTGTAAGTCTTTCTTTTAGTTTAGCTCCTGAGATATTATCGATATTATCAAGAACTTCTTCTACACTACCGTATTGAGTTAGTAACTTAATGGCAGTCTTTTCTCCAATTCCAGCAATCCCTGGAATGTTATCAGACTTATCTCCCATAAGTCCCTTCATATCAATTATTTGAAGTGGTTTTAGACCGTATTTTTCATTTATAAATTCTGGTGTGTAGTAATCAATATCAGTTACTCCGCGTTTTGTGTAGTAAACTGTAATCTTGTCAGATGCTAATTGTGTTAAGTCCTTATCTCCAGAAACTATAACTACTTCGTGTCCAGCTTCTTCTGCTAAACGTGAGTAAGTTCCGATAATGTCATCTGCTTCATACTCATCAGAATCTTCGTAAGAAACTCCATAAGAATCTAATAGTTCTCTTACGTAGCCGAATTGTTCAACAAGTTCACTAGGTGTTTTATCACGAGTTCCCTTGTAGTCTTCGTATGCCTTATGCCTAAAAGTCGCTTTTCCTCTATCAAAAGCAACTAGAGCTAAGTCTGGTTTTACATCTTCTAGTAATTTGTCTAACATTAAGCTGAAACCATAGACAGCATTAGTGTATAGACCTTTTTTATTTTTTAACGGAGGCATAGCATAGAATGCCCTGTACGTTAATGAATTTCCATCTAGTAATATTATTTTTGCCATTTCTTTATCCTTTAATCTTTGATAGTAATATTATAGCATAAAGAAGGATAAAAGACCCTTGTTTACTATACTTAGCCCCTTGACTGAAAACCCTTTAAGGTGTACAATTATAGTAATTAAAGATATAAAATTTATATAAAGGAGATTTTTATTATGAAAAAGACTGTCGTTCCGTTTATACTAGCTATTTTAATCGCTGTGGCATATGCTGTTTTATTAAAACTCCTTGGTTTTGGTGAAGCTTCAGGTGGAGGCGTAGGAGTAATGGCTGTTATGTCTTACATAGCTTTATACAAAAAATTCAATAAAGAAAACAAAAACGAGCTTGACTAAGCTCGTTTTTTTTCTGGTATTTAATTATGATAACCAAGATAAGAAACTTGAGATTATCGTAATATTGAAGAAGTCGATAAATAGCGCTCCTACTATTGGTAATACGAAGAAGGCTACTCTTGAGTAAGTGTAACTTTCACTAATACTTCTCATATTTGCCATACCGTTAGGTGTAGCTCCTAAACCGAATCCCATGTGTCCTGCTGACATTACTACTGCATCGTAGTTAGATCCCATTATTCTGAACGTTACGAAGTAGATGTAGATCCACGCTAAGACAGCTTGAGCGATTAACAGAACTGTTAATGACCCTGCAACTCCTGCAAGTTCCCAAACTTTAAGAGTAATCATAGCCATTCCTAAGAATAAGTTTAACGATACGTCTTCGATAATTCTAATTTCTTCATAGTGGATAGACCATTTATCTGTGTTATCAGCAACATTTCTAAGAATCGCTGCTACTAACATTGGTCCGATGTAAGCCGGGAATTTTACGAATTGGTTAATAAATTCTGATAAGTATGATCCGATAAACATAGCTACTAAAATTACAAAGAATGCTTTTGTAAAGTTTTCTCCATTTAGAACTTTTACTTCTTTACCGAATAATAATTCATTATCTTCATCTGTAGCTTTACTTGAATCTTCTGTTTCGATTTTTACATTTTTTCTCTTAATTAAAGTTCTAGCAAGTGGTCCACCTAGAGATGATCCTGCAATTAAACCAAACGTCGCTGCTGCGATAGCTACTGTTGACGCACCTTGAATTCCTAATGCTTCAACTTGTGGTGCAACTGCTGCTGATGTTCCGTGTCCACCAGTCATCGGTGTAGACCCTGTCATTAAGGCAAGTAATGGATCAATTCCTAATAGAGTACCAATACCTACTGCTGTAAAGTTTTGTGCCACTACTAATCCTACTGCTGCAGTTAAGAAAAGAACTACTTTCTTTCCTCCAAGTTTTAGTAACTTCCAAGAAGCGTTAAACCCGATACTTGTAAAGAACATCGTCATAAAGAATGTTTGTAGTGTATTATCGAACTTAAAAGTCACAAGCCCACTAACATATAACCCTAAATGTATAAGGGCAAATAAGAACCCTCCTACTACTGGCGCTGGGATATGAAAATTCGACAAGAATTTTACTCTTTTTACTAATATATTACCTATAATAAGTGCAAGTACGGCCAAACCAATGGTCTGAACCATATTCATTTTTATTTCTAACATAAAATAAATTCCTTTCTAAATAAAGATCAATTTCTAATTATATTATAAAGTTATAATCTCTATATAATAAACTAGATGTTTTCATTTTACACTACTTTTTTATATTTTTGTAATATTTGTCAGAAAATATGACACAATATATTAAAAACGGAAAAATAACCTATAAAAATAAAGACAAGGTATAAAAACCTTGTCTTAGTGAATATCTTTCTTTTTAAAGTTAGCTCCTGCTACTTCAGATATATTTCCTATTGATAAGAAAGCATTGCTATCCATATCCATTACTATTTCTTTTAATTTCGCTTCTTCTATACGAGTGATTACACAGAAAATAACTTTTGTATCTTCTCCGCTATAACCACCTTCAGCTTTAAGCAGAGTTACTCCCCTACCTAATCTATCTTGAATCGCTGAACTAATTTCTTCGTATTCTTTTGAAATAATCATTACAGATTTAGATTCGTTTATCCCTTCAATTACTACATCCATAACCTTGGCTGCAACAAAATATGAAATCATCGAATATAAAGCCGATTCCCAAGAAAATACAAATCCTGCTACTGTGAATATAATTACATTAATAATCAGAACCATATCTCCAACCGATAACGGTAAATTCTTAGTCGCAAAGATAGAAAACATCTCACTTCCATCTAAAGTACCACCTGATCTAATAACAAGTCCTACTCCAAGACCTAAAATAATCCCACCAAAGATACAAGCTAAAAATGGGTCAGTTATTAATGGTGGATAGGGATGAAATACACTAGTAAATGATGACATGACTATAATCCCAAAAATAGATGCTACTGTAAATGATACCCCTATTTGCTTATAACCTAGATAAATAAATGGAATATTTAATAGAACAATAAATATACCTAAAGGTAAATCTATATAACGTTGAATAATCATAGAGATACCTACAACCCCACCGTCTAATATGTTATTTGGTATAAGAAAAAACTCTAATCCTGCAGCAAATAAGATAGCTCCCAGGGTTATCAATGCGTACTTTTGAATACTCGCTCTCTTCAATATGAAACCTCCTACTAATTTAATTTATTTTTCTAACTCTTATATAAAATTATAACATAATATCTATAAAAATTCTAATTATTACTATCTAGTAAAAAATACTAGTAGCACTAAGTCTACTAGTATTTTTTACCGTATTAGTTACTTAACTTTTTCAATTTTCCAAATGTTCTTAGCATATTCTTCTACTGAACGATCAGCTGAGAAGATACCCGCATTTGCTGTATTGATTAGGCTCATACGTCCCCATAATTCTTTATCTTCGAATACTTTAGCTGCATCTGCTTGACGGTCTACATAAGAGTCAAAGTCTGCTAAACACATGTAAGTATCATTAGTTAATAGAGAATCTACTAAGTAAGAGAAGTTCATTCCTCCTACTGTGATAGTTCTGATGAAGTCTAATGTTTCTTTAACTCTTTGAGAATTATTGTAGTATTCCCATGGTCTGTATCCGTTACGGTTCAGTTCTTCAACTTCTGGAGTTGTTAGACCGAAGATAAAGATGTTATCTTCTCCTACTGCATCGTAGATTTCAACGTTAGCTCCGTCCATCGTTCCAACAGTAACAGCTCCGTTAAGCATTAGTTTCATGTTTCCTGTTCCCGATGCTTCTTTACCTGCTTGAGAAATTTGCTCAGAAATATCTGCTGCTGGAATAATGATTTCTGCTAGTGATACTTTGTAGTCTTCTAAGAATACTACTTTAATGTAGTCACGTACTTCTGGATCTGCTTCAATCATTTGTCCTAATGAGTGAATGAACTTGATGATGTTCTTAGCTACGTGGTATCCTGATGATGCTTTAGCCGCAAAGATAAATGTTCTTGGTGTTGGTTTTAATCCATTGAACTTGATTTCTTTGTATAGGTAAGCAATGTGCAGAGCGTTTAATAATTGACGCTTGTATTCGTGAAGTCTCTTAACTTGTACATCAAAGATTGAATCTGGATTTACTTCGATTCCTTGAGTTTCACGGATGTAGTTTGCTAATTGCTCTTTTTTAGTTCTCTTAATCTTATTAATTTCAGCGATTACTTTTTTATCTTTAGCGAATTTGTTTAATTCTGAAATCTTAGATAAGTCTTTTACGAAATCTACTTTTAAGATTTTTTCTAGATATTCAGTAAGCTCTGGGTTGGCTTGTCCAATCCAACGACGGTGTGCAATACCATTTGTAACATTTCCAAATCTTCCTGGGAATAACTCATTAAATGTCTTGAATGTTGAATCTACTAAAATATCTGAGTGCAGTTTAGAAACTCCATTTACATTGTAAGATGCAACGATACATAAGTTAGCCATTCTAATCATTCCGTCATAGATAATAGCTGTTTCTGCTAGTGTGTACTCTTTACCTTGATCAATTACCCATTGGCAGAATCTCTTGTTGATTTCTTCAATGATTGAATAAATACGTGGTAATAATGGTTTGAATAAGTCTACTGACCATTTTTCTAAGGCTTCAGCCATAATTGTGTGGTTTGTGTAAGCGAAAGTCTCTGTAGAGATTTCCCAAGCTCTCTCCCAAGTGTAGTTGTACTCATCGATTAATAAACGCATTAATTCAGCTACTGCTAGTGATGGGTGAGTGTCGTTGATGTGTAAACTTACTTTTTCTGATAAGTTTTCTAAAGTTCCGTATTCTACAAAGTGGTTCTTTAATAATTGTTGTAGAGATGCACTTACGAAGAAGTATTGTTGCTTGATACGTAACTCTTTTCCTTCATTTGTAGCATCTGCTGGGTATAATAATTTAGAGATTGATGATGCAATGTTCTCTGCTTCTGCTGATTTAGAGTAGTCTCCTGCTTCGAACATTTTCATATTAAATCCAGTTTTAGCTTTTGCTTCCCATAAACGTAATGTGTTTACAGATTCAGATTTGTATCCTGAAATTAATAAGTCATAAGGTTCTGCAATTACTGATGCATAATCTTTATGTTCAACTACTAATTTTCCATTTTCGAATCTCTCTTCTACGTGTCCGTAGAATTTAACTTCGATTTCTTCATCATTACGGTAAACAAGTCCATATTTTCCTAAGTCTAACCAGTGGTCAGGGAATTCTTGTTGCCAACCATTGTTGATTACTTGTTTGAAGATTCCGTACTCGTAAAGAATTGAGAATCCTGTTACTGGATAGTCAGTTGCTGTTAAGGCATCTAGGTAACAAGACGCTAAACGTCCAAGACCACCATTTCCTAAACCTGGATCTGGCTCAATTGCATAGATATCGTTTAAATCAAAGTTGTTTTTAGCAAGGTATTTTTTCACATCTTCTTCAATGTTTAAGTTGAATAAGTTATTACGTAAAGTTTTACCTACTAAGAACTCCATCGACATGTAGTAAGCACGTTTTTGTTTATTTTCTTTTATTTTGTTTTCAAAAGCAAATTTTTTAGCTGATAATTCATCTCTTACTACTGACATCACAGCTTCATATACTTGTCGTTTACTTGCTTTCTTAATCTCAATCCCAAATCTATTAGCTAAATATTTTTCAATATCTTTTTCAAATGTTTTTTTAGTCACGTTTTCCTTCTCCTTTTTCTTGGATAAAAATTTCTTTTTCATTTTTTTATACATTCAGCTCTCCTTTTTAATGGTTACGCTAAAGTTTTAAATATTTCTAAGTACTTCTTAGCTGATTTTTCCCAAGATACATCGTACTTGATCGCATTAGTCATAACCTTTTTCCAGTGATCTTTGTGGTTGTAGTAAGTATCTACAGCCCTATGGATAGCTCCAAGCATATCATGCGCATTGTATGATTGGAATGTAAATCCACGTCCATGTCCAGTTTCTGGATTGTAAGCTTCTACTGTATCTCTAAGTCCACCTACTTCGTGAACGATAGGCACCGTTGCATATCTCATAGAAATAAGTTGTGATAATCCACAAGGCTCTGTTTTAGATGGCATCAAGAACATATCACATGATGAGTATACTTTTGATGACACTTCATTAGAGAACATAATTAAAGCTCTAGCCTTATCATAACGACGGTGTTCAATTGCTCTTAGAGCATCTTCATAAGCACTTGCCCCTGTTCCTAATATTACTAATTGAGCTCCTGTATTAAGTATTTCATCAGCAACGTGTAAAACTAGGTCTATTCCTTTTTGATGAGTAAGTCTTGTAACCATTCCTATCATTGGAATATCTGCATTAACTTCTAACCCTAATTCTTTTTGGAAAGCAAGTTTGTTTTCTTTTTTTAGTTTTAGTGATTTTAAATCAAAGTTTTTTGTTATTAACGGATCTTTTTTAGAGTTAAATTTATCAACATCAATACCATTTACAATTCCATATAGTTTTCCTCTTTCTACATTTAGAATAGAGTCTAAACCGTAAGAATATGCTGGTGTTAGAATTTCATGAGCATACGTTTCACTCACTGTATTAATTCTATCAGCTAATTGGATAGCACCTTTTAATAAGTTAAGTGTTCCCTTGTAAATCAAAGCATCATAGTATTTGTTGTCTAATCCAAATAATGAACCTAAGATAAGTGGGTCAAATTGTCCTTGGAATTCAATATTGTGAATTGATAATAAAGTTTTTGTATTAGCGAAAAATTCACTTCCACAAGATTTAAAGTGGTCTAAGTAAATAACCGATAAAGCTGCGTGCCAATCATTAGCATTAATTACATCTGGCTTGTAGTCAATATGTGGAAGAATTTCTAAAGCTGCTTTAGAGAAGAATGCAAATCTCTCTGCATCATCATACTCTCCATAAGTTGCATCTCTTCCAAAGTAGTATTCATTATCTATAAAGTAGAATTTTATACCATCTACTTCTGTTTCAAAAATACCACAGTATACGTGTCTCCAACCTAAATCAACAAAAATATATTTAACGTATCTTAAACCATATTTTTCTCTATCAATAGATTTATATAAAGGCAGAACTACTCTTGCTTCCGCTCCTTCTTCTTTTAAAGCTTTAGGTAATGATCCGATAACATCTCCTAATCCCCCAACTTTAACAAAAGGTGCCGCTTCTGCTGCTATAAAATATAATTTCATAATCTTTTCTCCTAATTATCAATAAAGCAGTTATAGAGAATACTCAATTTTTGAATATTCTCTATATCCAATATTAGTTACTATATTTCTACTTCTTTATGTACAATATACGGTTCAGTTGCTGTTCCCGATACTGCTACCCCTTCAGAAACCTTAGCTCTTCTATCCATTATTGTATGGTTTATGTTTGTATTTTTACCAATTACACATCCATTCATAATAATAGAATTTCTTACTACTGCTCCTTCTTCTACAACTACACCACGTGAAATTACAGAATTTTCCACCATTCCTTTAATAGTACATCCGTCAGCTAAAACAGAGTTCTTAACTTCTGATGTTTCTGTATAAAGTGATGGTACACTATCCTTAACTCTAGTAAGAATATCTGTTCCAGATAAGAATAACTCTTCTCTCACTTCATCGTGTAGTAAATCCATATTAAAGTTATAGTAATCTTGAATATTATTAATTACTTTACAGTATCCGTGCACTCTATAAGCTTGAACATTTAACTTATTGTAATTCTTAGAAATATAATCTCTCATTAGGTTTTCCCATCCAAGAGTAACACCTCTTTGAACTAAATCTTTTAACAAATGCTTAGATAGAATATGAACTTTTAATTGAGTTGGAACTACTTCATTAAATCCATTAACATGGTAGAATGAATCGTATATCTTACCTCTATCATTAAATACTATTTGTGTATCTTGTGGTGCTGGTTCTTGGTATGTATAAGCTACTGTAATATCTGCACCTGTGTTTTTGTGATACTCTAACATTTCTTCATAGTTAATATTAGCAACAATGTTAGTATCTGCTAAAATTACATAGTCTTGTAATACAGAATCTAAGTAGAATAATGCATTTCCTAAAGCCTCGAATTTATTGTTTATCACTGCTTTTAGACCTGTACCAGTTACTGGTGTTATAATTTTTAGCCCTGCATTCTTTCTGTTAAGATCCCAGTCTTTCCCCCAACCTACGTGATCAACTAGAGAGTTATAGTTGTTACTAACTATAAGTCCTATATTAGCAACTTGTGCTTTTACTAGTGATGATAGGGTAAAGTCTATTAATCTATAACGTGCACCTATTGGTAATGATGCTAGAGTTCTTTTCTTTGTTAATCCTGATAAGTCATCTCCTCTGAAATTATCAGAAAATAAAATACTAAATGCGTTCATATTATTCCTCCTATTTTGTAGCTACATCTTCTGTAACTACTTCATTTTTCGGTACTACAGTAATCATATCTGCACCAGGTGTTATCTCTCTATGTCCTACTGTAACTCCTGATTTAATAACAGCACCTTCAGCAATAATAGAGTTATATACTTTGGCTCCTGACTCTACTACCGCACCTTCCATCAAGATAGATCCAACCACTTCTGCACCTTCATCAATCTTAACTCCTGAAGATAAAATCGATTCTGTTAAGCTACCTTTAACTCTTGCACCATCTGGGATTAAAGAGTTCTTAACCTTCGCTTGACTTCCGATAAATTGCGGAGCTTTTTGAGTATGTCTGTAGTAAATTCTCCATAATGGATCTTGGATATTGAAGTTTCCTGTGTTCTTAATAAGATCCATATTAGCTTCCCATAGCGACTCAATAGTTCCTACATCTTTCCAGTAACCACTGAATGGGTAAGCATAGATAGCTTTTCCTTGAGATAACATAGTTGGAATAATATTATTACCAAAATCGTTCTCACTTGATTCATCAGCTTCATCTAAAATAAGTGCATCTCTTAAAACTTTCCAATTGAAAATGTAGATACCCATAGATGCCTTAGTAGAAATTGGGTGTTCTGGTTTTTCTACGAAAGCCTCTACTCTTAATTCATGGTTTGTATTTAAAATTCCAAAACGCTTAGCTTCTTCTAAACTTACATCAATATGAGCAATAGTTAGGTCTGCATTTTTTTCCTTGTGGAATTTAAGCATTTGGTCATAATTCATTTTGTAAATGTGGTCTCCAGATAGAATTAATACATATTCTGGATCATATTGTTCTAAATATTTAATATTTTGGTAAATGGCATTGGCTGTTCCCTTGTACCATTCTCCAGATTTTCCTGCTGTATATGGTGGCAGGATTGATAATCCACCGTGCATTCTATCTAAGTCCCAAGGCTGACCGTTACCCATGTATGAGTTAAGCTCAAGTGGCATAAACTGAGTAAGTACTCCTACTGTAGAAATCCCCGAGTTTACACAGTTCGATAACGGGAAATCAATTATTCTATATTTCCCTCCAAATGGAACCGCAGGTTTGGCCATATCTTTTGTTAGGGCGTGTAACCTAGTCCCTTGCCCTCCAGCAAGTAGCATTGCAACTATTTCTTTTTTTCTTACCATAACTATTCTCTCCTAATAAATTTAATTCTTTAAGTTTAGTATTTCTTTGTTATATATATTGTTGAGTAAGGTGGTATATTGACTTTCAGAGTATAGTCAAATCCATTACATTTATCTTTACTAGTTCTTAGAACCCTGTTAGATAATCCTGATCCACCAAATTTTTTAGCATCAGAGTTTAGTAGTATCTTGTAGTTACCCCACTCGTTAACACCTATTCCATAACCTTTTAGAACTTGTGATGAGAAGTTAGAAACGACTAATACTTCTTTTTTAGTTTCAGCATCTATTCTAGAAAATGCAAAAACATTATTGTTTCCATCATCTACTACATGCCATCTAAATCCTTCCCAAGAGCGTTCATCCTTCCAGAAAGGAGCGTTGTCTTTATATACCTTATTTAATTCACTAACAAATCTTTGATTATCGTGGTGTTTTGGGTAATCTAGTAAGAACCATTCTAGTTCTTTTTCTTCATTCCATTCTGCAAATTGCGCTATATCTATACCCATAAAGTTTAATTTCTTACCTGGGTGGGCATACATATATCCTAAAAAGGCTTTTAAATTAGCAAATTTTTCTTCATATGAAACTGGCGCTCTATCTAATAAAGACTTTTTACCATGTACTACTTCGTCGTGTGATACTGGTAATACATAGTTCTCTGAGAATGCATAAGTCATTGAAAATGTCATCTTATTATGCACTCCTTTTCTAAAGAATGGATCTGTTTCTAAGTATTCTAGAGAATCATTCATCCATCCCATATTCCATTTAAAATCAAAACCAAGACCTCCAACAGATGGATCTTCTGTTACTCTGGCGTAACTAGTTGATTCTTCTGCAATCATCGAAACTCCTTTGAATTCTGATTTTACATATCTATTTAAGTTTTGTAGCAGTTCTATTGCTTCTAGATTTTCAAATCCACCATGAATATTTCTAGCCGATTCATGCTCTTCTCTGCAGTAATTTAGATACAACATTGATGATACAGCATCAACTCTTATTCCGTCGATATGATATTTATCCAACCAGTATGTCGCTGATGAAATAAGGAATGATTTTACTTCGTTTCTACCAAAATCAAATACCCTAGTTCCCCAACCTTTATGTTCTTGCTTTCTAGTATCTGAATATTCATAACAACAAGAACCATCAAATTCATAAAGACCATGGGCATCTTTAGTAAAGTGTCCCGGTACCCAATCAAGTATTACACCTATATTATTTTGGTGACACTTATCTACAAAGTACATAAAATCATGAGGCGTTCCGTATCTTGATGTTGGAGCGAAATACCCTGTCGCTTGATATCCCCAAGATTTATCATAAGGATATTCCGTAACAGGCAATAGCTCTACGTGTGTGTAGTTCATTTTCTTCACATAAGCCACTAGCTTATCAGCTATATCTCTATAAGAATAAAATTCTTCTCCGTTTTTCATCCATGAACCAAGATGAACTTCATATATATTCATAGGTTTTGTGTAAGGTATTTCTCTATTTTCAAGCCACTTTTTATCTTTCCATTCGTAACCATCTAATTTGTAAACTTTACTAGCTGTTTGTGGTCTTGTTTCATTGTGGTAGGCGTAGGGATCTGCTTTTAATAGTTCTCTACCATCATGAGTAAGGATTACATATTTATATGTATCATACTCTTTTATTCCATGTATTGTACATTCAAAAATTCCTGTATCATTAACTTTTTCTAAAGGAAATCTTCGTTTATCCCAATCACAAAAATCTCCTGTTACATATACTTCTTTCGCATTAGGTGCCCAAACTCTAAATGTACATTTTTCTTCTTCTAAAAAAGACCCTAAATATTCGTAACTCTTATAATTTACACCATTATGAAAATAGTACTCTGCTTTATTATCCGAATTTTTCATTTTCACCCTCCTCCATATTTTTTCATAACTTATAATATAATTATATTATACATTAAATTTTTTGTAAATGCTTTCTTATAATTTAATTTATAATTTATAGAAGAAATTTAATATTTTCACTAGAATTGAAAAATATCCTTTGTCTTTCAAACGTTTTCTATATATTTCCACTATACTTCATTCAAATTCAATTTACTTAAAATTCTCTATCTATTTATTCGGATTTATAGTATAATATTGTATAGAAAAGAAAACACTTTCAAATGTAACTAATTTTATAAGGAGTTTATGCAATGCAACATATTATTTTTAACCCTATATATAATAAAAAACCACGAGGTTCTGTAGCAGACAATAAGGAAATTTCTTTTGAAGTTTTAATAAAAAAAGACTTTTATTTTAATAAAATTTCTTTAGTACTTAGGGATGATTTTTCTAATGTAATATCAAAAAATAGACTTAATAAAGTTACAAGTGACAACAAAGAATACGATACATACAAGGTAATAATCCCACCTTTAAGTCCAGGATTATACTTCTATTACTTTGATATCAAGTTAGACTTCTTCCCTGTATATCTAAAAAATAACAAGTTGAATGCAGAACTTACTAAAGACTACGAAGCCTACTCTATGTGGCAACTAAGTGTCCACAAGGCTGAATTCACTACACCTAACTGGTTCAAAGGTACTACTATGTACCAAATTTTCCCAGATAGATTCAAAAAATCACCTAACTACACTCCTAGTGAAACAGTTAAAAACGAAGCTGATAGATTTGTTCACGAAGAATGGACTGCCATCCCGCACTCTTCTATTACTCACGAAAATTATAGGGCAAAAGATTTCTATAAAGGAAACCTAGAAGGAATCCGAGAAGAAGCTGACTATTTCAAAAAATTAAACGTAGAGTCTATTTATCTTAATCCTATAGTAGAATCAGCAGAGAATCACAGATACTCTACTGCTGACTACTTCAAAGTAGACCCTTGGTTTGGAACTAATGAAGCTTTCGAAAAATTCTGTAAAGAATTCAAAGAAAAAGATATTTCTATTATTCTAGATGGTGTCTTTAGTCACACTGGTTCTGATTCTATTTACTTTAATAGAGATAATAACTATGATTCTGTGGGAGCTTATAACTCTACTGATTCTAAATACTACCCTTGGTTTGACTTCAAAAACTTCCCTAATGAGTATAATTCTTGGTGGGGATTTGATAACTTGCCAACTGTAAATAAATCTAATGAAGATTTCTTAAACTTTGTTACTAAAGATGATGAAGGAGTTGTTAACTACTGGCAAAAATTAGGTATCGCTGGTTGGCGACTTGATGTAGCTGATGAATTCCCAGATAAATTCTTAGATGAAATCAGACGTTCTGCCAAGACTTATGACAAAGAAGCTCTAATTATTGGAGAAGTTTGGGAAGATGCTTCTAACAAGATGGCATACAACCAAAGACGTAGATACTTCCAAGGTGACCAACTGGATTCTGTAATGAACTACCCTTGGCGTGAAGCTATTATTAATTTTGTAAAATACCATAACGCTGAAGAATTTATGTATCAAATCCATACACTAGTTGAGAACTATCCAACTCAAGCATTGGATTCCTTAATGAACTTACTATCTAGTCACGATATGCCTAGAATTCTTACTGCCCTAGCAGTTGATAATGCAAAAGAACATCCTTTAGAAGAAAGACCAAACTACAAACTATCTTCTGAAAAGTACGCAGAAGTAAAAGATATGTCTAAATTCGCAGCCTTTATCCAATTCACTCTACCAGGAGTTCCTTCTATCTACTATGGTGATGAAATTGGTATGTATGGATTTACTGACCCTTACAATAGACTAGGTTTCGATAGAGATAACATCGACAAAGATTTACTTAAGTTCTATCAAAAACTTACTGATTTCAGATTCAACAACAAAGAAGAATTTGTTACAGGTTTTGAATTTATCTCGGCAGAAAACGGGTTAATACATTACAAACGTAATTCAATTGACTGCATTGTAAATATGTCAGACAAGGCTCAAGTTATTGAAAGACTTACTCAAGGAGATGTTTTATTCTCTAATAAAGACGCTGTCTTTACAAAGTATGGTTTAGTCGTTCCAGCAAAAACTTATGTAGCAGTGAAATAAAAAAAGATAAGAGTTTAAGTTAATTACTTAAACTCTTATTTTTATCCATAGATTTAATATACGGTAATTTTCCTCAATTTTTACTCTTGTATTATTTTTTTATTATTTATAATACTCACCTCGTAATTTCGCAAGTACTTCTCCATTTACATCTATTATTAAATAAACTACATCATATTCATTTCCATTTTCTAACTTTCCTTTTTCCCACTCTGTACGAATATTTTCTGACTTCAGAACAATATCAGGTAATCGTAGCCATTCACTTGCTTCTCCATTATCAATGATCCCTACCTTATTCTCATAGATATCTGTCCACACAATACCTCTTTCATCTTGATAGATGTCAAAATAGTAATAATCATCTTTGCTTATACTCGTCACTAAGTACTGACTATTTTCTCTCTTATATTTTCTATCAGTTATATTGTTTAAATCCGCTTGATTAAAATATCCATAAATTGTAGGGATAAGTAGTATTAAACACACTCCCGTCAATGTTATTATTATCGCCTTTCTTATTGCTTTTAATATTTCTCTTATCCCTTTCATTTTTTTTTACTCCTTATTTGGTTAGATATTTATATAAATATTTTATTTTGTATAATAACGAAAAGGAACCCATGAATATGTTTTCCCATCAATTTCTATTATTAAATACGCTATATCATATTCATATCCATTTTCTAGTTTTCCTCTGTCCCACTCAACACGAATATGTTCTGGTTTTACTCTAGGTAATCCTGGATGAACTAGAAATTCTATAGGTCTTCCATAATCCACCTCTCCCGATTTTTTTCTATAATCATCTAACCACACAGTTCCATTTTTGTCTTGATAAAAATCAAAGTAGTAATAATCATCTTTGCTTATGCTTGTAATCAGATATTGGCTATTTTCTCTTTTATATTTTCTATCAGTTATATTGTTTAAATCTGCTTGATTAAAAGAAGAGTAAATTGTAGGGATAAGTAATATTAAACTCAATCCCACCAGTAATACTATTATCGTTTTTCTAAAGGCTACTAATATTTCTTTCATATTTTATTCCTTCTAATTCTAACAACTTTCTCTTCAAATCTAATCCACTTCTAAATCCTGTTAGAGTTCCATTCGTACCTATAACCCTATGGCAAGGTACAAAGATAAGTAAAGGATTTCTACCTACTGCATTAGCAACAGCCCTTACCGATTTTGGCTTATCTAATCTTTCGGCTAGTTCCTTATACGAAACACTCTGTCCGTATCCAACTTTACCTAACTCTCTCCAAACTTCTTTTTGAAAGTCCGTTCCTTGCAAATCAAAGTCAAGTTGAAATTTTCTCATATTTCCTTGGAAATATTTTAAAAGCGATTCTGTATATTTCCCTAACATTTTTGAATCTCTTGTTAAGTCTCTTTTTCCAACGAATTTATCAATTAAGGGATCTTTACCATCAAAAAGACCTATAAATTGTAGGCCTTTTTCACTTGCTATTAAAATATATTGCTCTTCTTCAAAATCTAGTAAATCAAAATATAATTTTTCCATTAGTTTTCTTCTACTGTTGTAGTTTCTTCTGCTGGAGCTTGGTCAACTGTTCTTTGAGCCATCATCGCATCCCATTTAGCTTGGAATTCTGGAGTGTTGTATTCTGATTCTGGTCCTCCTACAAGACCAAATAAATCATTAGGTCCTAGTTCTACTACCACTTCTTTTGTAGCTTCATCTTTAACAGTATTTTGAGTAACAACTGCATCTAATTTTGTTTTTAATTCTACTTTTTCTTCTTCTGTTTCCACTTTTGCAGTAGATGCAACTATTCCTACTAAATCTTTAGCTTTTACTTCTACTACTTTATTTGTTTGTGCATCTTTAACTTTTACTTCTTCTACTTTATTTGTTGGTTCAGCGTTTACTTCTTCTGAAGTATTTAACGTCACTTGTTTCGCTTCAGTATCTACCTTTTTATTTTCAGTAACTTCTGCAGTTTTTACCACTTCTTCTTTAACAAAATTTGACTTCAATGTTTGAACGATAGAGTTGTTTTCCATAACTTTACTAACATCTCCCTCTTGAGCAACTGCTACTGGTACTGCTAACATTCCAATTGTTCCTACTAATACTAATATCTTTTTCATAATTACACCTTCTTTTTTTCTATTCTTTATCTTCTGTTACATTTTCGTTACGTTTTATCTTTATTTCTATTACATTATATACTATTTTTTTACACTTGTCTAGTATTTTTTACAAAAAAATGATATAAATGTTACATTTTTATTACAGAATATAACATTTATATCATTAAACCTAAAATTTAACTTGTTATGAAATTTTTTCTTCTATATATAATTATTTTTTTATTAGTTTTCTAGATATTTATGAGTAGCTATCATTTCTTTCTTACAAGTGATTAATATTTATTATTCTATCTGAACTTTTTGCTAACTTGACATCGTGAGTAACCATAACTATTGTTTTATTGTATTTATCTCTAAGCCTTGTTAGAATCTCAAATACTTTATCTCTAGTTACCACATCTAAAGAACCAGTAGGTTCGTCTGCTAAAATAATATCTCCTTGTTTTAAAATACACCTAGCCATAGCTACTCGTTGAGCCTCTCCACCAGAAAGTGTATTGACATATGAATCAATTAGACTATCAATTTCTAATTCTTTTAGTACTTCTTCTATCCTTCTATTTTTCTCTTTTTTACCCAAATCTTCAAAATTCATAGCTAATAAAAGATTTTCCCTTACACTAATATCTCCTATCAAAGCTGCAGATTGAAATAAATAATTAATTCTTTCCCTACGTAGTTTCATTGCTTGATTACTATTTATTTTAGGGAGTTTTTTCCCTTCTACTTCTACACTACCACCTTGATATTCTTCCAACATTCCAATAATATTTAGAATAGTTGATTTCCCAGAACCTGACTTTCCTATTATTGCTGTAATTGTATTTCTTTCAATTTCAAATGATATTTTATCAAGCACTGTCTTTTTTCCGTATTGTTTAGTCAATGATTCTACTCTTATAATAGACATCTCTTTCCCTCTCTTTCCTATGATTTAAAGACTTTCGTTGTTTTGTCTATCCCGTTGTTTCTTATTACCATCGTTACAAGTAAAATATGTAGCAAAATTACAAACATAATATATATAATTCCCAATTTAGACCAAAACATTAAAACGAATAGAAGTTCTATTAACACCACTGATACTACAAAAATTAATGGATATTTGTAAATAGATTTTTTCGAGTATCCTAAAAATTGTTTCACTGCAATCTTTTCTTTATTTGCAAGTTCAAATGTTAGAAAAATTACAACCAATAACACTACTAATATAAATGTTATAGCTAAAACAACACTTCCAAATAAATATATTGTTTTCCATAAATCTTTTTGCAGACCATCAACAAATTTTGAAACACTTGAAAATTTAATATTATTATCATCTAAACCAAATTTTTCCATATATTCATTATTTGTAAACTTATTTTTAGCATCTTCTGATAGTTTGACAAGAGAATTGTCAATAGACCCTGATGCAGCCAGACTTTCTAATTCTGAAAACACCATATTATCTGCACTTAATAAAAGAATTACTGGATTTTTTGCATATTGCTCATTTATGTTTGTTTGCCAAGAAAACAGCTTTATTTCTTCATTATATTTAACAAATTCAATTTCAAGATTTTCCGTGAATTTTGTCTGTATAGAACCAGCACCTTTTGCACTTAAATCTATTTCTCTCAACATCTCAATAAGATTTTCTTTATATAAATCAGACGGTACTAGATATATCCTTTTTCCTGCTTTGGTTTTATCTATTAATTCTTGACTCAAGTTTACTCCATTTTCTATTAAATAATTTGGTGTAGCTTTAATCTGCCAAAACTCATCATCTGCTACTGATTTGAATAGATTGCTTATTCTATATTCATTCAGTTGCTCACGAGTGAATTTTGAACTAGTCACAACATCTACCCCTTTTTCATTTTGAATAGACCTATACCAATTATAAAAATCTTTATTAAATTTATTAGATTGTAATGAAAAACTTGAATAATCATTCCCTATACCAATATCTTCTAGTATATTGATTGTTTCCACATTTTTCCATTGTTTAGAAATTCCTGCACTTCTTTCTATTTCCTTGTAGGGACCATCTAAATAGATACACACATAAACTAAAATTGCACTGAATACTACATAGAAAAAACCTGCAATAGTTAGATAAATTTTCTTAGGAAATCTATCTTTAATAGCTGAAATTGGCTTTACTAAAAATATTAAAATACTGGCTAGTGAAATAAGTATAAGTAGTAGTATGAAACTTAAAAATCCAGCAAGAAGAAATATACTATAAAATAGATAGCTACTAAAGCTATGATTCACAAAAATACTTCCATATACTATGCTTAATGGGATATTTGCCACCCCAAGCCAAACTAGAGATTTGTAAATATATTTTATAAAATCTACTCTACTCCAACCTTGTAAGATTAATGTTCCTAAATTTTTCAAATTACTAATTGCTAAATATGAAAATATAGACAATAAAATTAGACTATGTGAAAACAATAAAGACAGTAATATAAACTCTGTAAAACTACTATCCATAAATCTTCCCCAACTATTGTCTGTGAAAGTTTCTTTTTTTACACCAGATACTTCTGCTAAGCCACTTAAAAACTTATCTGCTTCAGTTTCAGATAAACCTAATATTTTATACTCTCCATTCACAGTGCCACTAGTTTCTATTAAATTTGATAATTTTTTAAAAACTAATTTATCTCCTAGAACAAATTTAGGAATATCAGACACCATTTTAGCAGAAGATAAATCCAAACCTATACTTGCATCAGTCTTATCCGACTCTTGTAATTTTATAATTTTTTCTTTATCTAGTACTGTTTGTTCTAGATAAGATAAATTTATATTTTCTTGATTAGATTCTACATCACCATGTAAACCAATTATAATTGAATTATTACTGGAATTTTCTCCTAAAATTGTATCCACTCTTGCATAAAATAGATTGTAGTCTTTTACTGATTTTTCAAGGTAATTGTAGATATCTGTATTTTTTTCGCTATTTGTATTTCTTATTTTTATCGTTACTGCTTGTTCAGAAAAATTCATTACCCTTTCTAAGTAAACATTATTTAAATAAAAGGTTGCTACCAGAGCAACTAAAATACTCTGCGTAACAACCATTATACAAGCAAGTAACTTTAAAAATGTTTTTTTCTTTAAAACATTCATAAAGTCTATCTCCTTTATTTTATATACATCCTATTCGCTAGTACTACTGCTGAATTTCTTTATAATTGCATTAGGAATATATGCCCATAATAAATTAAATATCAGTAAATATACCAACGTTTTTATGTGTAAATTTAAGTAAATTAAATCCACTAAGAACATCACTATAAATATAGTAATAGCATATAGTTTAATCCTTATAAGCTGAAAATTTTTCTTATATATGTATTTTTCAAGAGTAACATACACTATTTTTGTAAAGAAAAACAATATCAATAAAAATACTAAACTTTGTAAAAATCCAATATTTTCTTCAGTTATGTCTATAATAAAAGTATTCACAAAAATTTTAACTATTAAGTTAAATAGATACAAGATTATTAGAAATATAGTCATAATACTAGAAAACATACATCATTAAAATATCTGCTAATAATTTCGCTTGAGGATAAGGAACACCTACTTTTGTTAATGCCGATATCGCTCCACCTCTTGTTTTATATTCTAATCTGTCTATCGCTTGAATCATTTTTCCACCCCAAGTTTTCACAAAAGGTCTCAATCTTGGAGGTAATGCATTAACGTTCCTTACGAAAATTCTAACAACTTGTTTTAAAGCTGAAAACTTCCACCTTTGTTGAGCTTCAGGACTATTTTTAGCTTCTGCCTTAGCTTGTTGTGCAACTTGTTTTACTTGAGCTAAATCAGCATTACTTAAATTAAAATGTCTTTTTAAAGTTTGCTCAACATTTTTATTATAGTTATTATTTTTCAAATCTGTATATGCTCTCGCTATATTATTGTTATCTTGAACACTAGCAATAGGTGTTATTATTAACGATGATGCTAGTAATGCTGTTGTTAATTTTATTGGTTTTCTCATAATATATTCTCCTTTTAATATCTTCATTTTATTCCCCTTAATATTATTTCAAAAATTCACTACAACGTACAATGGTAACCCCTCCTTTTACAAAATATTTATTTTGCTAATACTATAAAAGAACTGACCTATATCTCTCTCCAGGGTCTACACCTAATTTAATATTTTTAGTATAAATACTGTTCGATATAAACACTATTACTACTAACCCTAAAATTAATCTTGCTAAATGTTTTTTCATAATTATTTCCTCCTTTTTTTAAGATTATTATATACGCTTACATAACACTTGTCAATACATTTTTATAATTATTATATTTTTTTTTATTTTTATTCTTATTTTTATATAATTAAAAATAAAAAAGCCTTGTTAGGCTTCTATCTTTGTATTATATTATGTATACATTCTTTTACTTTTAATATCATCTTTGTATTATTTTCCAAACTATATATGTAATGGGCATCTTTAAAGTATTTTATCGCAGTTTCTTTTTCTTCTAATTCTTCAAATATATTTCCTAATAAACAATATGAGTCAGCTAAAGAATAATTACTTCTATATTTTTTACATAAATCAATTAAATCTGTAACTTCATCTATCGCATTATGTACATCTTTTTTTCTCCATAAATGAAGGGAATAATTATACTTGAAGTTAATCACTAATTCTAATTCTTCTAATGTAATAATTTTCAAATTTTCTACTACACTACTTATATTTTTGTGTAATTTTTCATACTTCTCCTCATCATTTTTATTATAGAAATTAAATAATGATGTCATTACTCTAAGATACATTTCATCTTTCTCTGTTATTTGAGAATAAACTTTCTCCATTTTCCCAATCGCTTTGTTTGGTTCTTGTAGATATTCGTAGTCAAGTATCGCTTCAACCCACTTCAAATATATCTTATCAGATACGGCTAACTTATTATTTTTTGACATTTCTAAATCATAAATATATTTTAGTTCTTTATAGTTTCTCTGACTTAAAAACTTGGTTGCTATTTCTTTAAATTCTTCTAAATTTTGTGAACTTTCTTGTATATTCACATCAAAGAAGTAGTCTAGACTTACATTTAATCTTCTTGATAACTCATATAATAACTCTGCGCCTGGAGAGTAGTTCCCTTGCTCTATCTTACTTATTTGTGCTTGTTTGCAAATACCTTCCGCTACTTCTGATTGAGACATTTTAAGTTCTAATCTTCTATTTTTAAATCTTGTCGCTAAAATTGTAGTCATACATCTATCCTTTTATAATTTTTAAAATATATTTTAATTTTTATACTTTTAATAGTATATTATCATATTTTTTATAATTTTCATAGAACTTATTACTAATTAAAGAAAAAATCCAACCTGTGACTAGGTTGGATTTCTCTTTAATATTTTTCAATTAGTTTTCCAAGTATTTATGAGTAGCTATCATTTCTTTCATTACTTTAACGTTATGCATTCTTACTATTCTTGCACCTTTTCTTATGGCGTCTAGTGATAAGGTAGCACTTACTACATCTCTATCTTTTGGATTAGTGTCCCCCCCTAGGATAAAGTCTGTTGTTCTCTTACGACTCGCTGCGTAAAGTACTGTACATCCTAATTCTTTCATTCTTTCTAGATGTTTTGTAAGAATAATATTTTCTTCTGCTGTTTTACCAAAACCAATACCTGGATCTGTAATAATATTTTCATTAGGCACACCAGCAACTTTGCAAATTTCTACAGATTCTTTTAAATCTGATAATAATCTTTCTATTTCATTACCTTCTTCTGTTGGACCATTGTGCATTACTATAATAGGTACATTTTTCTCTGCTGCTAGGTCCGCCATACCATTTCCTTTGGCTCCCTTAACATCATTAAGTATATCAGCTCCTAATTCTAAAGCAACTTCTCCTACTTTAGCCTTATATGTATCTATACTGATTAGAACATCTGGGAATGCTTCTCTTACTGCTGGAAGTACTGCCTTAACTCTAGCTATTTCATCAGCTTCTTCTACGACAGTAGCACCAGGTCTTGTTGACTCACACCCTATATCGATAATGTGTGCTCCCTCTTCTACCATCTTTCTTACTTGTTCTAATGCCGCTTCTTTTCCAAAGAAATCTCCGCCATCAGAAAATGAATCTGGCGTAAAGTTTAAGATTCCCATAATTAAGTATTTTTCTTCTTCTAGTAATTTATGTAATTTTGACATTACTGACTCTCCTTTTCTAATTTTTTATAACTATAATATATATTTTCTCACTTCAGATATCAAGTATAAAGACCCTGTTACAACTAGTACTTCATCCTCTTGTATATTAGGTACTAATTTATCGACAGCTTCTTTATAATTTTCAAATTCTGTAACATCCTTTGTAAATGCTTCTGCAAGATTATCTAGACTCGCTTCTTTTATTTCCATAGGAACTCTCGTTACATAAAACTCTGCTGGTAAGGTTTCAAATAAGTCTATCATTTGACTGAAATCTTTATCTGCTAATATCCCGACTAGTAACTTAATTTTCTTATTTTTGTAAGATGATAAGTATTTTACTAGTGACGTTACACCATCTACGTTATGAGCACCATCTATTAGGATATTTTCCTTAATCCACTCCAGTCTCCCTAGCCAAATAGTGTTGGCTAAACCTTCTTTAATTTCTTCATTACTTATCTCTACTAATTTTCTCTCTTTTAAATTATCCAGTGCCATTAAAGCTAAAGATGCATTGTAAATCTGGTGCTGTCCCAACATTTTTATATCTATATTCTTGTAGTCTTTATAAGAGAATTTAGATGATTTTAAACCTATTTCTTCTATATTAATATCATTTTCATCTAGGATATTTAAAATAGCATTTTTTTCTTCTACTTCTTTTTTTATTATCTCTAGTGCTTCTTTATCTGATGGGTAGACTACAACACTATCATTTTCTTGAATAATTCCTGCTTTTTCATAGGCAATCTTATCTATACTATTTCCTAATAAATTAGTATGATCTAATCCAATCTTAGTTATTATAGATAGAAGTTTTTCTGAGAAGATATTTGTTGCGTCGTACTTTCCACCTAACCCTACTTCCATAATAATAAAATCTGGTTTCTCCTTAGCAAAATATAAGATTCCTACTAATGTTAGAGTTTCAAATACACTTAGTTTATCATCATCACTTGCAAATTTTTCTTTCCAAGTATTTTCTATGTCTTTATATAAAGAATACATCTCAAAAAAGGAAATAAATTCATCATTGATTCTTATCCTATCATTGAAGGAAACCATACTAGGACTAGAATACATCCCCACCCTATATTTAGAAGATAAAACATTTTTCAAATAAGCTGATGTAGATCCTTTTCCATTCGTTCCTGCTATATGAATAACCTTCATATCTTTTTGTGGATTACCATATACTTCTAACATATTAAACATTCTATGCAGACCTAATTTTATACCACTTCTTTCCATTTTAGAAATCGATTCTACAACTAAGTCTTCACACATTTTTTCTAGTATATAGGCTACTTCTTCTCTTTCTCTATAGGTTGCTAGTTTTTCTATCCTATTATCACTTTCAATCAAATTCAAAATCTGCTCATCAACAGTAATATTATTTTCCTGGCAATAATCTATATATATCTTTCCATATATTTCATTCATATTTTACACCTCAATTCTCACTAAGGTAATTTTACTATGAATAAGCCTTTTTTTAAAATAAATATACTTTAGTTATACTTGACTTATAAAAAAAGTTCTAGTACAATACAACTATCTTATATTAAACAAGGAGATCCTATGGATATTAAATGGGAAAAAAATTCAGCAATACATGCACATATAGTTTTTAAAAAAGCAGAGCGTGTAATCATTGGAAAAAGTGAAAAAGTAATTCGTAGCCATAACTTAACTAACTCTCAATTTTCAGTTCTTGATGTATTATACACTAAGGGAGATATGCGAATTTCTACACTTCTTGACTCCATGCTTGCGACTTCTGGTAATATGACCGTTATCCTGAAAAATATGGAAAGAGACGAGCTTATTTACAGAAAACGTGATGCCGAAGATAAACGTGCCTTTATCGTAGGACTTACTGACAAAGGACGTAAATTATTCGAACAAATTTTGCCATCACATAAAGAAGAAATTGAAAAATTATACTCTATCCTAAGTGATGAAGAAAAAATTGCCTTTATATCTATTTTGAAAAAATTTAAAACTATCGATAAAAATTAATTTATTAAGCTAGATTCATATCTAGCTTTTTATTTTTGAAAAATAGAAAATATATAATTCGATTTTCAAAGGTTTTCTAAAGATAATAACATCAAATCTATTCCAAAATACATATAATTAATGTATAATATTAGGAGTATAATGATTTTTTAATAAAAAAGGAGATTTTCTAAATATGAAAAACAAAAAATTAATCCAAGCTGGAAGTGTTGCTTCCCTTACTCTATTAGCAGCTTTAGCTACATCTACAGAAGCAAAGGCTAATGAAGTTACTCCTACGGAACCAACTACACCAACAGCTACAACTGCAGAACCAGTAGCTACTCCACAAGAAACTGCAGTACCTCCTGTAGCTGCAGCAGCACCAGTAGCAGAAAACCCAGCACCTACTGTTGCTCCAGCAAAAGAAGGACAAGAAGTTGACGTTAGAGTTTTAGCAACTACTGACCTACACACTAACCTTGTAAACTATGACTACTACCAAGATAAAAAAGATGAAAAAATTGGTCTTGCTAACACAGCAGTATTAATCGACCAAGCTAAAAAAGAAAACTCTAACGTAGTTTTAGTTGATAATGGAGACACTATTCAAGGTACTCCACTTGGGACTTATAAAGCAACTGTTGACCCACTAGAAAACGGTGAACAACACCCAATGTATAAAGCATTAGATTCTCTTGGTTTTGACGCTGGTACTCTAGGTAACCACGAATTCAACTACGGACTTGAAACTTTAGACAAAATTGTTGCAACTTCTGAAGTTCCACTAGTTAATGCCAACGTTTTTGACAATCAAGGTAACCACAGATATGAACCATTCAAAATTATAGACAAAACTTTCACTGATACTTTAGGAGAAAAAGTTGCTCTTAAAATTGGTATCACAGGAATTGTTCCACCACAAATTTTAAACTGGGACAAATCTCACCTAGAAGGTAAAATCGTAGTTAAAGATGCTATCAAAGCGCTAGAAACAGTTGTACCTAAAGTTAAAGCTGCAGGAGCTGATGTTGTTGTAGTACTTTCTCACTCTGGAATTGGAGATGACATTTACGAAGAAGGAGAAGAAAACGTAGGATACCACATTACAAAAATACCTGGTGTTGATGCAGTTATAACAGGACACTCTCACGCTGAATTCCCTAAAAAAGGAAGAAATGGCGCTCCTAACTTCTACGAAAGATATGCAAATGTTGATGGAGAAAAAGGGCTTATCAACGGTAAACCAATCGTTATGGCTGGTAAATACGGAGACCACTTAGGACTTATTGACTTGAAATTAAAACACACTAACGGTTCTTGGTCTGTTGTATCTTCTCAAGGATCTATCAGACAAGTTGACCCAGCTGATGGTGTGGTTAATGAAACAGTAGTATCTATCGCTAAAGAAGCACACGAAGGGACTGTTACATACGTAAACACTCCAGTAGGACAAACTACAGATGATATCAACTCTTACTTTGCACTTGTACAAGACGACCCATCAGTACAAATCGTAAATAACGCACAATTATGGTATGCGAAAAAAGAATTAGCAGGTACTGAATTTGCTAATTTACCAGTTTTATCAGCTGCTGCTCCATTCAAAGCTGGTGGACGTGCCTACTCTGATGCAACTAACTACACAGACATTAAAAAAGGTGGAATCGCAATTAAAAACGTTGCTGACCTTTACCTATACGACAACGTTACAGCTGTAATCAAACTAAATGGTGCTCAAGTTAAAGAATGGTTAGAAATGTCTGCAGGACAATTCAACACAGTTGACCCAAGTAAGAAAGATGAAGCTCAAGAGTTAATCAACCCTGATTTCAGAACTTACAACTATGACGTAATTGACGGAGTTACTTACGAAATTGATATCACTTCTAAAAACAAATATGACCGTGAAGGTAAGTTAGTAAATGCTGATGCAAACAGAATTAAAAACTTAAGATTCAACGGTAAAGAAGTTGACCCTAACCAAGAATTTATAGTTGTTACAAACAACTACCGTATGAACGGTGCCTTCCCAGGTGTTAAAGATGCTAGCTACAAAGATTTATTAGGTCTAGAAAACAGACAAGCAATCATCAACTACATCCTTGAAGAAAAAACAATCACTCCAACAGCAGATAACAACTGGAAATTTGCTGATACAGTTAAAGACTTAAACTTAACTTTCAAAACAGCTAAAAACGCAAACTACCTATTAGATAGATACACAAACATCAAGTACTTAGCTGATTCTGACAACAACTTCGGAACTTACAAATTAGAAGTTAAAGAAACACCAAAAGAAGTAGTAATCTTACACACTAACGACATCCACGGACGTCTTGAAGAAGAAGCAAGAAACGGAAACACAAGTGTTACAGGTCTTGCTAAATTAGATACATTCTATAAAGAAGAAACAGCTAAAAACCAAACTACTTACCTACTAGATGCAGGAGATGCCTTCCAAGGATTACCAATCTCTAACGCAACTCAAGGTTTAGATATGGCTGGTATAATGAACACAATTGGTTATGATGCAATGGCTGTTGGTAACCACGAATTTGACTTCACATTAGAAACAGCTAAGAAATACAAAGAAGTACTTAAATTCCCAATTTTAAGTGCTAACACTTATGTAAATGATGTAAGACTATTCGAAGCACACACAATCTTAGATAAAGATAAAAATGTTAAAGGTGATGAATTAGTAGTTATCGGGGTTACTACTCCAGAAACAGCTACAAAAACTCACCCAAGAAACGTTGTAGGAGTTTCATTCAAAGACCCTATCACAGAAGTTAACAACGTAGTTAAAGAACTAGTTGCTAAACACCCAGAGCACAAAAACTATGTAGTATTAGCCCACTTAGGTAACGATGCAAGTACACTAGAAGCTTGGCGTGGAAGCACATTAGCTAAGGCTCTATCAGAAAACCCACTACTTAAAGATAAAAACGTAGTAGTTATCGATGGACACTCTCACACAGTAGAAAAAGCACACTTCGGTAATGTTGCTTACACTCAAACAGGTTCTTACCTAAACAATGTTGGTAAAGTTTCATTCAAGGCGGGAGACTTAAAATCAGAAACTAGTCTAGTTGCGGCTAAAGAATTAGGAAAACTAACTCCAAATGCAGATATAGCTAACCTAGTAAAACAAGCTAAAGATAACTTCCTAAAAGCCAACTCTCAAGTTATCTTAGAAAACAACCCAGTTGAATTTTCTTCAGCTCGTGAAAACGTACGTGTAAGAGAAACAAACTTAGGAAACTTAATCTCTGACGCTATCTTAGACTACGGAAACAACAAAGGTGGATTCGCTGAAACTACTGATATCGCAGTATTCAACGGTGGTGGAATCCGTGCTGACATATTAAAAGATACTAAAGTAACAAAAGCAGATATCATCAAAGTTTTACCATTCGGTAACGTAGTATCACAAATCCAAGTAACAGGACAAACTATTAAAGATATGTTTGGTGTTGCCTTAGCATCAGCTACACAAAAAGACAAAACTACTGGAGAACCAGTATTAGACGCTAATGGACAACCATTATTAGAAGCATTAGGTGGATTCTTACACATCTCTGGAGCTAAAGTTTACTACGACACAACTTTAGATGCAGCAGAACGTATTCTAAAAATTGAAATCCTAAACCAAGCTACAGGAGCTTATGAAGAATTAGACTTAGCTAAGACTTATAGATTAGCAACTAACGACTTCTTAGCTGCCGGTGGAGATGGATACAAGATGCTTGGTGGAGCTAGACAAGAAGGACCTTCAGTAGACGAAGTTCTTGCTGGATTCGTTAAGACAGCTGACTTGAATGCATACAGCGTAGTCAACCCTAACTCACGTCTAATCTCTATCAGTAAAGCAGACTTTGAAAAATCACAAGTAGTACAAACATCTACTCCACAATCTGGAGTATTAGCATTAACTCCTGAAAAACCTGAACTTGTTTTACCAGGAACTACTGCACCTACAGTTAGCGTAAAACTACCTAGCGATTTACAACACTTAGCTTCTGACTTTAACAAAGCATTAGCTAAATCTACATCAACTACTAAAGCAGTTAATAAACAAGCATTACCAAAAACTTCAGCTACAACTGAAACAAATGCTGCCCTACCAGCTGGACTTGCAGCAGCACTAGCTGCAGCAGGATTATTATCTGTTAGACGTAGAAAAGAAGATTAATTATAAAAAATGACAGGAAATTTATATTCCTGTCATTTTTTATATCCCTTTAGATATTATTTTGTATTAGTAAATTTTATGCTATACTATTATTAACAATATAATAGAAAAGGAGAATTTTAATGGAAGCTCAATACATTGAAACCTTAATTTACTCATATATAATTTTAATATGCCTTATTGGACTTTGGATGCTATTAGGTCTTATCGGTAGACTTATTTTAACAAGACGTGCTGAAAAAAGCTAATGGAAAATCATCGCTATGGTACCTAGCTTGGATACCACTAATTGGTTGGTTCTTTACTTCTAGAGCTGCAAATAAATCTATTATTTGGCCTATCTTGATATTAATTTCTACTTGTCTAAGTTTATATGAATTTTACAAAGGTTTAAGTGATGCTTACAACATTTTCAATTCAGCTGCTAGTGGAGCTACACTTGCCACTGATATTGCTAATCAACCTGTAGATTATCTTGGATGGATTTTCTACTTACTTGCCCTAATTGCTGAATTCATAATTTTAAAAGGATTAGCTAAGACACTTAACTTCTCTTTAACAAGAACAGTTGTAATCTTTATACTTGGTGGACCTTTCTGGTTTATGAGAAATAGATTAAAAAATCAACCTTCTACTCAAGAAGAAACTGAAAAAGTTGAATATCTATAAAACAAAAAACAGTAAGAAATTAAATTTCTTACTGTTTTATTTTTTTAGAAAGTTCTTCTATATGACTAGGTCTAGTTCTGCAACATCCACCTATTACTTTAACACCTTGGTCAAGCCAGTCTGCCGAGTAATCAACTACTGAACATGCATGAGCGTCTTCTTTCCAACTTTGAGTAGCTCCGTCATAAATTTCTCCAGAGTTTGGATATGCTACTAATGGTTTATCTGTTAAACTAGCAAGTTTTTTCAAGAACTCATCAGAATTTTTAGCTGATGAACAGTTAAGTCCTAGAGCCAAGATTTGTTTAGAATCCCCTACTATTTTCATAAAATCTTCGATAGAAGTTCCATCTGATAATGTTTTCCCGTCTTGACTTGTTACTGATAAGTAAGCCTCTGAATCTGCAAATTCTTCTGCTAGTAGTTCTATTAAGGCTTCTACTTCTAGGATATTAGGTATTGTTTCTAAGGCTAATAAATCAGACCCTTCTTCTAGTAAAATAGCTATTCTTTCTCTATGGAAGTCTTTTAATTCTTCCTTAGTAATACTTCCATAATCTCCTGTATATTCAGACCCATCTGCTAGGTATCCTGCATAAGGACCTACATCTCCGTTTATTAAAGGATATAAACGACTAGCTTTTTCATCTTCTGATAATTCAGACCAAACTTTTTCTATAGCATCTTTAGCTATTTCAACACTTGATTTGATTACTTGTCTAGCTTCTTCTTGAGTTATACCATAATCAACAAGACCTTTTATACTTGCTTGGTAAGAAGATGTCGTTATTAAATCAGACCCTGCTTTTACATATTCTTCGTGAATTTCTTGTATAGCCTCAGGTTTCTCAAGTAAATACTTGGCTGACCATAGCTTTCCAGATATATCATAACCTTTGTACTCTAACTCAGTACCTAAAGCGCCATGTAAAATTAAGGCTTTTTTTGATTGTAATAAGTCTTTAAAACTAGTCATTTTATTGTCCTCCTAGAATTTTTTGAATCTAATGTAATGGTAAATGTAACATACTGCTACGAAGACAAGACCGATGTATAATCCTGTTCTTTGAGCTTCGTCAATCCACATTCCTACGATTGATACTAGTAGGAAGAAGATTGTTAAGTATGGTAAGAATGGAGCTTTATGCTTAACTCCTGATAATGTTTTTCTGTAATTAATTTGCGCAAATGGTATTGATAGCCAAGTTACTGCCATAGCGAATCCTGCGATAGCACTTAGTACTAAGAATACTGTATCTGCTGCCCAAACACTGGCTGCTAATGAAATGATTACTCCTACCATTGATAATAGAATTGCTCTTAAAGGAACTCCATTTTCGTTAATTTTTACTAAACGCTTGTCGATCATTCCTTCGTTTGATAATGACCAAATCATACGAGCTGATGCGTAAAGTCCAGAGTTAGCTGCTGATAATAAAGCCGTGATGATTACAAAGTTCATAATATCTGCTGCGAATGGTACTCCGATTTTATCTAATACTGCTACGAACGGTGCTTCTGTTACACTCGCTTCTTCCATTGGTAATAATGCTGCGATTACTACTATTGTTAAAATAAAGAATACTACTAATTTTGTAGTTGTTGATTTAATTACTTGTGGTACTGCTTTTTCTGGATTATCCGTTTCTCCAGCTCCAATACCGATAAGTTCTACACCTGAGAAGGCATAGTTAGTTGCTAATACGATTGAAAGTACCCCTAGGAATCCTGTAGGGAATAGTTCATTGTCAGTAATGTTTTTGAATAATGGAGCTGATTGGCTTCCTTCTACATCTAGTAATCCAAAAATTGCTCCAAGTCCGATGATAATAAATAGTGCGATAGCTACTACTTTAACACTTGATAGGTAGTATTCACTTTCAGCAAATACTTTAATACTTAGGATATTTAATAAGAAAATAATGACTGCAAATATTGTTGCAAATATCCAAGTTGGTACACCTGGGAACCATCTTCCCATTAGTAAACCTGCTCCTACAAAGTATGAACATAAGGCAACTACCCAACAAATCCAGTATGCCCAAGCTACTGTAAACCCTGTTCCTGGACTAACAAATTTTGTTGCATATGTATGGAAAGAACCTGTTACTGGCATTGCTACTGCTAATTCTCCTAATGAGAATAATACTAAATATATCATTAAGGCACCAAATAGATAAGCTAAAATTGTTCCTAATGGCCCTGCTTCTGATATTGTGTGTCCTGTGTATAAGAATAATCCTGAACCGATTACTCCCCCTATTGTTAACATTTCTAAGTGACGTGACGTCATTTGACGTTTAAATTGTCCTTGATTTTCGTGATTATGATTTTTCATTTTTTCCCCTTGTTTTTTACGTTTTTGGAAACGTTACTTTTTTTCCTTTAAAAATAAATATAGTAATTCTCCTTTCGGGAGAATTACTACACTTTTCTTCATAAAATTCTCTTCTATTTATAAACTTTAATTTTTGTTTTTTTATTTTATACTCTTCATAACTTGTAATTCTTTTCTATAAGTTCTTCATAAACTTTTACTTTTTTTATTTAATATACTTTTCTTTTTAAAACTTCATAAACTTTCACTTTTATTTTTTATTCTACACTTTTATTTATACATTTATACTATTTATTTAATTTGGAGTTTTTATATGTTAATAAATTATTTTACAGGTAATACTGCACCTTTGTATTTCTCTTCGATGAATTTAACTGTTTCTTCTGATTTAAGAGCTTCTACAATTTTCTTAGTAACAACTTTGTCTTTGTCTCCAGCTCTTGTTACGATGATGTTTCCGTATGGGTTGTTTTCACCAGATTCTAAAACTACTGAATCTTCTTTTGGCTTGATTCCAGCATCTACTGCGAAGTTAGTGTTGATTGAAATTAAATCAGCTTCGTCATTGTTGTAGTATTGAACCATGATTGCTGGGTCGTTGTCATATTTGAATTCTAATTTTTTAGGGTTTTCTGCGATGTCGTCAAATGTCGCTGTTACTACATCTACACCATCTTTTAATTTAACTAATCCTGCATCTTGTAATAATTTAAGAACACGTCCCCACTCAGACTTGTTGTTAGATACTAATACTTTAGCACCTTCTTTTAATTCTGATAAAGATTTAACTTTTTTAGAGTATAGACCGATTGGCTCTAAGTGGATTGCTCCAGCGTTGTCTAATTTGTATCCTTTTTCTTCTACTTCTTTATTTAAGAATGGTACGTGTTGGAAGTAGTTTAAGTCGATTTCTTTATCTTGTAAGTTTTTGTTTGGTAGGTAGTAATCTTGGTAAGGTACGATATCTAATTTAATACCTTCTTTTTCTAATTTTGGTGCTACTTCTTCAAGTAATTCAGCGTGTGGTACGTTTGTTGCACCGATTTTAACTGTAACTGGTTTTGATGGGTCTAATGACTCTACATCAATTCCTTTTTTCTCGTTAGCGAATGCTGTAGTTCCTGCTAATGATACTGATAATAACGTTGTTGCTGCGAATGCTTTTAAAAATTTTTTCATTTTGTTTATTCCTCTCTTTATGTTTATATTTTTTGTAGATAACCTTTTTTCAAATAAAAAACGCCCCTACTCTCCTAATGGAGAATAAGGGCGAAAATAATTTCACGGTACCACCTTACTTTTTCCGTCGAAACGGAACTCGGCCACTACGGACATCTATCTAGAATTTAATGTCTATAATGAGTGTTTATAACGTAACACAAGGACGAAAGAAGTTCGTATTTTATACTCACTAGCTTTGAACCATTCAAACCATTTTCCTTAATCATCCCATTGTGTAATTTCAGCTACATACACTCTCTGTTAAATGTTCGTAAAAAGTACTTATTTGAATATAGGTTTATATCTAACATGACTATATAGTATCATAGAATTTTTTGCCTGTCAACACTTTTTTAAAAAAATTTTTATATTTCTTTTTTTATTTCTTTTATCAATTGTCAGAAATCTTTATCTACTTGTTCTACTACTAACCACAGATGTAGTTGCTGGTGTATTTCTAGATACATTTACTTGTTGAGTTCTTGTTTCCGCTTCAGTCGATACTCCTGACTCAGATAAAAGTTCTTCTTTCAGAATTTCTTCTGGAGTTTTTTCTTTTTGTTCATCAGCCAGTTTTCTTTGAGCTTCTTCTAATTTTTTTCTCTCTTCTTCTTTTTCCTGCATTATAGTTTTAATTTTACTTTCATCTAATAACTGCATCTGAGATATTTCAGCCAATTGTTTATCCAAATCTTCTGCCATAATAGATTTTTTGGCATTTTCTAAATAATTTTCTCTAGTAGGCATAGAGAATAACATCTCTCCTTTATAACCGATAAAGTATTCCTGCCTTACGAAGTCTATTATGAAGTTAGGGTCTTTTAATTTAGCTATAAGTATTTCATTCACTTTAGCGTCATTTTGTAATTTTACAATTTCTGCTTCTTGAGTTTTTAAATTATTTTCAAGATTCGCCTTTTCCATAGAATAGAAATAGGTTCTTATAAATATAAATGAAAGAGCAATAATGGCTATTGTTAAAATAATAAAGGTTCTTCTTTTCCTATATTCCATTTTAGCCCTTATAACGTCTCTTCGGAAATTTCTATCATCTTTTCTTATTCTCGTTTTGGGCTGTAATTTTCTAGCCATTATTTCACCACCTTTCATTAAATCGTTTCTTAATCTTCTTTTCTAGATTTTTCTGATATTATTTTAAACATTTTTGTTGCATCTTCTTTTTTTGTAGAATCTTTTAATTCTAATACTTCGTACTCTACTTCTTTAGAAGCGAAGAAAATAGTTATCTTATCTCCTAGTTTAAGAGTTGAGGATGCTTTTGCTGTTTTTCCATTTATTGATATGTAACCTTTTGAACATACTTCATTGGCTACCGTACGTCTTTTTATTATTCTTGAAACTTTTAAAAATTTATCTAAACGCATAAAAATAAACCTCTCTTTACATGTATATTTATTATTACATATATAGAGAAGTTTATCAAATATTATTTTATCTTTTATGCCCAGTTACCAGCTTCAAAGATAGCTACTTCTTGTCCATCTTTTGTGATACCTGTAATTTTTGTCGTAGCGTCTCCAATCATGAAGTCTACGTGTGTTAGACTATCGTTAGCTCCAGCTGCTGCTAGTTCTTCTTCTGACATGTTCTCTCCATTTACTAGACATGTTGGGTATGCTTTCCCTAGAGCTAAGTGACATGATGCATTTTCATCATATAGAGTCTCTAAGAATAAGATATTTGTGTTAGAAATTGGTGAATGGAATGGTACTAAAGCTAATTCTCCAACTCTTCTTGATCCTTCATCTGTGTTTAGTAGGTTTTCTAATACTGACTCACCTTTTTCAGCACCGAAGTCAACTACTTTTCCACCTTCAAATTTTAGCCAGAATCCATCGATTAGTACTCCACCGTAGTTTAATGGTTTAGTGTTGTAAACAATTCCTTCCGCTACATCTTTGTGTGGTAATGTAAATACTTCTTCTGTTGGAATGTTAGCAACGAATCTTTGTCCAGTTTTTCCAGCTATTGATCCTGCTGATTGCCAAATGTGGTTATTTGGAAGTCCTAGGTATAAGTCTGTTCCATTTTCACTTGTAATGTGTACTTTTTCAAATTGAGCATCATTTAAGAATGTTGCTTTTTCGTCAAGAACCTTGATGTGTTCTTCCCAGTTAGCTACTCCATCTCCGTCTACACGACAAGCTGTTAAAATTAAGTCCCATAGTTTTAAGTATGCTTCTTCATCATCTAATTCTGGGAATAATTTTTTAGCCCACGCTACTGATGATGCAGCTGTAACACACCATGGGTTTTCATTGTTCATAATTGTTTTCATGTAGTTTCTTAAAGCTTTTGAACGTGATGTCATAGCTGCTTTAAGTTTTGCTGAGTCTACCCCTGCTAATCCATCTGGATCATCAGAAATTACAGAGATAAATCCTGATTTTCTTGCAGCTGCATCTTCGTGTCTATCTGTAAACCATTGTGGTACGTCTGAAATTGTTTCTTCACTAGCGTAAGTTAGTAATTGTTTTTGTAATTTTTGATCCATCCAGTCAATTGTTACTCTTGCTGCTCCTGCTTGGTAGCAAGATTCTGATAGTTTTAAAGCAAAATCTCTTGCTTCAATACTAGAACGAATAACGATTTCTTGGTCTTTTTGTACGTTGATACCAATCTTAGCAACAACATCTGCATAATTTTTAATTCTTTGTTCTAAAGTCATATTGATCCTCCAATAAAAATATTATAATAATTATATCAAATTTTTTGAAATTTTTAAATAGATATTTATCTTTTATTTTTATGGTATAATGAATATAAAAAATAAAGGAGATTTAAGAATGAAGATATATGAGTACCCTAAGTGTTCTACTTGCAAGGCAGCAAAAAAATTTATTAACAGTAATAACATTGATGCTAGGTTTATAGATATCACTACAGAATGTCCTAGCAAAGAAGATATAGCTAGAATACTGACTACTTTTGATATAGAACTTAAAAAATTATTTAATACATCTGGTATTAAATACAGAGAGTTGGGTCTTAAGGATAAATTACCTACTCTTTCTCAAGATGAACAAATTGAAATTCTTCTAAGCGATGGTATGCTTATTAAAAGGCCCTTAGCTTATGATTTTGATAAAAAAATATTCTTACAAGGATTTAAAGAAGAAATTTGGAGCGATACCTTAATAAAAAAATAAACCACTGATAAATTATCAGTGGTTATAGGTTATGAATTTTATTATTTCATAGCCTTTTTATTTATCTTTATTTCCTAATAACTGATTAGATCTAACCATTATCTCAGAAATCTTGTATCCCCATGCAGAATCTGTTGAATAATTTTTATTCATACCTTCCGTTTTATTCCCTAAGTATGCTCCTGATGCTGGGAAGGAAGTAGATTTTAGATATCTATTTGTTATCCATTCAGCACCACCAAGAACCCCCTCTTTCTCATTTGCGAATTCTTTAGCCGACTTATAAGGACTGTTATCTACGGCTCCTATTCCAAAGAAATTATTCTTATCTTGAGCTATTTTAGTTTTCCCCCAAGCAGATTCTAAGGCTGCATGCGATAATAAATATAGAGCATTTACTCCATACTTTTCTTCTGCTTCTTTAAAGGCTTCTCCTTGATTGTATAATTTACTAGTTGTTCCTCCAAATTTCTCTATCACTTGGTTAAGTTCCTCAGCTGTATAATTTGATTTACTTAAAAGATTTTTGTATTGGAAGTTATTGATACTTGGAGCTCCCGAAGAATTTTTAGTTATGTCTGTTTTCACTGTCACATTTTTTGAATATACTCCATTGCTGAAGTACTTACGACCACTAGCATCGTTTGCATAACCTGTGTATTTAAGACCATCATTAAAGAAAAATCTTCCTGTACCATCATCATACCAACCGTTAGCTACTTTATCTAAGATATAGAACTTTTCTTCTTTGTAACCTGTAAATTTATTTTTATTAGGATCTTTTTCAGTATTATCTGCTGGATTTATCCATACTCCTACTTTACCTGGTATATTAGTAATATTAATCATTCCATTGAATTCTTTATATATTGTATAATATCCTACATCTTTTATTGATTTAGCATTTTTTCCATGTAGTGCATCCGCTGCAGTTAAGTATGTATTTACTTGGTTATTTAATGAATACGCCGTCCCCACAACAAATTTTTTATCATCATTATTTTCTGTATTAGTTTGTTCAAGTTGTGGTGCTGGCACATTTTTTTTAGGATTTTCACTCGGATTAATCCAGGCTCCTGCTTTTCCTTTTGTTTTGGAAATATTTAACATTCCCTTATATTCTTTATAAATATAGTAGTTTCCACTAGAATATTCTACTTTAGAATTTTTCTTAGTTTGTGCATCTGCTGCATTTGTATATGTTTTTATTTTTGAATTTAGTACATATGTTCCATTTTTTACTTCTACTTGTGGTGGTTGTGTTGTTATTGTGTTTGCTTGTGAATTGTTATTTTCTACTTTTGTTATTGGTCTAGATACTGACTTATTTATTAATTTATTATCTACAGGATTAATCCAGGCTCCTGCTTTTCCTTTTGTTTTAGAAATATTTAGCATTCCTTTGTATTCTTTGAATATATGATATGTTCCTGGTTGATACGTAGTCCTAGCACCAATTTTATTAATTGCATTTGTTGCTGATGGATATGTCTTTACAGAATTATTTAATTTATAAGTTGTAGTTGTATTATTGTTATTTACTAGGGTTGAGGCAGATGTTACTGGTTTATTTTTTGTTTGGGTATTCGGCTTTAATGCTTTGTTATCACTCGGGTTAATCCAAGCTCCTGCTTTTCCTTTTGTTTTGGAAATATTCAACATTCCAGCATAATTTTTATAGATATAATAATTCCCCTTTGTGTATGTTGATTTAGCTGACGTCTTCTTCGCTGCTGATTGTGCACTATTATATGTTTTTACATTATTATTAAGTATATATGTAGAATTAGCTTTGACTTGATTTTCTCCACTAGATAAACTAATAACTATAGGTACTGATAATGCACTCAAGGTCATTAATATTTTTTTGTTTTTCATAGTCGTATCCTTCCTTCATATTGTTTACTATAAAAAATATGACCACTTCTTCTCAGAGTTGTGATCATATTTTTATTAATCTAGACTGTTTTATTAGTTTTTACAATATTATTTAACCAATTTGAAATCGTAACCTCTTGATTTCATTTCTTTAATATATCCATCTAGTAAATCTCTATTTGTTCTAGATATAGAGTGTAATAAAACTATGTCCCCTGGTTTTGAATATTTTATTAAATTATTTCTAGCTGTATTTACAGGTGGTTGATTATTTACTTCCCAATCACGATGAGCATACGACCATTGAACTAATTTATATCCATGAGACGCTGCTCCTTTTACAGTTCTCTCAGAAAATGTTCCTGTCGCTGGTCTATAAAGGTTAGTTTCTGGTGATTTTTTCATGTATTTTACATATGAATTTTCCCAATCTTTAATATCTTTAGTAACTGTCCATGCATTCACCTTCGAAGCATCGTAATGACGTAGTGTGTGATTTGCCACTACGTGACCTTCTGCTTCCATTCTTTTAACTAGATTCAGATTATCTCTAATGTACTCTCCTGTTACAAAGAACACTACTTTTACATTATTATTTTTCAGTATATCTAATATTTTAGAAGTATATCCTTCTTCATATCCATTATCAAAAGTTAAATATAATTCTTTATTAGTTGTATTGTATTTGTATAAACCGTTGTTAGCTTTTAAGATTTTTAACGCTTCTGGAGATGGATAATTCCATGACCAAGAAAATCTTTTATCAGAATATTTTCCTAGGTTTCCTACATTGATAGGTGTTCTAGTTGAAACAGAAGTTGTTGGTACTTCTGTATTTTCTGTAACTATCTCACTTGTACCAGCTTCTTTAGGATTTATCCAGGCTCCTGCTCTTCCTTTTACTCTCGATATATTAATCATTCCGTTATGAACTTTATATATATAATATTGTCCCTGGTTATATGTATTTTTAGTATTAGCGCTATTTTTTTCAGCTTCTACTGCACTTGAATATATCTTAACTTGTTTATTTAAGGAATATGTCGCTCCTGGCCTTAGTGTAACTGTATTATTTTGAGTTACTGTGTTTGAATTGTTATTTTGAGATGTCGGCTTATCATTAGCTGTAATTACTTTATTTTCTACTGGGTTTATCCAGGCTCCTGCTTTTCCTGATACCCTAGAAATATTCATCATTCCATTAAATTCTTTAAAAACAAAGTAATTTCCTGATTTATATCTTGCTTTAGATCCTTTTTGTGACTTAGCTAATACAGCATTACTATATACATTTACATCGTTATTTAATGTATATGTACCAGTTTTAATTTTAGGGATTGTACTTGTTGAAGCTGTATTTTGGGACTTACTCTCTGTTGAAGTTGACGTTGCAGCTGGCGTTACTTCTTTGTTAGTTGTTGGATTAATCCAAGCTCCTGCTTTTCCTGGTGTTTTTGAAATATTAATCATTCCATTATGTTTTTTATAAACATAATATGTTCCTTTTGTGTACGTCTTGTTTGAGTCAGTTTGCTTTGCTGCATTTTGAGACGTTCCATATACTTTAACATTTTCTGTTAAGGTATATTGATTTGCACTGGCCACATTTTCTGAAAATGATTCTACCACAAATGGAGTAGCAAAAACACTTAGGCTCATTAATATTTTCTTGTTCATTTTTTTCATACTGTATAAACTCCTTCTTTACTCGCCTATTATTATACCATCTCTAACAGCAATGTCAAATAATCCCTTATTCCATAAAAAAAGAGAGTTCTTTATGTAGAAACTCTCTTTTTTCTCATTAATGTATTAATTTAAAGGTGTAACCTCTAGCTTTCATTTCTTTAATGTAGCTATCTAATAAATCTCTATTCGTTTTATTAACTGTATGTAATAAAATTATATCACCTTGTTTTGAGTGTTTTATTAACTTTTGTTTTGATTCTTTTAGAGGTAGATATTTATTTACTTCCCAATCTCTATACGCATACGACCATTGAATTAATCTATATCCATGAGAAGCTGCTCCTTTAAGTATTCTTTCTGAGAAAGTACCTGCAGCTGGTCTATATAAATTAGTAGTAGGAGCTTTTCCAAGATATTTTCTATATGTTGATTCCCAATTTTTAATATCTTTTATTATTGTATCTGCAGTTTCTTTTTCTGCATAGTAATGCTTATCAGTATGATTAGCTATTACATGTCCCTCTGCTTCCATTCTTCTAACCAAGGCTGCATTATTCCTTATATAATTTCCTGTTAAGAAGAATACTGTTTTAACATTGTTATTTTTTAATATATCTAACATCTTGCTAGTGTATCCTTCTTCTTTATCGTTTGAAAATGTTAAATACAAGTCTTTTTTCTTAGTATAGTATTTGTAAAGTCCGCCATTAGATTCAACTATTTTCAATGCTTGTTTGTCTGGATAATTCCAAGACCATGGATATACTTTGCTTGAATATTTTGTTAAATTTCCTACTTTTATTTTTTTCTTTAAATCTACTGTTTTATTAGAATCGTTAGTTTTTACAACTGTTGTAGGTATTTCTTTATTTTTACTAGGGTTTATCCAGGCTCCCGCACGACCTCTTGTTCTTGAAATGTTTAACATACCTTTGTGTACTTTATATACATAGTACGTTCCTGGTTCATAATGATTCTTGGAATTTTTTGAAAAACTAGCTTCTTCTGAATTATTATATACATTAGTTCGCATATTTAAAATATAAACAGAATCTTTATTAACTTTTGAAGTGTCTGTATTTTTTGAGTTAGTAGGTATCCCTTGATTTTTTTGTTTTATTTCTGTTGGCTTTTGTGATAAAGTTACTGGTGCTGTATTTTTTATGACTGTAGATTTATTATCTACTGGATTTATCCATGCCCCTGCTTTTCCTTGGGTTTTAGAAATATTTAACATACCATTATACTTTTTATATATATGATATGTTCCACTTTGATACGTTACAGTAGCACCAGATTTTTTACTTGCGCTTGCTGCTGAATTATAAGTCTTGATAGGATTAGATACTATATATGTATTAGTTTTTGCATTTTGTCCAGTTAGTGAAGTATTTTTTCCACTAGTTGTTGAATTTTTTGTCTTTGATATGGTTTTATCAGATGGTACTGTAGTAACATTTGGATTGACCCATGCTCCTGGTTTACCTGGAACTCTTGAAATATTAATCATTCCATTAGATTTTTTATATACATAGTACTTTCCTTTTTTATATGTAGATGAAACTACTTTTCCTGTTACTGCACTACTTGCTGTATTGTAAGTCTTTGTATCGTTATTTAAAATATATTGTTCACTTGCGTTTGCTGTTGTATTTTCTACAACAAAAGCGGAAGCTGCTACTCCTAGGCTCACTAGTAATTTTTTATTAAATCTTTTCATATATTTTCTACCTCTCTAACGCCTATTATAACAATCCTAATCTATAATATCAACTACTCTCACTATACTATGTGCTACTTTTCTAAATTTCCTAAATGATTATTTATTTCTTTCATAACTCTGGCTATATTTCGTCCCCATCTTACATCTGTTGCATAATTTTTATTCATTCCTTCTGTTTTGTTACCTAAAAATGGACCATCTGCTGGATATGAATCTGAATGAAGATATATAGAACTTATCCATTCTGCTCCTTTTAATATCCCTGAATCTGTATTTTCAAATCTTGTTGCTGATTGATAAGGAGTATCATCAAAGGCAGCTATTCCAAAAAAGTTATTTTTATCATTTGCTATTTGGCTATGTCCCCAAGATGTTTCTATTGCTGCATGTGCTAGTAAATATAAGGCATTTATTTTATATTTTTCTTCTGCTTCCTTGAATATTTGTCCTTTACTATAAAATTTACTAGTTATACCTCCATAGTAGTCTATTACTCTATTTAATTCTTCTGCAGTATACTTTGTTTCACTAACTAGATTCATATATTGAAAACTGTTTATAGCTAAATTTTCATCTTTTGTTAAACTTATATTTTTTTTACTAGTTTTGTTATCACTGTACCTACCTTTATTAAAGTATTTTAAACCAGTAGAGTCCTTGGCGTAGCCTGTATATCTTTCTCCAAGGTAGAAGAAGTATTCTCCATCTCCATCATTATACCATCCATTAGCTAAAGTATTTTCTATATAGTACTTTCCTGAACTATATCCTGTTAAACTGTTATTATTTTGCTCCGTGGGGTTTATCCACATACCTTCTTTCCCCAACTCTGAAGATATATTCAACATTCCATTTTCTTGAGAATGTATATAGTAATCTCCTGGTTGAAATTCTGAATTTGAAATTTTTCTTTCTTGAGCATCATTGGAACTTGTATATGATTTTATTGAATTTTGTACTGAATATATTTCTATATCTTCTACTTTTATACTTTCTACACTTCTATCTAGATTTATAACATTAGGATTTATCCATGCTCCTGACTTTTGGGGAGTCTTAGATATATTTAGCATTCCTTGTTTTTCTTTATATATATAGTATTCTCCTTTTGGATACAATATCTTAGCATTATTTGATTTTAAAGCATCTTCTGCTGTATTATATACTTCTGATTCTACTTCTAACACATACTTTTCCGCTGCATAAGTACTATGTACAACTCCTAATAATAACAGTAGTAGAATATAGAGAATTTTGGTACATTTTTTCATAAGAGAACCCCCTATATAATATTTTTTCACTATCATTCTAGCATAGAATCTTTATATACTTCTTAAAATTGGTAAAATAAAAAAGACTACTGCCTGAGTAATCTTTTAAAGTATAATTAGAAAATTGTGGGACAAAAGTGTATCCTAGTTTATATAACTAGGATACTGAATAGAGCTAGACGACTTAGGCTCACCTAAGCATTTCAAGCACTCTTTTGGCCAACAAGTTAGTTTAATAAATTGTTGTATGTTGTGTTGTATTTTTTATGTATTGTGTGTATGTAGTATGTTATTGTTGTATGAAAAATCTTATATTAAACTAATTCGATAATTGCAGTTTCTGCTCCATCTCCACGACGTGGTCCTACACGTAAAATACGAGTGTATCCACCGTTACGGTCAGCATACTTTGGTGCAACTTCTTCAAATAATTTTTTAAGTGCTAATTGGCTAGTACCTTCAGCTGTAGCCACTGCTACTGGTTGCATAAATTTAGCTGCATTACGTCTTGCAGATAAATCACCTTTTTTACCAAATGTAATCATTTTTTCTGCTAATGAACGAACTTCTTTCGCTCTTGTAACAGTTGTTTCGATTCTTCCGTGAACGATTAATGCAGTAACTAAGTTTCTTAACATCGCTTTACGGTGAGCTGATGTACGTCCTAATTTTCTGTAACCCATTAGTCTTCCTCCTTATTATTCTTCTTTAAAACCTAAGTTTAATTCTTCTAATTTGATACGTACTTCATCAAATGATTTTTTACCGAAGTTACGTATTTTAATCATTTCTTGCTCTGTTTTAGAAGCAAGTTCTTGAACTGTATTGATTCCCGCACGTTTCAGACCATTGTATGAACGTACTGATAAATCTAGTTCTTCGATTGACATTTCTAGCATTTGTCCTGTTGTGTCTTCTTCTTTAGCAACTAATATATTTGCATTAACTGCTTCTTCAGACATTTCCATGAATAACTCTAAGTGAGAAATCAGGATTTTTGAGGCTAATCCTAGAGCGTCTTGAGCTGTTATAGTTCCATTTGTGCTTACTTCTATTGTAAGTTTATCAAAGTCTGTACTTTGACCTACCCTAGTTTTTTCAACTGTATAGTTTACTTTTTGAACAGGTGTGTAGTTTGAATCAACTGCAATTACACCGATTGGTAAATCACGACGTTTGTTTCCATCTGCTGGAACAAATCCTCTTCCTTTACCTACGTAAATTAGCATTTCAAATTTTCCACCTTCAGCTACAGTAGCGATGTGTTGATCTGGGTTGAATACTTCAACATCAGAATCTAACTCTATATCTGCCGCAGTAACTACTTTTGGTCCTGTTACATTAATTGATACAATTTTTTCTTCTTCAGCGTGTGATTTGAAAGCAATGTTTTTAACGTTCATGATAATTTCAGTTACGTCTTCTACTACTCCATTTACTGCTGAAAATTCGTGTTGTACCCCTGTAATATCTATACTTCTTGCTGCTGCACCTGGTAATGATGAGATTAACATTCTTCTCAATGAATTACCTAATGTAGTTCCGTAACCACGCTCTAATGGTTCTACTACAAAGCGACCGAATTTTCCATCTTCTGATAATTCTACGATTTGTATTTTTGGTTTTTCTATTGCTAACATTATGTTAAACCTCCTCTAAATTTTGTCTATGTTAATATTATACACGACGACGTTTAGGTGGGCGGCAACCATTGTGAGGAACTGGTGTTACATCTTTGATTGATGTTACTTCTAATCCAGCTGATTGTAATGCACGGATAGCTGCTTCACGTCCAGCTCCTGGACCTTTTACAGTTACATCTACATATTTCATTCCGTGTTCCATAGCTGTTTTAGCTGCTGCTTCACTTGCCATTTGAGCTGCGAATGGAGTAGATTTTCTTGAACCTTTAAATCCTAATGCACCTGCACTTGACCATGATACTGCATTTCCATGCTCATCTGTAATTGTTACTATTGAGTTGTTAAATGTTGAACGAATGTGAGCTACACCGTTTTGTATATTCTTTTTCACACGACGTTTACGTGATTGTTGTTTACGAGCCATAGTGTTTATACTCCTCCTATCTTATATTATTTTTTCTTGTTCGCTACAGTCTTCTTAGGACCTTTTCTAGTACGAGCATTGTTCTTAGTGTTTTGTCCACGTACTGGAAGTCCACGACGGTGACGGATTCCTCTGAAACATCCGATTTCCATTAGACGTTTGATGTTTAATGAAACTTCACGACGTAAGTCACCTTCTGTTTTGTAGTTATCTACGATTTCACGAATTTTGTCAAGTTGTTCACCTGATAAATCTTTTACTCTTACATCTTCAGAAACTCCTGCTTCTGCTAAGATTTTTTGAGAAGTTTTTAAACCTATACCATATACATATGTTAATGATATTACAACTCGTTTTTCACGAGGTATATCAACACCTGCGATACGTGCCATTAATTCTGCACCTCCTATTATCCTTGTTTTTGTTTATGTTTTGCGTTTTCGCAAATCACTAATACTTTACCACCACGACGAATGACTTTACATTTGTCACAGATTTTTTTAACTGATGGTCTTACTTTCATCGTTATTTCCTCCTTGAGATTATAACCTACTTGAATCTATAAGTTATTCTACCTTTAGTTAGGTCATATGGACTCATTTCAACTGTTACTTTATCTCCAGGCAAAATTCTGATGTAATTCATTCTAATTTTCCCAGAAACGTGAGCTAAAATAATATGACCATTTTCTAATTCTACTTTAAACATTGCATTAGGCAAGTTTTCTACTACTAAACCTTCTACTTCAATGACATCTTTTGCCATATTCTTCCTCCCTGATTATTTTAGTGTATCTAATATACTTCTGATATCTCCGAAAACTTCTTGGATATCACGATCACCATCAACATTTTCTACTACACCATCTTTTTTACTGTAAAAGTCTAATAATGGCTTAGTTTGCTTAATATTAACTTCTAATCTGTTTCCAACTGTTTCTTCGTTATCATCGCTTCTTTGATATAATTCACCTTGGCAGTTATCACATACACCTTCTACTTTTGTAGGGTTGAAAATCAAATGATAAGTATTTCCGCAAGATTTACATATTCTTCTTCCTGTTAAACGAGGTAATAAAATACTTGGATCTACATCGATATTTAATACTTTTTCAATTTTTCTGTTTGATTTAGCCAAAATTTCATCAAGGGCTACAGCTTGTTCTACTGTTCTAGGAAATCCATCAAGTAAAAAGCCTTCTTTTGCATCTTCTTGATTTAATCTTTCTTCAACAAGTCCAATTGTTACACTATCAGGTACTAATTGTCCTTTGTCAATGTAAGATTTTGCTTCTAGACCTAGTGGCGTTTCATTTTTTATCGCTGCTCTAAACATATCTCCAGTAGAAATATGTGGCAGTGGATAGTTTGCTTTAATTTGTTCAGCTTGCGTCCCCTTACCAGCTCCTGGTAGACCCATTAATAATATGTTCATAATTTACCTCTTATCTTCTTCTAGATTTAATAAATCCAGAATAATCTTTTTCTGTTAATTGTGTATTAAGTTGTTTAACTGTTTCAAGTGCTACACTGACTACAATTATTAAACTTGTTCCACCAATCTGAACAGCAGTTGGTAATTTTGCCATAGTGGCGAACATAGTTGGGAGAGTAGCAATTGCCGCTAAGAATATAGATCCAACAAATGTTAATCTATATAGTACTCTAGTAATATATTTTTCTGTATCTTTTCCTGGTCTAATTCCAGGAACATAGCTTCCTTGTTTTCTTAAGTTATCAGCCATCTTTTCAGGATTTACTTGAACCATAACATAGAAGTAAGCAAATGCAATAATCAATGTTACATATAAAGTAATCCCAATCCAGTGATTCATTTCGAAATAAGAAGCGAATTTTTGAGCTTGTTCATTTTTCCAAAAGATTGTTATTGTACGTGGAATTTGTAAGAATGCTACTGCAAAGATTACTGGAATAACCCCAGCACCATTTACTTTCAACGGTAAGTATGTTGAACGAGCACCTAACATTTTTCTTCCAGCTCTTGCTTGCGCATATTGAATTGGAATTTTACGTAATGCCTCTTGGAAATATACAACTCCCATAATAATAGCCAATACAACTAACACTACTACCACAATCTTAAGAACTGCTAACGTTACGTTTTCAGCACCTTTAATTTGTGATTCATATACTTGTATAAACCCTTCTGGAAGTCCTGCAATAATACCCGATAAAATAATTATCGAAACTCCATTCCCTACTCCTTTTTGAGTAACTAAGTCACCCATCCATAACAGTAGTGCCGTTCCTGCTGTTAGTACTATTGCAATTGTTGCAAATCCTAATATAGATGTATCTTTAACTAATCCAGCATATGCATTATTGAAACCATAAGACATTACTATAGATTGAATAAAGGCTAAAATTATAGCTAATACTCTAATTAGTTTTTGAGTCTTCTTCTGTCCTACTTCACCTTGTTTTGACCACTCAGTTAAAGTTGGTATAACATCCATTTGCATAAGTTGCACAACAATTGATGCTGTAATGTAAGGCATAATACCCATAGCAAATACAGAAAATTGAGCTAATGCTCCTCCTGCAAATGTGTTAAATACATTAAATATTCCTGAATCCTCAGTTTTTAAAAGCTGAGAATCCACCCCAGGAACAGGAATATACGTTCCTAAACGGAATATTATAATAATGAAGAAAGTAAATAATATCTTGTTACGTGTTTCTTTCAAACGGAACAAGTTGAAAAAGGCACTAAGCATTTATTATAGCACCTCGCAAACTCCTCCAGCTGCTTCGATAGCTTCTTTTGCTGAAGATGAGAATTTGTGAGCTTTAACTGTAAGTTTTTTCTCTAACTTACCAGTTGCTAACACTTTAAGACCTGAAAGTTCTTTCTTAACAACTTTAGCTTCTAATAAAGCTTCTAATGTTACTACTGAACCATCTTCAAATTTGTTTAAATCTGATAGATTAACAAGTGCGTATTCTTTTCTGTTAACGTTGTTGAATCCACGTTTTGGAATACGTCTGAATAGTGGGTTTTGTCCCCCTTCAAATCCTGGACGAACTCCTCCACCACTACGTGCTTTTTGACCTTTTTGTCCACGTCCTGATGTTTTACCGTTACCTGATCCAATACCACGACCAACTCTGTTACGAACTTTACGAGAACCTTCTACTGGTTGTAATTCATGTAATCTCATTTAGACCGGTTCCTCCTTATATTATTTTTCTACTGTTACTAAGTGTGATACTTTGTTGATCATTCCACGAACTGCAGCGTTATCTTTGTGTTCTACTGTTTGGTTAAGTTTTCTTAATCCTAATGCTTGAACAACTTTTCTTTGCTTTTCTGGACGACCAATTGTACTACGAGTTAGGGTTACTTTAATTGTCATGTTCTATTCCCTCCTCTTATCCTAATAATTCTTCTACAGTTTTACCACGTAAAGCTGCTACGTGTTCTACTGTTTGTAATCTAGTTAATCCTTCGATTGTTGCACGAACCATGTTAACTGGTGTGTTTGAACCTAAAGATTTAGAAAGAATGTTTGAAATTCCTGCTAATTCTAATACGGCACGAACTGGTCCACCAGCGATAACCCCAGTACCTGGTGCAGCTGGTTTGATTAATACATATCCAGCACCGAAACGTCCTGTGATTTCGTGTGGTGTTGTACCATTAACGATTGGTACGTTAACTAAGTTACGTTTAGCAGCTTCAACTGCTTTCTTGATTGCATCTGGTACCTCTTGAGCTTTACCAGTTCCAAATCCTACACGTCCGTTTTTGTCACCTACTACTACTAAAGCAGAGAAACGGAAACGACGTCCACCTTTAACAACTTTAGCTACACGACGAATGGCAACTACACGTTCTTCAAATTCTTTTTTGATTTCTTCTTGGCGCATCTATCTATTTCCCTCCTTATTAGAATACTAGTCCGTTTTCACGTGCTGCATCAGCTAATGCTTTAACACGTCCGTGGTATAAGTAACCTCCACGGTCGAAAACAACTTTTGTAATTCCTTGTGCTTTTGCTGCTTCAGCGATAAGTTTTCCAACTTCTGTTGCTGCAGCTACGCTTGATTTAGATACTTCTGCTAATTTTAATGAAGATGCTTGAGCTACTGTTACTCCTTTAACATCGTCAATAATTTGTGCATAAATATTTGTGTTTGAACGATATACGTTTAAACGTGGTACTTCAGTAGTTCCTTGAACTTTTACACGTACTCTTGCGTGTCTTTTTTTACGAACTTTATTCTTGTCAAGTTTCGTAATCATATTTAGAACACTCCTTTCATTTATCTATTATTTACCAGTTTTTCCTTCTTTACGGCGTACATACTCACCAACATAGCGAATACCTTTACCTTTGTAAGGCTCTGGAGGACGTACAGCACGAACTTTAGCAGCATATTGTCCTACTAATTCTTTGCTAATTCCTTCAATACTTACTTTAGTGTTTCCTTCTACACCTAATTTGATTCCATCTACTTGTTCAAATTCAACTGGGTGAGAGTATCCAACACTTAGTACTAATTTAGTTCCTTGCATTTGAGCACGGTAACCAACCCCGATTAATTCTAATTCTTTCTTGAATCCGTTAGAAACACCTTCGATCATGTTTGCTAATAAAGCACGAGTTGTTCCGTGGATTGTACGGTGTCTTTTAGAATCGCTTGGACGTACTACTGTTATTTGGTTTTCTTCTACGTTAAATGTTAATTCAGCGTCGAATTGTTGTTTTAATTCACCTTTAGGTCCTTTTACAACAGCTAGGTTATTATCTAACTTAACTTCTACACCTGCAGGTACTGTAATAACTTTATTACCTATACGAGACATTTAAGGCTCCTCCTTCTAATATTACCAGATGTAAGCTAATACTTCTCCACCTGTGTTGTTTTTACGAGCAACTTTATCAGTTACAACTCCGTTTGAAGTTGAGATGATTGCTACACCTAATCCGTTTAATACTTTTGGCAGTTCTTCTGCTTTAGCATATACACGTAGACCAGGTTTTGAAATTCTCTTGATTCCTTTAATAACTCTTTCACCTTTGTTAGAGTATTTTAGGAAGATTTTGATTTTTCCTTGTTTGTTATCTTCGATGTATTCTACATCATTAACGAAACCTTCTTGTTTTAAGATTTCTACGATTTCTTTTTTAATGTTTGATGCAGGTACTTCTAATGATTCGTGCTTAACCATGTTAGCGTTACGAATACGAGTAAGTAAATCTGCGATAGGATCTGTCATTGTCATTAGGATAAATCCTCCTTTCTTTTTTTATATTACCAAGATGCTTTTTTAACTCCAGGGATTTGACCTTTGTAAGCTAACTCACGGAATTTAATACGAGAAATCCCGAATTTTCCAATGTATCCGTGTGGACGACCAGTTATTGAACAACGGTTACGTAGTCTAGCTGGTGCTGAGTTTTTTGGAAGTTTGCTTAATCCGATGTAATCACCTTTAGCTTTTAATTCTTCTCTTTTAGCTGCATATTTGTCAACTAATTTTTGGCGTTTTAATTCACGCTCTACCATTGATTTTTTAGCCATTGTATTACCTCTCTATTATTATTTTGCAAAAGGCATTCCACAAAGTGTTAATAACTCACGAGCTTCTTCATCAGTGTTAGCTGTAGTTACTATTACTATGTCCATACCACGAACTTTGCTTACTTTATCGAAATCGATCTCTGGGAAGATTAATTGTTCTTTAACTCCTAGAGTATAGTTACCGCGACCATCAAATGCTTTTTTAGAAACACCGTGGAAGTCACGTACACGTGGAAGTGAAACTGTTACTAATTTATCGAAGAATTCGTACATTCTTTCTCCACGTAAAGTAACTTTAGTACCGATTGGCATACCTTCACGTAAACGGTAAGTAGCTATAGATTTTTTAGCTTTAGTTACTAATGGTTTTTGTCCAGATATTAAAGTTAATTCTGCAACTGCGTTGTCTAGGTTTTTAGAGTTTTGAACTGCGTCTCCAACACCCATGTTAATTACGATTTTTTCAATTTTCGGTACTTGCATTACGCTCTTGTATCCGAATTTTGTCATTAATTCTTTTGTTATCTCTGTTTTAAATTTATCTTCTAAACGAGCCATCTATTAAAGTGCCTCCTTTCTCAACTATTAATTATATTTCTTTTCCTGATTTTTTAGATATACGTACTTTTTTACCATCTTTCACTTCGAAACCTACTCTTGTTGGTTTTCCAGTTTCAGGATCTTGTAACATTACGTTAGATACGTGAATTGGTGCTTCAAATTCAACTCTTCCACCTTGAGGTGCTGCTTGAGATGATTTAGTGTGTTTCTTAACGATGTTAACACCTTCAACAACTACACGATCTTCTTTTGGTAAAGCTTCTTTTACTACTCCAACTTTACCTTTATCTTTTCCGGTAATTACTACGACTTTGTCACCTTTTTTAATGAACATGTCTTGTTAGCCTCCTTCTTTATTTCTACTTTTTTAAGTGATTATAATACTTCTGGAGCTAGTGATACGATCTTCATATAGTTCCCGTCTCTTAATTCACGAGCAACTGGTCCAAAGATACGAGTACCACGTGGACTCTTATCATCACGGATAATTACACAAGCATTTTCATCAAATTTAATGTATGAACCGTCGTTACGACGAGCTCCTGTTTTTGTACGAACTACTACAGCTTTAACTACTTCACCTTTTTTAACAACTCCACCTGGTGTTGCTTTTTTTACAGAACATACAATAACATCTCCGATGTTAGCGATCTTACGTCCTGAACCACCAAGTACTTTGATTGTTAAAACTTCTTTAGCTCCTGAGTTATCAGCCACTTTTAAGCGAGTTTCTTGTTGAATCATGCGCTTTTTGCCTCCTTCTTAGAGTATATATTAATACTTTTCTTAGATAATTACTGCTTCTTCTACTACTTCTACTAAACGGAAGTTCTTAGTTGCAGATAATGGACGAGTTTCCATAATTTTAACGATATCGTTAATTTTTGCTACATTGTTTTCATCATGAGCTTTGAATTTTTTTGAATATTTTACGCGTTTCCCGTATAATGGGTGTTTTTTGTAAGTTTCTACTAATACAGTAATTGTTTTATCCATTTTAGTTGAAACAACTTTACCAACGTAAACTTTTCTATCATTTCTTTCAGTCATAGTTGCCTCCAATATTATTTATTCGCTAATTCTCTTTCGCGAATAACAGTTTTCATACGAGCGATTGATTTTCTAACTTGACTAATACGAGCTGTATTTTCTAATTGACCTGTTGCCAATTGGAAGCGTAAGTTGAAAAGCTCTTCTTTTAATTCTTTGATTTTTGCTTCTAACTCTTGTGAAGTTAATTCTTTAATCATAGATTTGAATTCATTTGTTTTCATTATGCTTCACCACCTGTTTCTTCACGTTTTACAAATTTACATCTAACAGGTAATTTATGAGATGCTAATCTTAAAGCTTCACGAGCAACTTCTTCACTTACTCCTGCAACTTCGAACATCACTCTACCTGGTTTTACAATTGCAACCCATCCTTCAACAGCACCTTTACCAGATCCCATACGTACTTCTAATGGCTTTTTAGTGTAAGGCATGTGAGGGAAGATCTTGATCCAAACTTTACCACCACGTTTCATGTAACGAGTCATCGCGATACGTGCTGATTCGATTTGACGAGAAGTAACTCTTGATGCACTAGTAGCTTGTAATCCGAATTCTCCGAAATCTACTACTGTTCCACCTTTAGCTTTACCTTTAGTTGTTTGTCTGTGTTGACGACGATATTTTACACGTTTAGGCATTAACATAAATTAGTTACCTCCTTTTTCAGATTTTTTAGTTGGTAATACTTCACCACGGTTAATCCAAACTTTAACTCCAAGTTTACCGTAAGTAGTATCAGCTTCTTCGTGAGCGTAATCAATATCAGCTCTTAAAGTATGTAGAGGTACTGAACCTTCTGAATATCCTTCAGCACGAGCCATATCAGCTCCACCTAAACGTCCTGATACTTGAGTTTTAATTCCTTTAGCTCCTGCTCTCATAGCTCTTTGGATAGCTTGTTTTTGAGCACGACGGAATGATACACGAGCTTCTAATTGACGAGCAATGCTTTCTGCAACTAGTTTAGCGTCGATGTCAACTTTCTTAATTTCCACAACGTTGATGTGTACTCTTTTTCCAGTTAATTTGTTTAATGATAATCTTAATTTATCGATTTCAGCTCCACCTTTACCGATTACCATTCCTGGTTTACCAGTGTGAACTGAGATGTTTACTTTTTTATCAAATCTTTCAATTTCTACTTTAGAAACTGAAGCGTCTTTTAATTGTTTACTGATGAATTCACGTACTTTGAAATCTTCGTGTAAGTTAGCTGCGAAATCTTTTTCTGCATACCATTTTGAATCCCAATCACGAATAACTCCAACACGTAATCCTATTGGATGTACTTTTTGACCCACAGTATTGCCTCCTTTTGAGTTTTAGATATACTAAAAATTATTTATTGTCACTTAATACAACAGTGATGTGACTTGTTCTTTTGTTAATTGCACTTGCAGATCCTTTTGCACGTGGACGGAATCTCTTAAGAGTTGGTCCTTCGTTTGCAAAAGCTTGTGATACTACTAAGTCTTCTACGTTCATTCCGTAGTTGTGTTCAGCGTTTGCAGCAGCTGATTTAATTACTTTAGCTACTGGTAATGAAGCTGCTCTAGGTGTGAATTCTAAAATTCCTAATGCTTCGCCCACTTTTTTACCGCGTACTAAGTCTAATACTAGTCTTACTTTACGTGGCGCAATGCGGACAGTCTTAGCGATTGCTTTTGACTCCATGAGGTGCCTCCTTGAATTATCTATTTAAATTATTTTCTTCTTGTTTTCTTGTCGTCTGCTACGTGACCTTTGTAAGTTCTTGTTGGAGCGAATTCTCCAAGTTTGTGTCCTACCATGTCTTCAGTTACGTATACAGGTACGTGTTTTCTTCCGTCATATACAGCAAATGTTAATCCCATGAATGAAGGGAAGATTGTTGAACGACGTGACCAAGTTTTAATTACTTGCTTTTTCTCTTGTGCATTCATTTTCTCAACTTTTGCTAATAAGTGGTGATCAGCGAATGCTCCTTTTTTTAAGCTACGAGCCATTGTGTTATCTCCTTTCGAATGCTATACGCTTTGTATTCGGTAAAGAGCGACTGCTCCCTACCAAATCCAGCTATTTTTCTATTTGTTACGAGCACGTACGATGAATTTGTTTGAACGAGCTTTCTTAGAACGAGTTTTCTTACCAAGAGTAGGTTTCCCCCATGGTGACATAGGTGATTTACGCCCGATTGAAGTACGTCCTTCCCCTCCACCGTGTGGGTGGTCATTAGGGTTCATAACAGATCCACGAACTGTAGGTCTCTTACCTAGCCAACGAGTTCTTCCGGCTTTACCGATGTTTACTAGTCCATGTTGTTCGTTACCAACTTCTCCGATTGTAGCACGGCAAGTTGCTAAGATCATTCTTACTTCACCTGATTTAAGTCTTACTAATACGTATTTACCTTCTTTACCAAGTACTTGAGCACTTGCTCCAGCAGAACGTACTAATTGTCCACCTTTTCCAGGTTTTAATTCGATGTTGTGGATTAAAGTACCAACTGGGATGTTAGCTAATGGTAATGCATTACCAACTTTGATATCCACTTCTAGTCCTGAAACTACTACTTGTCCAACTTCGATTTCTTTTGGAGCTAAGATGTAGCGTTTTTCTCCATCAGCATAGTGTAATAATGCGATGTTCGCAGAACGGTTTGGATCGTACTCTACAGTAGCAACTTTTGCTGGTACGTTGTCTTTATTTCTCTTGAAGTCAATAATACGGTATTGTTTCTTGTGTCCTCCACCATTGTGACGAACAGTGATTTTACCTTGGTTATTTCTTCCCGCTTTTTTCGGTAGCGGCGCTAATAATGACTTTTCTGGTTTTGTTGCAGTGATTTCTGCAAAGTCTAATGACGTCATGTTACGACGACCATTAGTTATAGCTTTATATACTTTAATAGCCATTTGTCATTTTCCTCCATAATGGGTTTCTATTTAATAATTTAGATTATGCGAATAATCCTTCAATTGTTTGTCCTTCAGCTAATTTAACGATAGCTTTACGTTTTTTAGCTGAGTATCCAGCATGTCTTCCAACACGACGGAATTTAGCTTTGTAGTTCATCACGTTAACTTTTTCAACTTTAACTCCGAAGATTTCTTCGATAGCTTGTTTGATTTGAGTTTTGTGAGCTCTTGTGTCTACTAAGAAAGTATACTTGTTTTCTTGCATTAATAAGTATGATCTTTCAGTTAGTACAGGGCGTTTGATAATATCTCTAGCTTCCATTATGCTAATACCTCCCCAACTTTTTCTACTGCATCTTTAGTGAATACAACTTTGTTGTGTCCTAAGATGTCTACTACGTTTAATCCTGTAGATTCAACGATTGTAACTCCTGGAATGTTTCTTCCTGATAATAATGCATTTTCTTCGTACTCAGATACTACGAATAATACTTTTTTATCTAGGCTTAAGCTTGATAACATGTTTTTGAAGTTTTTAGTTTTGATAGAATCAAATGATAATGTTTCTAATGCAAATACTTCGTTAGCTGCAACTTTAGAAGATAAAGCTGAACGTAATGCTAAACGACGCATTTTACGTGGCATTTTGAATCCGTAGTCACGAGGTGTTGGTCCAAATACAACTCCTCCTCCACGCCATTGTGGTGAACGGATAGATCCGTGACGAGCACGTCCTGTTCCTTTTTGACGCCATGGTTTACGACCACCACCTGAAACTTCAGAACGTCCTTTAGTTTTGTGAGTACCTTGACGTAGAGATGCTCTTTGTAATGTTACTGCTTGGAATAAAACGTGTTGATTTGGTTCAATTCCGAATACTGCATCATTAGCTTCAACTACACCAACTTTAGTACCATCTTGTTTAAATAAATCTAATTGTGTCATGTGCTATTTCCTCCTTCCGTGTATTTCTTATTTAGCAGATTTTACTGCTGATTGGATTTTTACAAAGCTCTTCTTAGGTCCTGGAATACATCCTTTAACTAAGATAACTCCGTTTTCTACATCTACACCTACAACTTCTAGGTTTTGAGTAGTTACTGTAACTCCACCCATTTGTCCAGGTAATGCTTTACCTTTGAATACACGGTTAGGTGCTACAGGTCCCATTGACCCAGGACGACGGTGGTAACGAGAACCGTGAGCCATTGGTCCACGACTTTGTCCGTGACGCTTGATTGCCCCTTGGAATCCTTTACCTTTACTTGTTCCTGTTACGTCAACTAAGTCTCCTGTTGCAAAAATATCAACTTGGACTTCTTGACCTACTTCGTATGCTGATAAGTCAGCGTTTCTAATTTCACGAACAAAACGTTTTGGAGCAGTGTTTGCTTTTGCAGCATGTCCTTGCTCAGGTTTGTTAGCTACTTTTACTAAACGATCTTTACGCTCTTTGTCGTAAGGACGTTTGTCGTCGAATCCTAATTGGATTGCGTTGTATCCTTCTACTTCTTCTGTTTTCTTTTGTAGTACGACGTTTCCTTTAGCTTCAACTACTGTTACTGGGATTAATTCTCCGTTCTCAGCGAAAACTTGAGTCATACCAACTTTTCTTCCTAAGATACCTTTAGTCATCGAAAGTCACCTCCTGATTATTATAATTTTAATTCGATGTCAACACCTGATGGTAAGTTTAAGCTCATTAAAGCGTCAACTGTTTTTTGTGTTGGTTCAATAATGTCGATTAGACGTTTGTGAGTACGTTGCTCGAATTGTTCACGGCTATCTTTGTAAATGTGAACTGAACGTAAGATTGTGTAAACTGCTTTTTCAGTTGGTAATGGAATTGGTCCAGATACCTTTGCTCCTGAACGTTTTGCAGTTTCAACGATTTTCTCTGCACTTTGGTCTACTAATCTGTGATCATATCCTTTTAAACGGATACGTATTCTTTGTTTTGCCATCATTTTCCTCCTATATATGTATATTCGCCGTCGTCTAGCGACGACTTCTCCACGAAAGTTCTCCAGCTACGCCATGCCATGGCAAAGCGGCCGGGCGTGTCAGTAACCTTTCGCTTCAACGCAAGTCTTTGGTAAAGACCAACATTAATATTATACACTATTATAACCCTTAATGCAAGGTCTTTTTTTATATTTTTTAAGAAAATATAAATTTATTTTTTCAGACTTAAATTTATTATATTATATAGAAGAAAAAATTTCAAATGATAGCAAAATATGAAAATAGAGAATAGATTTTCATCTATTCTCTTGCTTTTTTACAATTTCATATACTCTTTCTACTTCATCAGATAGTAAATGAGATATTTTACATCTTAACTTAATATTTTCTAAAATACCAACTCTATCTTCTTCTGTAAATCCTGGATAATCTACTACTATTTTAGTTACACATTTTTTATTGTCATAATCTACATCTAAATCAAGATCTATACCTATATCTTTTCTATTATAAGTTCTCACAAAATATCCCTTAGCACACATAAGAATACACCCAGAAAAAGCAACAGTAAATAAATCCATCGGACCATCTTTTTCTGATTCAATAAACATTTCATAATCTTCTTTATGTGTACTACTCGATACTACTTTGAACCCTTCTCTCAAATTAGCTTTTGCAGTAAATATATTCTTCTCCATTTTATACTCTTCCTTTTATAAACTCATATAAATCACAATCTTTTTCTTTATATTCAATATCTGAAAAATCAAAATGTTTTGTTATATCATTTGTTTGAATAATAAGATACGCTCCTGATGCAGCTGCAGCCAAGGCTCCCGGTCTAGAATCTTCTACCGCTATACAATTATTTATATCCACACCTAATCTTTCAGCTGATGCTAAATATATATCTGGCGAAGGTTTAGGTCTTGCTACATCACTTTTCGTAACTATATCATCTACCAAATCATATAGGCCATTTAATTTTAATCCCACTTCTATATGACTACGCGTTCCATTTGATGCAACACCCACTTTTATTCCACTTTCTTTTAAAAAATTAAACACTTCTTTGATATTAGGTAATAAAGGTGATTCATCAAATTTATATCCAAGATCTTCTCTCATTTCATCTTCTAATTTATTGTATTCTTCTTCACTCATACCATAAGTAGAAGTTACATATTCTTTACACTGCTCTATACTTGTACCCGAAACATTTCTTATATAATCTATTTTTTCTAATTTCTTTCCAGTATATTTCTCTACAAGAAAATCCATAACTTCATAGTATGTTTTCTCAGTATCTACTATAGTTCCATCGTAGTCAAAGATTACTGCTTCTAATTTCTCCACACTATATCCTCCAATTTTATATCTATTATTAATTTACTATAACATATAATAAGAAATAAAAAAAGTAGCCCTTTTACAGGCTACTTAAAAATTTAAATTATTTTTTTAATAAGTCACGGATTTCTTTTAGAAGTTCTTCTTTAGCATCAACTTCTTCTTCAACAACTTCTTCAGTTTTTGAAACTTTAGCTTTTGCTGTGTTGATAACTTTAACAAACATGAAGATCGCGAAAGCAACGATTAAGAAATCAACAGATACTTGGATAAATTTACCGTAAGTAATTCCGTTCCATACTAATGAAGTAAAGTCTGGACGAGTTGGGAATAATAACATGATTAATGGCATGATGATATCAGCTACTAATGATGCAACGATTTTTCCGAAAGCTCCTGCGATTACAACCCCGATTGCTAAGTCTAATACATTACCTTTTAAGGCAAACTCTTTAAATTCTTTTAACATTTAAAATTTCTCCTTTGATTAATACTAATAATTACGCTGTTTTTTACAACGAAAATTATTATATCAAATCTTTTATTAAATTTCTAGTAATATTATGAACTTTTTTGAAATTTTTTTAAGTTTATTTAACCCTCAAGAATTATACCTTTTTTTGAACTTCTAAAAAATTAGCTACTCATTATCCTAACTCCTAATCTAGAGTGATTTTTAGACATAAATTCTTTAAACTCTCTAGCCCTAGCACTAGTTTCTTTTCCATATTTTTTTATTAACCAACTCTCTACTCTCGACTCTCCATCAGCATCTTCTAAATAATATAAATCTATATTATAAGAATCTCGTTTTATCCATACATTTTTCGTTACCACTTTGTTTATTTGTATAACTTTTAAATCTGATAGTCTAGTAATAGAAAAACCTTTGTAATAAATTATTAAATAACCTTTGTAAACTAGCATTCTTAATTTTTCATCTATGTATTCAGCATCTGTTTTTATAGTCGAAAAATCTCCTCTTAGCTCTGGGAAGGCTTCATCTAATTCACGGTACTCTTTTATATTTTTTCTAATTTTCCAAAATGCTAAGAAACCTAGTAGAGTACCTACCACTCCTAAAATACTACTAAACCCGAAGAATGATTTGTTAGAATTTTTGTATCTTGATAAAGATACATACTCAAACACTTCTACTTTTTTATTTATTTTATCTAAATCAATATCTATATTTGTAATTAGTGGTTCTGTAGCATCTTTCATAAACTCAGGAGTTATATTATAAAACGTCCTCGACGAACTTCTTCTTCTCCCTCCTCCACGACTCTCAGTTTCAGGCACCTTCTCTACAACTAGATAATACTCTCCTGTATGTAACTTATCTTTATTATCAAAAATATATTTCAAGTCCTTGTCGTATTTTTCACTTTCTAGAAGGACAACCTTATTATCAGTTTCTATTACATAAAATAAGGTATTATCTACTTGAACGTCAGTTTCTATAATATTAAGAATTCTTATAGCTACATCTGAATTATCACTTTTCCCATATACTTTATTATCTTTTAGATAATACCGAACATCTTCTTGATTACTAGAAAAAAGAGAATTTATACCCATAGCAAATAACAACAAGCAAAGGATAGACCAAATAATAAGACCCCAAGCTCCTGACAATCTATTTTTCCTCATTTTTTATTTCCTCCCAAATTCCTTCTCTTTCAAATTTTCTTCTACTGTTTTCTCTAAGAACTAAGAAAAGAGAGTAAAATGAATAAGCATAAGACCCTATAGCGATAAAACCTGAAATACTAAGCCAGTCAAACTTCTCAAGTTCTATCATAGAAACATATTGTCTTGTAGATACATTACCAAGACCTTTAGTAAAAATTTCAGAGTTTTCCGAGCGAGCAAGAGAGAATTTAGTAACTAAGTCTGGACGTGTAGTTATATTAGCAACTTTAGAACGATAACCTTCGGTATATCTAGGGACAGACTTAATAGTTATGTAATAATTTTTCTCATGTAACTTGTCTTTATTAGAATAAACTTCTTCTATATATTTATCTCCCTCTTTAGCTTCTAACATAATTATTCCCTTATTATATTTAGGAACTTTATTTACAACCTTTTCTATATCAAGGTTTCCTATCCCTGAATAATCAGTATTATCCGAAATATAGTCATCATATACTTCAGTAATACTTATCTGACCATCCGCTACTCTTTTCGGTAAATCCATATCTCTAGCATATTCTAAAATATAGAAAATTCCATTTTCGTTATTAGGGCTCTCTATTCTCGTTTTTTCTATCTTATCTACTTTTATTGCATAAGATCCTATAGGTTTTTCAACATCATAAATTCTACCTATAGTTTTGTATAAACTAGCTTGGAAACTGTTAGGCAGAATAGAATTATGGGTATTGTAAAAACCTATCAAGAAAAATATACAAGCTACTATCAGTCGCCACTTGATATTTATTTTTTCTTTCTTTTTATTTCTCTTTTTCATAATCTCTTCACAAAAAGACATCCTACTGGATGTAGAATGCCTTATCTCCTTGTTATTTACTAAAATTTTCTATTATTACTGGTCCTGATTCAGTTCCTTTTATGCAGTGTTTACAGGTGTTTAAGAATAGACCATGTTCCACTACTCCTACGATATTAGATAATTTTTCTTTAACAGAATTTATATCAAATCCATAACCTAAATGTAAATCAACTATGTAATTACCATTATCAGTAACTAGAACCTTGTCATCCTTATATCTAAGGACCGGTTTCAAATCTTGTTCTTCCATTTTTCTTATAGTGTGGTTATAAGCAAAAGGTAGAATTTCAACAGGTAGGTTAAAACCTCCTAGTTTTTCTACATCTTTAGTTTCATCATATATCCATACTACATGTTTGGTTAAGTCTGCAACGATTTTTTCTCTAAATAAGGCTGCTCCACCACCTTTTATAGCATTGAAATCTTTATCTATTTCATCAACACCATCAACAGTAAGGTCTATATAAGGAACCTCCTCTATTTCTTTAACTACTAACCCTAAAGATTTAGCTAATTCTATAGATTGAATAGATGTAGACACTAATTCTACACTAAGCCCTTCTTTTACTTTCTCTGCTATTGCATGAATGAAGTAATAAACCGTCGATCCAGTACCTAAACCTACAATCATTCCATCTTTAACAAAATCTACCGCTTTATATCCTACCTGCTCTTTTAAGTTCATAATAGACACTTCCTTTTAATTATCTTTTATTATTTATAATCTACAAGTAAATATTTTTTCTTACCACGTCTTAATACAGTATAAGCACCTTCTAATTTATCCTTATCTGTAACTTGGTATTCTAAATCTGTAACTTTATCTCCATTTACATATACAGCACCGTTAGAAATATCTTCACGTGCTTGACGCTTAGATTGAACTAACTTAGATTCTACTAAGAAATCTACTAAGTTGTATTCTTTTGATTCTACACTTTCTTTAGGCATAGATTTTACTGCTTGTTCTAATTCTTCTGATGTAAGAGATTTGATATCTCCCGAGAATAAGGCCGCAGTTACTCTTAATGCTGATTCTAAAGCTTCTTCTCCGTGGACAATCTTAACAAGTTCTTCTGCTAAAGCTTTTTGAGCTTTTCTTAAGTGTGGTTCTGTTTCTACGGACTTAGCAAGTTCTTCAATCACATCTTTTTCTAAGAATGTAAATTTCTTAAGTGTTGATACTACATCTGCATCTGACGTGTTAAACCAGAATTGGTAAAATTCATACGGTGTTGTTTGTTTTGGATCTAACCATACTGCATTTCCAGCTGACTTACCAAATTTAGTCCCATCAGATTTAAGCATTAATGGAATTGTAAATCCGTAAGCTTCTACATCACCACGCAGTTTTCTCATAATCTCAAGACCAGTTACAATGTTCCCCCATTGGTCAGAACCACCTAACTGCATCTTAACATTTTTGTGTTCATTTAGGTAGGCAAAGTCAATACCTTGTAATAAAGTATATGAAAACTCAGTAAATGATAGACCATTTTCTAATCTTGAAGATACTGAATCTTTCGCTAAGATATAGTTAATGTTGATTAGTTTTCCGTAGTCACGTAGGAATTCTATCATAGACATTTTCCCTAACCAGTCACCGTTGTTTACAAAGTCAATACCTTCATTATCACGGAAAATGTTACGTAATTGACCTTCTAATCTCTTAGCATTATCAGCGATAACTTCTAATGATTGTAATTGACGCTCTTCACTACGTCCTGATGGATCTCCGATTATACCAGTACCACCACCTACTAAAACTACAGGCTTATGTCCGTAATTAGCAAATCTCTTTAATGTTAAGAATGGTAGTAAGTGTCCCACGTGTAGTGAGTTACCTGTTGGGTCAGTACCACAGTAAATCGATACACTTTCTTTTTCTAATAATTCTTTAATTCCCTCTTCATCAGTTTGTTGATGAACAAGACCTCTATATTTTAAATCTTCTAATAATTTTGACATCTTTATTCCTCTTAAATCATTTGTACTACCTATAGTATAACACTATATATTTAACACTGTCTACCTTTATGTAAACAAATACATTTTATAAAATCTATATTTTCAAATCTTCTAATACACCTATTACATCAGCTAAATTATTTACTATTTTATAGACTTGTTTTTTTGCTTCTTCAGTAGGTTGAACAGAATCCGGAACCATAATTACTTTAGCTCCCGCTCTATATCCAGCTTCTACACCAAATATAGAATCTTCTAATACAAGGCATTCTTCTGGTTTTACACCTAATCTTTCAGCTGCTAAAAGAAACACATCCGGCGCTGGTTTACCGTGTTTCACTTCTTGTCCAGAAGTCAGAACATCAATATATTTCTCTACATCTGTTTTCTCCAAATTATTTTTTATATGATGCAAACTAGACGATGATGCTACTGCCACTTTATATGAATTATCTTTTAAATAAATTAGTAAGTTTTCTAAATAAGGCATCTTATCTGGTCCTGTAGTGAATAATACATTCTCCAAATATTCATAGTGCTCCTCAACAAGTAAACGTCCATCCACTCCCTTATCAGCAAAATACGCTTCATAAAATTCATATATGGCTTCTTTTTTGTAACCTAGTACCAAATGAGTCTCCGCTACAGTCATATTATAATTTTGTTTCTTAGCCGCTTCAATAAAGGCTTTTGTAGCCAATGATTCCGTGTCAAACATCAAGCCATCCATATCAAATAATACTGCTTTTATCATAACTACCCCTCCACTATTTTTCTCATATCTTCATGTAAATCACTAACTACATTTACAAGATCTTTTGTTACAGGATGTACAAAACTTAATCTGTGTGCATGTAAAGCCTGTCTATTTATCAAGTCTGTTTCTATTCCATATAGAAAATCTCCTAATAATCCATGACCTATAGACTTACAATGCAATCTTATCTGGTGAGTTCTTCCCGTAAAAAGTTTTAATTTTATAAGAGAATAGTCACCCTTCTCTTGATAAGATAGTCTACTCAGCTGAGTCTTGGCATACTGACCATTCTCATCTATAACTCTTTCTATAATAGAATCTTTGGCTAGTCCTATATTTTTTTCTATTATCATTTCTTCAGGAGCCTTACCACTACAAATAGCTAAGTATATTTTCTCTATATCCACATCTTCAAATAAAGAATGCACATATCTATGTTTAGCCACTAAAACCAGACCACTAGTATCCCTATCAAGCCTAGTCACTATATGTGGTATTGATTCATACCCCTTCTCTTTGAAATAATAATTTATTATTTCTAATAAACTCCCGTCATTTTTATCTCTCGCTGGTATAGTAGGTAAATCGGCAGGTTTATCTATAATCATAAAATAATCATCTTCAAATAAAACATTTAAAAGTCCTTCTATAAACCTAACATTAGGGCTAAATTCTTCTTTAGGTAAATGTACTACTACTTCTTGTCCGGCAGACAATTTATATCTTACCGACTCTTCCTTACCATCAACCAAGATAGCACCGCCTTCATCAAATTTTATTCTAGTCAGCGTAGATCTTGATATTTTCTTCAAAAGAAGGAAGTCCCTTAACAGAACTTCCTCATCAGCTTTAAATTTTAAAATAATATTACTCACCTATAAACGACCTCTTCACTCTATCCCAAAAACTAACCTCATTATATCTAATAAAGTTTACTCTTCTTTCTTTAGAAATACTTACTTCGATCTTTGAAAGTGAATCATAAGAATAATACAGTTGGTCAATACTCAACCTATGATTATTCCCCTGATCCATAGGTCTAATCGTTAGTTTTTCTTCCTTAGATAAAATCATAGAATTACCTAAACTTCTATATAGAAGATTGTTAAGCCCTGCTATTTCTGCTACCTGATAAACTTCGATACCAGGATGAATAACAGCACCACCTAGAGACTTATTGTATGCCGTTGACCCAGTCGGTGTCGAAATACAAATTCCATCCCCACGGAAATTTTCGAAGTGTCTGCCATCTATATAAACTTCTGACTTATAGGTTTTTCCTTCAGCATTGTTCAATGTAATCTCATTTAAAGCATACGACTTAGATAACACATTCCCATTTAGACAATACGCTTCTACTTCTAATAATGGATACGACTCTAACTTCGGCTCTTTAGTTAACATATCTTCAAAAATATTCTCATAATCTTTAACTTGATAATCTGTATAAAAACCTAGATGCCCTGTGTGTATAGACAAAAACTTAACATCATTAATAATATCTACATACTTCCCAAAAGCAGAAAGCACAGTTCCATCTCCACCAATTACAAAAACATAATCGGGTTTAATTTCATCGTTTTTTAAACCTTTATCCAATAAAAATTTTTCTAAATCATTGTTTATATGAGTAGATATTTCATCTCCTCTACTTACTATAGAAAAAGTTCCTCTTAACATAACAACCTACTTCTTAGAATTTTCATAATTTTCCATCCAAACATGTATAAACTCCTTAGAAAAAGGACCTAAATTATACTCTACCCAATGTTGTAGTCTAGTTAAATTATGTTTCAAAATTTTATCAATATTTTCACCATAATTATACTTCATTTTATGAGTATTGTACTCATCTTCATCTAGCAAGAAATACTTACCATCAGGATAACGTTTAATATCTAAATCATAATCAATGTATTTAATTCCATCAACATCCGAAGCAAAAGGAGTTGATAAATTACAATAGTAATGTACACCATCTTCTCTAAACATACATACTATATTAAACCAACAATCTGCGTGGAAATAAACTAAAGCCATCTCTTTCGTGACCCAAGTACGCCCATCACTCTCTGTTACAGAAGTTTTATTATTAGAAAGGATAACAACTTTTTCATCCGCTTCTAATACAGTATTTTTATGCCATATCCTATGCAAAGAACCATCGTGTTTGTAGGCAATAATCTTTACAATATCACCTTTTTGTGGTCTTATTCCATCTCTGTACATTTCAAAAAGTTCCTCCTTTCATACAATTTTTTAAAATATATAATCCATTTAATTATAACACAATATAATTTATATTTCATCAGTACAAATTAAATCAAATAGAAAAAAAGCAGAGAAATTAATTAAAATTTAATTTCTCTACCTTTAAAATAATATTCTATTTTCTTATACTACGTTTTGTTAAATAAGCCACCATAAGCGTTAAAATACCTAACCCTAGCGGTAAGTTTTTATTTTCACTACTTTGAGCAGAAGTTTTAGGGAGAACTCTGTTATCTAAATTAGATTTCTCTTGTCCTTGTTTAGTAATTGATTTTTCTAATTTTTCAAGAGCTTTACCTACTTCTTTGTCTACTTGTTCTTGTTTAGATTTTAAATCTTGTTTTTCTACAAATATTTGAGGCTTAGTATCTTGAATTAGACTTTCCCCTTTTTTAGTTTTTAAAACTAATTCTGGTTTTGATTCTAATGTAGGTGCTTGCTCTGGAATTTTTGTCGTAGGGAATTCTAAAACTGGTTTTTCTGCAGTTAATGCCAACAATTTCCATTCTGGATAGATTGGTTTTTCTTGTGTTAAACTTGCTCCTTTTTCGCTTGCTATTACTATTTCTGGTTTTGCTTCTTGTGTTAAACTCGTTCCCTTTCCACTCGCTATTACTATTTCTGGTTTCGATTCTTGTGTTAAACTTGTTCCCTTTTGGCTAGTAATCACTATTTCTGGTTTTGTTTCTTGTGTTAAACTTGTTCCCTTTTTGCTAGCAACCACAATTTGTGGTTTTGTTT
>JAUMWC010000036.1 GCA_030529855.1 Gemella sp.
TTTCAATAGTAACTTTTTCTTGGATAGCTAGTGAGAACATGTGCATTCCCATAGAAATATCTTCTTTAGATGCCATTTGAGCTCCTAATACTACACGAGTGTCTTTATCGTAAACTATACGAATCTTAACTTCATGATTGTCATGCTCCATAAATTCTGGTTTTTGTAAGTCTGAAAAATCAGTAGCCACCGCATTATATCCTGCACGTTTCGCTTTTTCTAAAGTAAGACCTGTTGATACCATTTTTAGGTCGTAAATTGCAATCCCGTTAGATCCTTGAACCCCTGCTGTCTCAACTTCTACACCACAAGCATTGTGAGCAGCTACAATAGCTGTACGTACAGCATTAGATGCTAAGGCTATGTAGTTTGTATCATTTAAGGCATTGTCATAAACTGTTGCACAGTCTCCAATTGCGTAAACATCGGGTAAGTTAGTTTGTCCTTTTTTGTTAACTAAGAATGCTCCATTACGGAATAATTCTAATTTTCCATTTCCTAACCCTGTGTTTGGACGGAATCCTACTGCAAGAATAACCATATCTACATCGAATGTTTCTTTGTCAGTAACTAGACGTTCAACTTTTCCATCACCTTCAATAGCTTGAACAGTTTGTCCAAAGGCTAACTTGATTCCATTTTCTTCTAAGTTTCTGTTCATTAACTCAGTGAATTCTGGGTCATAGTATCCACCTAGAGATGTTGTTGCTATATCTACTAGAGTTACTTCTTTGTCTAAACGCTCAAATGCTTCAGCTAACTCAACTCCAATGTAACCTGCTCCTACTACAGCAACACGTTTAATATCTGGGTTGTTTAGTTTCTCAATAACTTCTGCTGAGTTTTGGTATAATTTTACAAATTGTAAGTTTTCTAACTTAGCTTTGAATTCACGAGTTCCTTCAACTAAGTCAGCCCCTTTAATCGGTGGGATTATTGGTTGTGAACCAGTTGCTAAGATAAGTTTGTCATAAGATTCAACGTGCTCTTTCCCATTTACTAAAGCTGTAACTTCTTTTTTGTCATAGTCAATTCCTACAACAGGTGATTCCATATATACTTTAGCACCAGCAGCTTCTAGTTTTTCTTTATCAGAGTAGAATAATCCTTCTGGTCCTGAAATTTGCTTACCAATCCAAAGTGCCATACCACACCCTAAGAATGAAATGTTTGAGTTTTGGTCAAACACCACTACCTCATTTTGTTCTCCATAATTATTTAAAATAGTATTGATCGCTGATGTCCCTGCGTGATTAGCTCCTACTACTACAATTTTACTCATTATAAACTTCCTCCGTGTTTACGTTTTTTATTTTACGGTTCATATTCTATAACAGAAAACATAACTTGTCAATTAAAAACTTCACAAATTATTCACATTTAAAACTGCAACTCCTTGATATTTTAGAAACAACGAGAGTTTATGGCTAATAAAATATTTTTGAGTTATAACTTTTTTGAAACACTTTTATAAATTTAATATATAACAGTTTTACAGAGTAAAAATAAAAAATGTCTGCATATACGCAGACATTTTTCTCTTATTTATTTTTTTTATGAGCAAATGCTCTCGCAATTTTCGGAAGAGCTTCTCTTTGTTCAATTCCTAATTCTTCTAGTAAAGTGTAGAAAGCTAATTTCCCCGCTTCATAATTTTCTACTTCAAATTCTAATTCATAATCTACTGTATTTCCCAGGAAATATGTTTTATCTAGTACCATTCTTCCCGTTTCTAATACTTTTTCTTTTCTTTCTGTTTGGATTTTTTGTATAAGAACTAACTCTCCAAGGATTCCCAACTCAACTAATTTAGAACTAATATTTTCTGGTAACTCAACCTGAATAAGAGCATCTGGTACAAAACCTTCTTCCCACATTGCGTTATACTCTAAGTTCTCTTTCTCTCCCTTTATTTTCAGGGTTATTTCCGACTTAGTATCTGTATGTCTAATTCTTAAAGCAGCACCTACTTCTCTAAGTGAAAAATCTATTGTTTCATAGTAATAATTAGAATTATTTATTAAAGTTTCATTCTCTAACGAGTAATAACTATATATTTTATTATACTCTTCCTCACTAAGGAGATTCTTGAATTCTATTTCTTTTTCTACCACTAGTTCATCTCCTTTATTTTTTCAACAGCCAGTATAAACGGCGCATTGTTTATTTGATTTATAAATCTATAAGACAGCACTTGATAGTACTTTTGATCTAGTTCTGATGTATATTCTTCGATTATATTTTTTTCTAATTTTCCATTTTCGTGACCCCAGTAGACAACCATTACTATTATACCGCCAACTTCTAAAACCTTAAGCATTTTTTCTAATGCAAGTTTAGTAGTCTGACCCAAGGTTGTTATACTATGGTCGGCATTGGGTAAATATCCCAAATTGAAAACAACGGCTCTTATTTTTTCATTTACATAATCATCAAAATTTTGATGACCATCTTTTATAACTTGAACCTTATTTAATAGATCATTTTCTTCTAATAATTTTTTAGTATTTTCTATAGCTATATCTTGCACATCAAAGGCATATACCTGTTTAGCTGCTGACTTAGCTAGAAAAAGAGTGTCGTGTCCATTTCCTGCTGTTGCATCAATAACTATTGAATTCTTATCTATCTTTTCTTTTAATAATTTTTTAGCAAAAACTAAAACCTTATCCATTGTTTTTCATCTTTCTTAATACATCGTCTATTTCAATATACATATCTTCAGCAACTGTGAAATCTAGTACATCTTGCAGTATTTTCGCTAAATCTTCAGTTACTTTTTCATCATCTTCTGAATGAGATTTTATTGACTTGATAGATTCTTCGATAGAAGATAATAAAGTTTTAGAGTCTTTAGCAGCTTCAAAATCAGCTACATAGTTTTTAATATTAGTATCTACTGCATCTTCAAAAGGCGGAATGTAGATAGTTCTTAAATTATTTACTTCTTCCCCTACTGCAAACGATAATTCAGCAAGTTCTGAACGATAAATTTTCTCATCTTCACATCCAACTTGTTCCATAATTGTGATTTCGTGGTCGTATGGGTAGTATCTATCTAGCTCTACCGAAATATCAGCAGCCCTAATATCATCATAACATTGCGTTATTAAAAGATGTTGCTTGGGGTTTATATTTTTAAAAGCATCTGGATCTGTCGCATCAAGTAAAGAAAAACCTTCTACTGGGTCAAACTGAGCAGCATTGAAACAAGAATCAAGGAAAGATTCTCCACCTATTATAATCACATCGTTAGTAGCTGATAGTATTAATTTTGTCGTAAGTTCAGCAACCATTGGGTGTCCTGGTACCATATAAACTACAT
>JAUMWC010000037.1 GCA_030529855.1 Gemella sp.
CTTGGAATAGAAAAGTTATACATAACATTGCTAAAGCAGGATTCTTCTCTTCAGATAGAACAATAGAACAGTACAATAATGATATATGGAAAAGTAAGTAAAGTTATTGTAGAGAGGAGCAAATCATGAAATTACTAACTGTAAATGTTCATTCTTGGCAAGAAGAAAATCAAGAAGAAAAGATAGAGATTCTGGCTAAAGAAATTGCAGAAAAGGATTATGATGTGATTGCTCTCCAAGAAGTATCTCAATTAAAATTTAAGGAAGAAAATGTTGATGAATTAAAAGAGGATAATTATTTAGTTATTCTTTCTAAAAAGTTATCAGACTTAGGTGTTACTCAATATACTTATCATTGGTCAAATTCTCATACAGGATATGATATATACGATGAAGGAATAGCTATATTAACAAAACTTCCGGTCTTAGAAGTTGATGGGTTTTACTGTAGTAATTCTACTACAGTAAACTCAATAAGTTCTAGAAAAATATTACGTCTTTGTTTAGAATACAAGGATAAAATTATAGAGACATATTCTTGTCATATAAATTTACCGACAGCAACAGACGAAAATCAATTAGAAAATATTCAGGCAATATTAGATAGAAGTGATAATAAAAATTTCAAAATATTTTTAGGAGATTTTAATACTGATGCTATATCTAGAAAAGAAGATTATCAAGCAATATTAGATTTAGGATTAATTGATACTTATGTTCTAGCAAAAGACAAAGATTCAGGGATAACAGTAGAAAAATCTATTGATGGTTGGAGAAATCACTCTGAAGAAAAAAGATTAGACTATATTTTCTTAAATAAGAAAAAAGAGGTTGTATCAAGTAAAGTAATTTTTAATGGAAAAAATAAGGATATAATATCAGATCATTTTGGTCTAGAAGTGGAGTTAAAAGTTTCATAATTAAATACTTAACAAGGAGGAAAATGAAATGAAAAAACTTTTAAATTTCGAATTTTGGCAAAAATTCGGTAAAGCACTTATGGTAGTTATCGCAGTTATGCCAGCTGCAGGTCTTATGGTTAGTATAGGTAACTCATTACCACTAATCAATGAAGATTCAGAAATGTTAGCAAGGATTGCTAATGTTATCGCCCAAATTGGTTGGGGAATAATTGGTAACTTACACTTACTATTTGCCCTAGCTATTGGTGGTTCTTGGGCTAAAGAGAGAGCTGGAGGAGCTTTCGCAGCAGGTCTTGCATTTATTTTAATTAATTTAATTACAGGTAACTTCTTTGGGGTAACAGCAAAGATGTTAGCTGATAAAGAAGCAACTGTTCAGACAATTTTTGGACAAACAATACCTGTAGATGGATATTTTGTTAATATTTTAGGACAACCAGCTCTTAATATGGGAGTGTTTGTAGGGATTATTGCAGGTTTCTTAGGGGCAAATACGTTTAACAAGTACTATAACTACAGAAAATTACCAGATGCATTATCATTCTTTAATGGTAAACGTTTTGTACCATTTGTAGTTATCTTGAATTCACTAATTGTTGCATTAGTACTGTCAGTTTTCTGGCCAATCGTTCAATCAGGAATTAATGGATTTGGTAAATGGATTGCTACATCTCAAGAAACAGCACCATTTATTTCGCCATTTATCTTTGGGACATTAGAACGTCTATTACTACCATTTGGTCTACACCACATGTTAACAATACCAATTAATTATACAGCCTTAGGTGGTACTTATGTAGTAGCAACAGGAGCGAAAAAAGGTATTGAAGTATTTGGGCAAGACCCACTTTGGTTAGCTTGGGTTACAGACTTGGTAAACTTAAAAGGAAGTGGAGATTTAGGAACTTATAACTCAATTTTATCTGAGTACACACCTGCTAGATTTAAGGTAGGGCAAATGATTGGATCAAGTGGTATCTTAATGGGATTAACTTATGCAATGTATAGAAATGTAGATCCAGATAAAAAGAAAAAATATAAAGGTATGTTTGTATCGGCAGCTTTAGCAGTATTTTTAACAGGGGTTACAGAACCAATTGAATTTATGTTCATGTTTGCAGCGATGCCGTTATATGCTGTATATGCAGTGGTTCAAGGTTTTGCTTTTGCTATGGCAGATGTTGTTGATTTACGTGTTCACTCGTTTGGTAACATAGAATTCTTAACTCGTACCCCAATGGCTGTTAAAGCAGGATTAGGTGGAGATGTTATTAACTATATTTGGGTAACAGCATTATTTGCAGTGATTATGTTCTTCATTGCAGACTTTATGATTAAGAAGTTTAATCTTGCAACAGCAGGAAGAAATGGAAACTATGATTCTGATATGGTAGAAGAAGCTACTGCTGATCCATCAGATGTAGCAGATGCTAATTCGCAAGTTGTTAAAATTGTAAACTTATTAGGTGGAAAAGAAAACATTGAAGATGTGGATGCTTGTATGACACGTTTACGTGTATCTGTAAAAGATGTAGCACAAGTAGGATCTGCAGATGACTGGAAGAAAGCTGGAGCGATGGGGCTTATTGTTAAGGATTCAGGAGTTCAAGCTATTTATGGACCAAAAGCGGATATCTTAAAATCAGATATTCAAGATTTATTAGATTCTGGATTAGTTATCCCTAAAGCAACATTTACGGTAACAGAAGATAAAGTGGATAATAAGTTTAAAGGGACAGTTGAAGAAGTAACTACAATAGCAGACGGAGAAGTAATAGAATTAGAAAATGTAAAAGATCCTGTGTTCTCACAAAAAATGATGGGAGATGGATATGCAGTAGAACCAGTTAATGGAAATATCTACTCACCAGTTAGCGGAACAGTAACAAGTGTTTTCCCGACAAAACACGCCATTGGATTATTAACAGATAATGGATTAGAAGTATTAATTCATGTAGGGTTAGATACAGTCGCTTTAAACGGTGCTCCATTCTCGGTAAAAGTAACAGATGGAGATAAAGTTAAAGCAGGTGATCTATTATTAGTCGCAGATTTAGAAGCAATTAAATCTGCTGGAAAAGAAACTACAACAATTGTAGTATTTACAAATACTGCTGAAATCAA
>JAUMWC010000025.1 GCA_030529855.1 Gemella sp.
CTCTCAAGACTTTTATTATTCTATCATCATTACCTTCCTCTGTCAATACTTTTTTATAAAAATATTATTTTTTTATCTCTGGTATGTTACAATAGTATTAATAAAGCTACTAATACCTAGTTTATATACAAATAAAGGAGAGTCTATGTTAAAAAATATAGAACTAATATTAAATAATAAACAATGTAATTTACAAGATTTTTCTAATCATACTATTTTAATAGTCAATACTGCTAGTAAATGTGGATTAGCAACTCAATTTAACGAACTAGAAAATTTATATCAAAAATATAAGGATGATAAATTTATTATTCTAGGATTTCCTTCTAATCAATTTAAACAAGAAGATCAAAATGATAATACTATAGTAGAATCATGTCAAATAAATTTTGGTGTAACATTCCCACTACACAAATTATGTGATGTTAACGGAAAAAATGAACACCCTATATTCACTTGGTTAAAATCTGAAAAAAGAGGTTTCTTTACCAAAGATATCAAATGGAACTTCACTAAATTTCTAATCAATTCCAAGGGTGAAGTTATTAAAAGATATTCACCTACTACTCAAATAAATAAAATAGAAGCCGATCTTATAAAGATTTTAAAATAAAGAAGTCTAGGACAATTCCTAGACTTCTTCTTTTGTTTTTACTACTGGGCGTATATCATATACCACAGCATCAGCAGGCACATCTTTTCTTACAACTGCATTAGCCGCAATTTTACTATTTCTACCTATAGTAATATTCCCTAATACTTTCGCACCTGCTCCTATGATAACATTATCTTCTACAGTGGGATGTCTTTTAACTTTATCAAGACTAGTCCCACCTAACGTTACTCCATGATAAATAGTAACATCATTTCCAATAATTGCAGTTTCTCCTATAACAACACCCATACCGTGATCTATAAATAGACCTTGCCCTATTTGCGCTCCAGGGTGTATTTCAATACCTGTCAATCTTCTTGCTCGAGTAGATAACAACCTAGCCAATAAATGCCAGTTTTTTTTATAAAGTTTATGCGCTACATAGTGATAGTTGAGCGCCTTTATATGTGGAAAGGCTAAAAAAACCATCATTTTCGAACTAGCGCTAGGATCTATCTTTGTTACTCTATCAATATTATATGAAAGATTTTTAAAGAAACCCATTATTATTCTTCTATGTATGTTACATCTTCAAATTCATACATTGAGAAGTATTTATCTGCTCCATCTGGTAATACAGTAACTATTGTTTTATCTGGGTATTTCTCTGCTGTACGTTTCGCCCCTACTAATGCAGCTCCTGAAGAAATACCTACTCCAATTCCTGTTGAAAGCATAAAGTTTTTAGCTTCTTCAATAGCTTCATCAGTTGTTACAGTAACAATTTCATCCATTAATTCTTTATTAAAGTTTTCTGGAATGAACCCTGTTCCGATACCTTGGATACGGTGAACCCCTGCTCTTCCTTCTGAAATTGCTGGTGATTCTGCTGGCTCAACTGCTACTGATAATAAATCAGATTTTTTCTCTTTTAAGAATTTAGTTACTCCCGAGAATGTTCCTCCAGTACCTACTCCAGCTACAAAAATATCAACATTTGGAACTTGTCCAAAAATTTCTTCTGCAGTTGTTTTGTAGTGGTAGTTAGGGTTGGCTGGGTTATCAAATTGACTTAAGATAATAGCATTGTCATATTTCTCTGTGATTTCTTTAGCTTTTTCAATTGAACCTTTAATTCCTAATTCTTTTGGAGTAAGAATTAATTGAGCTCCGTAAGCTTTAATTAATGCACGTCTTTCTACTGACATAGACTCAGGCATTACTAATACCGCTTTGTATCCTAATACTGAAGCAAGTAATGCAATAGAAATTCCTGTGTTACCACTAGTTGGTTCTACAATCAATGTGTCTTTATTTAATTTACCTTGTCTTTCTGCTTCTTCAAGCATACCAAGTACCGCACGGTCCTTAACACTTCCTCCTAGGTTAAATTTTTCTAACTTAACAAAAACATTTGTTCCATCTAATTGGTGTACTGGTGTATTACCTACAAATTTTAATGATGAATGTTTCATAAATTTTTTCCTCCTAAGCATTCGTATTCATTAACAGTATTATAACATATTTATTTTCAATATTTTTAGATTTTGCTCATAATTTTAATAAAAATATTGAAAAATTTTTATTAAAAATCAAAAAGAAACTTAATTCTGCTTTTACAGAACTAAGTTCCTTTTAATTTACATACTATCTTCTGTAAATAGATTGTCTAAAATCTTTTGTTCCTCTTAAATATGCATTATAAATTGCTGATTTTAAGGCATGTACTCGTGATTTATTAGGATCAAATATTGTATTGTAAATCAAATCTTGATTTACTGCTGTATCCATCATACTTTGCAATTGTCTAAAATCTTTTATTCTTACAACTGTTCCATTGTAATCAATAGTTACAGGTTTTAAATCTACAACCTTATCTACTCTTTCTTTATACATAGCCTTCTTAAATTCTGACCAAGACTTATACTTACCGTTGAATATTTTATCTAATACAAATTTCTCCGTTTGAGTTGCTAATCCTGCTACTTTGGCTTCGGCATTCAGTTGATTAGATGCGTATGGTAAGAATCCATCTTTGTATCCTTTTACCGCCATCAATTCGTAAGATCTTAATTTAAAAATTAAAGAATTAGATGGAACACCATTATCATTAGATAATGCAGAATATATTGGCGAGAACATACGAACCGCATCATATCCATTTCTACTTAAATCTTTTTTATTCACATTTGGATATGAGCGCTTAGTCATTAGATCATTTTCTACCAAATCATCTATATCTAGAAGATTCATAGCATTCCATTCTAAATCAGTTATTGCTCTGTATCTTCCACTAACTTCACCTTTAGAATTTAATACATTCTCAATTTTCATATACCACTTTCTTTGATCTGTTTTTGATTTAGATAATACCGACTTTGCCTCTGCATAATCTAGAGTGTATAGTATATCTAAACTTCTTCTAGCATATTCTTGTAAATCAGCAACCGTATTAAACCTTTCTGGATTTTCTGCTTGCAACCTATTTTTAGCAGAACCCTTACTAGAATTATCGAATATAAAATTATAAGCTAATACATCACTGTTGTACTTAGGCGCTTCGAACATTCCTGTTGCATAAGACTCTGCACCCATTCCATCACGACGTCCATAACCCCCTAAATATACAGATCCATCTAGATTATGAGTCATTTCATGAGCATAGGTTGCTAATCCCATATCAGATAAGACTGAATAATGAACAAACTTCACTAACCATCCGTTAGCTATGGCTCCTACACCATTATTTGTAACCACCGCTCTTTCTCCTACTGGTCCAAAGAAATCAAGAATTGCTTTATTAGATTTTGCTCCTGTTTGAGAATCTACATCGTACATCGGTAACCACTTATTATCAAATCTCTTGTAACCATCCCAAATCGGTATAACTTTACGCATATTTACTTTAACACTATCATTTGCAAATCTATACCAAACATCCATATTTTCAGCCAATCTTTTAGCTGTATAATTTATTTTCTCTTTTAGTAACTTTACTTGTTTCTCATATTCTGCGGGTTTTGTAGTTTTCAAATTCATATCAAAATATCTGTCATACATTCCATAGGTAATACTAGACATATTTGTAATAATGAATATCCCTTCATCTGCAGTCAACAGAGGCAATATTCCATTTAAATCATCTATAGGAATTCCTACTGAATCTTTTACTCTCTGCCAGAAACTAACATCCATATCAAGAACTTCTTCAGATACTTGTTCTACTATATAGGCTTTAGTATTTTCTTTAAACCACTGTGCATCAGTTTTATTTGGTAAAAATACTTTTCTCAATCTACTCAAATAGTCTATTTGATTATCTATCCCTGTATTTGAACTAATACTAACACTGTATGTTCTAACATTGTTAGCTGGTTTTATATTTTCATATCCTTTTTTAGCTATATCTACTAACCACTCTAAAGTACTTACTGGCTTACCAAAGAAATCTTGATGGAATGTAGCTAATTTTTGGAAGTTAAATCCATCAAAATTAATATTATACCATCGTTGAACATATGATAAACCTAGTAATAATTGTTCTTTATTATCTTTAATATAGTCAATAGTATAGTCGTTAATTACTTTATTTGTCGTATCAATTAATTTATCTGTCGCTAATATATCAAATAAATGTTCTTCAATATTCTCTTTTACTTTATCAAATGCAGATTCTAAATATAGCTGGTCCATTTTATCAGAAATAATTTTTGCCCTAGATGCTTTCTCAGTTAATCCAGTTTGCACCAATGTGGCTAGTTCATTATTATCAATTAAAACCCCTAACGAATTCAGCACTTCTTCAGATTTAAATTTTACATTCTTTAAATCCTGAGAAGTAGATTTCACTATACTAGAATAATCGTTTAGATATTGTTCTGGAGTATAGATAAGTTCAGTTCCTGTAATATTATATTCACTTATGGCTGTTGTATTAAACTCACCTTTATAGTTGACACTTAAGTAATCCATACTGCCATCTTCATAATGAAGAAGTAGTTTATTTAAGTTATTTCCACTTATATTCGAAACAATTTCATCATTATACATTGGAATAACAGATAATAATCGTCTACTATACAATTTGTGACCAGTGTCGACTAAATTCCCATACTTAACAACTTGTTCCTTATTGTAAAAAGGCATAAGTTTCTCTACATTTAAATATGCAACTTTTCTATCCGCACTCGCTTTATTTAATTTTGTATAATCTGTTACTATCTTATTACTAATTCTCGTATCTTTACTATCATCGATTGTTGCCGTTATTCCATAATTTTTCAAACGAGACAGAGCTTCTACTTTAATTATTTTATTTGACCACTTATCTACTTTTGTTGCAACAGCCCCTTCTACAGATGATACTGTTGACATATCTATTTTTGCCCATTGGTGATCTGTATCAGCATACACCAAAGCTCCACCTTGAACATTCATCTCAGATGTTGCTTCTCTTAAATTTGCACTAGGATAAATAGACCCAATTATTCCGCCTGCACCATTTTCTTTGGCTGATCTATTGATAATTGTTCCCTTACTATAAACTTTAGATATGGTAGTTGCTTCTCCACTTGATGAATTCCCTACTATTCCACCTGAACGTTGATTATTTGTCCCTGCATATGTATTAATATTGGCATCAACATAGGCTCTAGTCAAATTACCATTAAACATAGATGCGATAATCCCACCTGTATAGGCTTCTCCTACTTTGTTATTGTTTAACGAATATATATCACCTATAAAACTAACGTTATCTATATTAGCACCACGACTAATACCAACCAATCCACCAACATTACGCTGACCACGAATAGTTCCGGCAACCGAAACGTTAGAAATTCTTGCTGTGTTAGTAGTTTCTCTCGCTAGTGCACCTAATACAGAATCTGTAGAATCAATCTGTATATCTTCCAAATCTAAATTCGAAACATGTCCCGATAAATTATCAAACAAAGGAAGTTTCAATCCGTATATTGAGTAATTTTGATTGTTATTTGCTCCAATAAGATTTCCCGAGAAATTTCCAAAATAAGAAGTCTGATTATCGTTAACTTCTATTTCTTCTGCATATAATTCTGATCCTAATTTAAAACTTCCTGCTGGATTATTTTTTATAGCAGATGCTAAATCCCTAAAGTTGACATATACATCACCATCAGATTTATTTTGATTTTTAGGAACTAAGAACGAGAATCCTGTTTTATAATTTGAAACAATTGTAGAGTCTATATCTTCTACTAGTTCAGGTACATCACTGTTAACTTTATAAAATTTATTTCCAGCTTGGTTCACTTCTTCTATTTTAGATACAGGCAATACCTTTGTTTTAAACCTATCAGATTCTACTTTTATAAAATAATTATTAATATCTGTAGGGACGCTCGATAAAACCGGTACAGAAATAGCGTCACCGTTATTATACTTAAATAATTTAACACTATTCGCATCTTTAATTTCCAGTTTTTTTACATTGAATTCTACTACTTTTTCTTCTAAAGTTTCTTCTCGATTACCTTTACCATCATTAATATCATAGGTCATAGTTGTTACTATACGATATGGATTATCATAAAAATCAAATTTTTCCATAACTGAACTTAGATTTTTAATATCAGTATTTCTAATCAATTTTTCTCCATCGTATACTGAAAGTTTACTTTTTACATATGCTTTATTTTTATCGGTTAAATTATACGAAATATGTAGCTCCTTATTAAAATCATTAGTATCGAATTTAGAATAAGATAATTGTGGCTTTTCTTTTTTTACCAATGGTTTTGTTGGTTGCGGTTTGTTTACCGGGGGCTTTGTTACTATTGGTTTTGTTGTTTGCGGTTTATTTACCGAAGGCTTTGTTACTGTTGGTTTTGTTGTTTGTGGTTTATTTATTGGTGGTGTTGTTATAACTGGTTTAGTTAATAAATTTTTAGCAGGGGAAGTTACTATTGGTCTTATCATTGAAACTCCCCCTGCTCTTTCTTGGGGTATGTTCTTTAATTCTGCATAAGTAACCTTATTCTGACTCTCAGCAATATTACTAAAATAAACAGACTTAGATACATTTCTCAACTCTTCAGCTAAGACAACATTTTCTTTAGTTGCAATTAAAGTAATTATTAAAGAAATTGTTCCTATAGCTAAGTTTCTAATAAAAGTGTTCTTATTGAATACTAACATAATTTGCTCTCTCCTTTTAGATAACAATTACACTATTAACTATTACGACAACCCCATCATATATTATTTTCTTTAAATTTTCTTAACGAACTCTGATTTTAATTTCATCGCTCCGAAACCATCAATCTTACAATCGATATCGTGGTCTCCATCTACAAGTCTAATGTTCTTAACACGTGTACCTTGTTTTAATACTGATGAAGCTCCTTTTACTTTAAGATCCTTGATAACAGTTACTGTATCTCCATCTTGTAAAACATTTCCGTTTGCATCACGATAAACTTTTGTCTCTTCTTCATTTGAAGATTCATCTGCTGACCATTCATGTGCACACATAGGACACACTAACATGTTTCCATCTTCGTAAGTATATTCTGATTTGCACTCTGGGCAATTTGGTAAATTTGTCATTTCTTTCTCCTTAAAATAGTTATTCTTTTCACTTATATTATACCACAAATATAAAAAAATATAAATGAGCATAAATATTGAATCTCCCTACTCTCTGCTATAAAATTAAAGTAATAAGAGAAAGGAGACTCAATATGAAAAAGTATGATTTACTAGTTATTGGTTTCGGAAAAGCAGGAAAAACACTAGCAGCAAAATTTGCTTCTTTAGGAAAAGAAGTAGCAGTGGTTGAAGAAAATAAAGAAATGTACGGTGGTACTTGTATCAACATCGGATGTATCCCAACAAAAACTTTGATTACATCAGTTGATAAAGGGCTTGACTATCAAGGAGCAAAAGAGAGAAGAGATACAGTCGTTTCAAAACTAAGAGAAAAAAACTTTAATATGTTAGACTCGAACTCGCAAGTAGACCTATACACAGCTAAAGCAAAGTTCTTATCAGATAAAGTAGTAGAAATCTCAACAGATACTGATAAAAAAGAACTTACTGCAGATATTATCGTAATAAATACAGGTGCTACTACAAACGTATTAAACATAGAAGGACTAACTACAAGCAAAAATGTAGTGAACTCTACAGAAATTCAAAACTTAACAGAACTACCTAAAAACTTAGGAATACTAGGAGCTGGTAACATAGGGCTAGAATTTTCTTCACTTTATGCAAGGCTTGGTTCAAAAGTAAAAGTCATCGATCATAACTCTACAATATTAGCAAGAGAAGAAGAAATTGTTGCTAAAATGGCAAAAGATTACCTAGAAGAAGACGGAGTAGAATTCTTACTAAACAAAAAAACTAAAAAAATATATAATAATGAAGAAAAAGTTATTCTAAAAACTGAAGATGGTGAAAAATTCGAATTCGATATTCTGCTACACGCAACAGGTAGAAAACCAAACACTGAAGGACTTGGATTAGAAAACACAAATATTAAACTAACAGAACGCGGGGCAATATCAGTAGATGAAAACTGCCAAACTTCTGTAGAAAATGTATTTGCTGTTGGTGATGTAAACGGCGGATTACAATTCACTTATACATCACTAGATGACTACAGAATAGTAGCCAACTACTTACTGGGAGATAAATCTTATAACCTAAACACAAGAAAAAATGTACCCTTCACAACTTTCATTACTCCTGCCCTATCTAGAGTCGGACTTACAGAAAAAGAAGCAAGAGAAAAAGGTTACGATGTATTAGTAAAAGAACACCTAGTTTCTAATATGCCTAGAGCTGCAGTTAATGGAGACACTCGCGGAATATTTAAAGCTATAGTTGATAAAAATACCAACCTTATCCTAGGAACTACTCTATTCTCTAAAAATTCTGAAGAATTAATCAACCTAATAACTATGGCTATGGATAACAACATTCCCTACACTTACTTAAGAGACCAAATATTTAACCATCCTAATATGGCAGAAAACCTTAATGATTTATTCAATATATAAAAACAATACACCACAAAAATTTGTGGTGTATTTAATATGCAAAAATAAAAAACCTAATCTTGTTTTCACAAAACTAGGTTTTCTAAATTACTTATCAAATTTTGATAAATCCATCTCTTCTAATTTTACAGTATCTATTTTCTTGATAGACTTATATCCGTAATATAATACCGCTAATAAAATTGGTGATAGGATTACATAAAATGCTTTTACAAATCCACCACTTACATAATCAGCGTAAGTTTGCAAGATTATTAATAAAACAAAAGCTACTAGTGCAAGATAAGATCCCGCTACTCCAAACTTAGCTCTATAAGGTAAAACTTCTTCTACCTTTTTATTTTGAGCTTTAATAGCTTCTCTTAATCTAATGTGTGCATATAAAGCAACTAACCAGATACAAATAGTTAAAATCCCTACAAGAGATAATAACAAGCTATACCCTGCCTTATTATAATTCTCGAAAAACACACAAAGAATTACTAAGACAACAGCTGTTAATACAGCTTTGTGTGGAGTTGATTTAGAGTTTAACTTAGCAAAAACTTTTGGTGCATAACCATTTTCTGATAAAGAATATAATTGACGACTTGCATAGTAAACACAAGAATTACCAGCTGAGAATACAGATGAAATAATAACTGCATTCATTAAGGCCGCCGCAATTCCTAAACCAGCTTGCTCAAATACTAATGTAAATGGAGATGCTAAAATTCCAGACTCTCCAGATAAACGTGGGTCATTTATAGAAATAACCGCTGAAATAACAAACATAGTCGCTACATAGAAAATTAATATTCTCCAGAAAACTTGGTTTATAGCTTTAGGCATTGTTTTTTCTGGTTCTTCAGATTCTCCAGCTGTAATAACAACTGCTTCAGTCCCACCAAATGAGAAAGCTGCCGTAGCAAGAATACCAAAGAAAACTAAAAATGATGACCCTTGACCTTGTCCATTATTAATAAACGTCGTAAATCCGTGAGTTGTATCACCTAATAAACCAAACATCAATGCAAATCCAGTAACAATAAAGACTACTACTGTCATTACCTTAATGATAGTTAACCAGAACTCAACTTCACCAAATACCTTAACACTAAGCATATTAATAAGATATAAAACTACAACAAAGAAAATTGACATCCACACAGTAGAAAACTGCTGGAAAAATTCCCAAAATTGTAGTAACTTAGCCATTGTTATAACATCTATACCTGCAACAAGTATCCACATAGCATAGTATAACCAACCTACTGCATTAGCTAACGATGAATCAACAAACCTTTCAGAATAAGCAGATATAGAACCTGATACAGGATAAAAACTAGCCATTTCTCCTAATGCTGACATTAAAAAATAAATTAATATCCCTATTAAAATATAAGACACTACCGCTTGGTATGATCCACCTTGACTAACAACTGCACCAGATGCCATAAACAGACCTGTTCCTATAGAACCACCTATTGCTAACATAGTGATGTGCCTTGCCTTAAGATTTCTCTCCATTCCTTTCTTTCCCATTAAATCACATCCTTTATAATTTTATATTTGATAATTATACACCGATTATAAATGCTTGTAAAGTATATATATTAATTTTTCAGAATTTTCTGAAAAATTATAAACATAAGAAAAAAGCTAGGATTAAAACCTAGCTTCTTTACTATTACTATTCTTTATGTTTAGATAAATCGATATCTGTAAGTTTAACTGTTTTTGTATTTCTAGTTAACTTGTGACCAAAGTAAATTACTAATAAAATTACCGGTGGTAAGATATCGAAAATAGCTTTAGCCATTCCACCAGAAGTGAAATCAGCATATGTTTGGAAAACAATTAAAGCTACAAATGCTACAAGAGCGATGTAAGAACCAGCTACACCAAACTTAGCTTGGTAAGGTAATACTTCAGAAACTGATTTGTTTTGAGCAGCAATTGCTTTTCTTAATCTAATTTGAGTATATACAGCTATCATCCAAACACAAACTACAAGAACTCCTACAAGTGATAATAACATGTAGTATCCATCTTTGTTAAAGTGTTCAAATAAGAAACTTAACGCGATAATAACAATACTTACTATTACTGCTAATTGTGGACTTGATTTCTTATTTAATTTAGCGAAAGCTTTTGGTGCATATCCCCTTTCAGCTAATGAGTACATTTGACGACTTGAGTAGTAAATAGCAGAGTTCCCAGCTGAAAATACAGAAGAAACAATTACTGCATTCATTAAAGCCGCCGCTACACCTAAACCTGCTTGCTCTAATACTAATGTAAATGGTGAAGCTGTTACTCCTTCTCCACCAACTAATCTTTCATCCGCTATAGAAATAACTGATGAAATAATAAACATAGTTGCTACGTAGAAAATTAATATTCTCCAGAATACTTGGTTTACTGCCTTAGGCATTGTTTTTTCTGGTTGAGCAGATTCTCCAGCTGTAACAACAACTGCTTCAGTTCCACCGAATGAGAATGCTGCAGTTGATAAAATAGCAAATAATGCTAAAAGCGAGAATCCTTCACCTTTTCCATTAGCTATAAAAGTAGATAATCCGTGAGCTTTATCTCCTAGAAGACCAAAGATTAAAGCAAAACCAGTTAAAATAAATACTACTACTGTAATTACTTTTACAATTGTTAACCAATATTCAACTTCACCAAAAATCTTAACACTTAGCATATTTATTAAGAATAAAACTACTAAAAAGAAGAAAGATAAAGATAAAGTAGAAAACTGTTGGAAAAACTCCCAGAATTGTAACAACTTAGACATTGTTATAATGTCTATACCTGCTACTAAAATCCAAATAGCGTAGTATAACCAACCTACTGCATATCCTAATGATGAATCAACAAATCTCTCAGAATAGGCTGATACAGATCCAGATACTGGATAAAAACTAGCCATCTCTCCTAGTGCTGACATTAAAAAATAAATAAGTACTCCAATTAAAGCGTACGATAATACGGCTTGATAAGATCCACCTTGGCTAACAACTGCACCAGATGCCATAAATAAACCAGTTCCAATTGAACCACCTATCGCAAGCATGGTAATGTGCCTAGACTGAAGGTTTCTCTTCATTCCTTGCTGTGCCATTAATTCACATCCTTTATAAAATTTATTTTGTTAATTATACACTGATTATAAATACTTGTAAAGTAATATCCATATTTTCACAGTTATTTTCAAAGATTTTCAAAAGGCTGTTCGTACTTTCTTTCTAAATTTGATAATCACCTTCATTAGTGATATAATATTTTAGCTAAAAAATAAAGGAGTTTACTTTATTATGAATAACGCTAGTATATTTGAAAATCTGAAAAAAGCTGAACAAGGTGCTAAACTCTCAATAATAGCATATCTACTACTATCAACTGCAAAAATCCTATCCGGATACTTTTTTCATTCTACGGGACTTATAGCAGATGGAGTAAACAATGCTACTGACTTTATCTCATCTCTATGCGTACTAATCGGACTTAGAATTTCAAGAAGACCTGTCGATAAAGACCATCGCTACGGTCACTTCAGAGCAGAAATAATCTCAAGTTTAATTTCATCTTTCATAATGTTTTACGCTGGAATCCAAGTTGTCATCTACTCATTTAGACAACTATACAATAAAGAATTCCACAAACCTGACCAAATAGGATTAATAGTCGCACTAGTTTCTACTATAATAATGTTACTAGTTTTCTACTACAATTATAGCCTATCTAAAAAATTAAACTCTGCATCACTTAAAGCCGTAGCTTTCGATAATCTTTCAGACGCCTTTGTTTCATTAGGAACTATGGTTGGAATTATCGGTACTACTCTAGGAATATGGTTTGCAGATGGTTTAGCTGCCCTAATAGTAGGTATAATAATTATTTACACAGCTTTCAACATCTTTAGAGAATCAACCCATATCCTTACAGACGGTATCGAAGCCACAACAATAACCGAAATAGAAACAATAGTCAATTCTATAGACGGTGTAATAGAAGTAAAAGATGTGAAAGGACGTAGCCACGGATTACTATATTTTATCGATGTTACAGTAACTGTTAATCCAGAACTTAACGTTAGAGATAGCCACGATATAACTGTTCATATAGAAGAAGCCCTAAAAAATAAATTCTTCGCCTGTGAAACACTAGTTCACCTAGAACCAGCAGAAAAAAAAGATAAGATTGAAAATTAATCAATCTTATCTTTTTTATTTTAAAAATTCAACTTAGCATCACTTAGTCTTCTATCATATCCATTCTCGACTAAATCTACTTTCCCTGTATCTGGGTTGATTACTAAACCATGCACATAAACATTCTTAGGTATCAATGGGTGGTTTACAATCATATTAATATCATGCTTAACACTATCCTTAACATCATCAAAACCTTGTAACCATTCTTTTAAATCAATACCCGAATATTTTAAAATTCTAAAAGTCTCATCAGAAACTCCACGTTTCCACATTTCCTTAATCATAGAATCAGTGTTCACACTTTGCATACCACAATCATAGTGACCCATTACTATAATTTCTTCAGCTTTTAGGACATAAATAGCAACAATCAAACTACGCATAATAGACCCATATGGATGAGAAAGGATAGCTCCGGCATTCTTAATTACCTTCACATCTCCGCTAGCAAGATTTAAAGATTTAGTAGATAGCTCTACTAATCTTGTATCCATACAAGTAACCATAACTACTTTCTTAGCTGGATACTTATCTTCCGTTTGGTATTGTACATATTCCTTATTTTCTACAAACTTTTCATTATATTCTAATATTTCATCTAATAATCTCATATTCTCTCCTACTCCTTATCAACAAATTTCATCATCTCTTTTACATAATCTTCATTAGACTTATGTTTTGATAAATGATTTAAAACTCCAATCGTTGGTTCTGATACATCGGCAAGTTTATACCTAGTATTAGCAACCACCATCAATTCTTCTTTTGAAAGCAATAAGTCATCTCTTCTCGTAGAAGACTTAGAAAAATCAATAGCTGGGTGTATTCTCTTTCTAGCAAGTTCTGGTGATAAGACTAACTCCATATTTCCAGTTCCCTTAAATTCTTCGAAAATTAAATCATCCATTCTTGAACCAGTATCAACAAGAGCTGTAGCTATAATAGTAAGACTTCCACCACCTTCAACATTTCTGGCCGCACCAAAAATTGACTTAGGCTTGTGTAAACTATAAGGATCTACCCCACCAGATAAAACTTTACCAGAACTAGGTGCCACTATATTATAAGCACGTGCTAATCTTGTTATAGAATCCATAAGAACAATAACATCTTGCCCAAGTTCCACCCTACGTTTAGCGTGTTCAATAGCTAATTCTGCAACCTTAATATGATTTTCTGGTCTTTCATCAAAGGTAGATGATACAACATCAGCACCTTGTACAGACCTTTCCATATCCGTCACTTCTTCAGGTCTTTCATCTATTAAAAGTATCATCAACTTCTTATCAGGATAATTCTTTCTAATAGAATTTGCAATTTCTTTTATAAGAGTTGTCTTACCTACTTTAGGCGGAGCGACTATAAGTCCCCTTTGTCCAAATCCAATTGGAGCTACTAAATCAATAAAACGAGTCGCTAACTTTTCCTTAGTAGTTTCTAATTTTATTTTTGTATCTGGGTAAATTGGCGTTAAAGCTTGGAAGTGAGACCTTGATTTTATTTCTTCAGCATTAACACCATTTATAAAATCAACCTGTAGTAAACCATAGTACTTCTCATTTTCCTTAGGTTTCCTTACTTTACCCCTTACTTCATCACCTTTTTTCAGTTCAAAACGTCTAATCTGTGAAGCTGAAATATAGATATCCGCTTCCCCCTTGTTATAATTAACCGTTCTTAAAAAACCAAAACCTTGCTCAGGATGAATATCATCTAGAACACCTGTCAGATAATAATTTCCATCCTTCTCCATTTCTTTTTCCAAAATAGCTAAGACTAATTCTTTCTTATTTAAAGTAGAATATCTTGTAAGACCTAACTCCTTAGCCATCAAAGTAAGCTCTTTAGTAGTCTTACTCTTATACATATCATCAAAACTTTGATAATCAATCATACTAAACTCCAATCAAGTACAGACTATACTTCCGTCTTAGTCTCTTCTTTTAATTTTCTTTGTCGTTCCTGCTCAGCTCTTCTTTTCTTTTCCTTAATAATCTTAGCCACTTCATCTTCAGACTTAAATCCAGCTTCCTTATCCACAAATACAATCAGATTCGGATGCTTTTTAAGATAAGAAATTACACTATCATTCTCTTCATCATTAAATATACCTGCAACATGCTCTTTCTTATCTCTTCCTAAAGCAACTAGGAAGATATTTCTAGCAGCCATAATATTATCAAAACCAACACTTACAATAGCATCACTCTCTACATTAATATCATGTCTTTTTCTAATCTCATTTTTCTCTCTAGCAGATACTTTGTAAGTATGAACATTTTTATTTTCTTCACTTATCTTATTGTAATTTAAAATATATCCAGATGAATCAATAAATAATAAAGCAACATCTATTGGATTATCACTTAAAATTTCTTTATAATTATCGACACACTCTTTAGTCATACTTTGCGGGTAATATAAATTATTATATTGAACACCTAGTTTATCATAAACATTTTTCTTCATAGAACGATAAATAGACTTATCTTCTTCTTTATTTATTCCCGCTATTTCTTTATGCCCTAGAAAAATAACATGCTTATAATTATACTTACCACTTACGTGCTCATTAATCATTCTCTTAGCAAACTGACTAGAAATTATCTTGTCTGAAAATGAAAATACAGCTCCATCTTCTATAAATTTCTCTAGTTCATCATACATTCTATTGTAAACAGCTTGTTCACTATTACATACTATATATTTCAAAATTTCTCAATCCTTTACAATTTTTCTTAAGTAATTATACCACATAAAGCCCAATAAAATAAAGAAGCCACTAACTAAACTAGTAGCTTCTCTCATATCTATCCAACATGTACTAAATATTTCTCACAAATATCTACAAAAAACGACTTATAGTCACCTTCTTCTAACATCTTCTTCTGATCTTCATCTACTACATACTCAGTATCAGCTTCCATAACACCAAGTAGTCTTTCAAATGTATCTAGAAAATGTTCTTCCGGATCATTAATAATATAATTAAAATTTTGCTGTGCTAAAAAAGGAGCGAAAACTTGTCTAAAAGCCCCCTGTCTTAAACGATAAATAAGTTTCTTCCCATCTACTACAAAATCATCCCCGTGAGCTTCAACAAAGTCTTGAGCTTTTACATAAGATGTGAAAAATTGCATAGCAACTGTTTCTTTATATTCTCTCATAAGTGGTAGATTTAATCCTACTTCAAAAGACTCTCTATCCACTACGATATAGTGTTCTTCTAAATCCCAAAAACTGTTGGCTATGTGATAAAAAGCAAGTCTCCAAGCATTATCACCTACAGGTATTTTCTTAAACGACGATATTTGTTCAACTATTTTTAAATCTGACATAATTACTCCTTATTTAAGTTCTATAACTGTTGCAATTCTCTTCTCTGTTCCTTTATCTTGTCTAAAAGAATAGAATTTATCATTATCTTTTACTGTACATAAACCTGACACAGAAATATTACCTTCAGCAATCCCATTTCTAATCAAAATCTGTTTATTAATCTCTTCTAAATTTAGATAATACTCACCATTTTCTTCCTTATAGTAATTATCTATTTTTAAATCAGCAAACTTCTCTATAAGTTCTTTAGATACCTTATACACATCAGCTGAAATATGCGGACCTATAAAAACTTTAATATTTTCTACATTAGATTCATACTTATCTGCCATAACCTTTAGAGTATTCTTAGCTATTTCTGAATAAGTTCCCTTCCATCCAGCGTGAGCCAGACCCACAACTTTATTAACTTCATCATAAAATACCAAAGGAACACAATCAGCTGTAAATATCATTAAAGGTTTCTTAATTTCATTAGTCACTAAAGCATCAGATTCAATAGAAAAATCCGATAACTTGTCTTCTATACTAATAACATCACAACCATGAACTTGTTTAGCATAAGAAAGTTTTTCATAATTAAAATCATACTCTCCAAGCAATTCATTCATAGCTTGAAAATCCTTTGCATCTACATCTTTCTTTGTAAATAAGAATTTAACTGTTTCATTTTCATATATATATACTTTTTTATTTTCTTTTATCATAATAACCACTCCTAATACTATCTCAATTATAATTAAGAATCCTTTAAAAGTAAACCTTTTTAACGTATAAAATGTATAGGATTTCATTTTTTCTGTATTTTTTATTTTAGAGTCTTGACAAAGAACTATTTATATTTTATTATATTAAATGTAAGCAGTTACTGAAAGTGTATTCATAATTTATCATTTTAATAAAGTAATATGCAAAGAAAATTTTATAGGAGATATTCATCATGGATGTTTTATTAAGTATTATTCCCATAGTTTTATTAATATGGTTAATGACAAAGAAAAATGCGATGCCATCATACATTGCATTACCATTAACAGCATTACTAGTTTACCTAGTGCACCTATTCTGGTTCAAAACTGACTTTGCACTACTAAACTCTGGACTTATCACTGGTTCTCTTGCTGTTTTAACACCAATTACAGTTATCGCAGGAGCTGTATTATTTAACAGATTTATGCAATTATCTGGAGCACAAGACACTATCAACAAATGGTTAGAGTCTATCACTAAAAACCCAGTTGCTCAGTTCATGCTTATCGGATACGCATTCGCCTTCATTATCGAAGGTGCTTCAGGATTTGGTACACCAGCAGCCATTGCTGCTCCAATCCTTATCGGATTAGGATTCCCAGCTATTAAAGTAGTAGTTGCAGTATTAATCTTCAACTCTATCCCAGTTTCATTCGGAGCTGTAGGAACTCCAACTTGGTTCGGATTCGGATCTCTAGGATTATCAGAACAAATGATTTCTGAAATCGGACTTAAAGCAGCAACAGTACACATGTTCGCTGGATTTGTAATCCCAGTTATGGCATTACTATTCGTTTTCGACTGGAAAACAGTTAGAAGAAACTTAGGATTCATCTACTTAACAACATTTGCTTGTGCAGTACCAATGGCACTTTTAGCAACAGTTTCTTACGAATTCCCATCACTAGTTGGGGGATCTATCGGATTCGTAATTTCAGTATTAGCAGCTAGAGCTGGAATCGGACTTTCTAAGAAAGATGTTAACTACTTAGAAGACTACGCAACTGAAATTAAACAAATTCCATTCAAAGATGTATTCAAAGCACTTCTACCAATCATCACATTAATCGTAATCTTAGTTCTTACTCGTATCCAACAATTAGGAATTAAAGGAGTACTTAGAACTAAAGAAATCTTATTCGAAACTGACTTAGGATTCGCTACTTTATCAGTAACAAAAGCAATCAAAGTTTCGTTAACAAACGTATTAGGAACTAAAGAAGCAGAAGGATATGAATTATTATATGCACCAGCATTAATTCCATTCTTCCTAACAGTATTCTTATTAGTAAGTCTATATCCTAAGATGAAAGGAAATGTTGGACTAATGCTAAAAGATACTCTTAGCCAAGTTAAACTTCCGTTCTTCGCCCTACTAGGTGGAGTAATAATGGTTAAATTTATGCTTATCGGTGGAGACAAAGCAATGGTTAAAATCATCGGTCTAGCATTAGCAGATGCAACTGGTTCTAACTGGACACTATTCGCATCTTACCTAGGATCTATTGGAGCATTCTTCTCTGGATCTAACACAATCTCTAACCTAATCTTCGGTGGAGTTCAACAATCTATCGCTGAGTCAACTGGACTTTCAGTAGGAACTATCCTAGCTGTTCAATCAGTTGGGGGAGCTATGGGTAACATGACATGTATCAACAACATTATCGCCGCTTGTTCAGTATCTAACGTTACTAACCAAGAAGGTACAATCATGAAGAAAACTGCAATCCCTATGATTACATACGGAGTTATCGCAGCACTAGTTGCTACATTCATATTCCCACTAATATTCTAGAT
>JAUMWC010000038.1 GCA_030529855.1 Gemella sp.
TATTCCTACGAAAGCTAATAAAGGCGTTAGTACTGTTAAGAATGCGAATAATAATGCTCCTAATAATACTCCGAATGCAGTGTTAGCACCGATAAGCGCAACAGCAATTCCCATGTAACCATTACCTGTAAATGTAGAACCTACTACAACGTTTCCTACAGGTCCTAAGTTATATAAAGCTCCACCTAATCCAGCGAATGCTCCAGCTATAAACATAGATGCGATTGTGTTTCTGTTAACTTTCATCCCTACGAATTCAGAAGCGTTTCTGTTGAACCCAACTGAACGTAATTCATAACCGAAAACTGTTTTTTCCATAATGATATAGAAAATCACTAATCCTAATAAAGCAAATAATAAGTCCGTTCCAAGTCTTTCGTTACCGAAAATTGAAATAATTAAATCATTATGTAAATATTTTGTACCATCTGCATGTTCAATGTTAGCAGAGATAATATCATTGTTACCTCTAATAAACTTCGGTACGAAGAATTGAACAAAGTATAAAGCTACGTAGTTAAGCATGATTGTAACAACTACTTCACTTATGTTGTATTTAGCTTTTAAGAAACCTGCGATTCCTGCCCAGAACCCTCCAGCTAATATAGCTGCTAAGATTGAAGCTACTAACGCAACATAGAAATTAGAATTTTGTAAAGTTATACCAACATATCCTGCTGCTAATCCACCGATAATGAATTGTCCCTCAGCTCCGATGTTGAATAAACCTGTTCTAAATGCAAAGGCAATAGATAAACCTGTACAAATAAGTGGTACTGCTGATAATAATACCTCTGATACGTTAGCCGGATCAGTAACTACCATTCCTACAACATCCATAACCGCTACTGGATCAGCTCCAATTGCTGCTATAATGATTGCTCCTACTAAAAACGAAGCAAGAATAGGTAATATGGCATTAGATAAAATCTTACTAAACATTATGCTTCCTCCTTATTCTTAACTCCAGCCATTAATAGACCAAGTTGTTCTTTAGTTACTTTTTCGTCGTTATCTACAACATCAATAATATTTCCGTTGTGAATAACTGCAATTCTGTCTGATAGTGTTAGAATTTCATCTAAATCGTATGAAATTAATAATACAGAATTTCCTTTATCACGATAGTTGATTAACATTTTGTGAATACCGTTAATCGCCCCAACATCAAGACCACGAGTCGGTTGTGTTGTAACTAATAATTTAGGATCCATTTCTAATGCACGTCCGATAATAAGTTTTTGTTGGTTACCACCTGACATTGAACGAGCTGCGATGTTTTCATCTCCAGCTTTACGCACATCATACTTTTCACATAAATCTTTAGCAAATTTTGCTATTGCAGCAGGTTTTAGGAATCCTTTTTTCGAAAATTTCTCTGTGTAGTAGTTTTCTAAAATAGAATTTTCCTTAACTGAGAAATCTAAGACTAACCCATCTCTGTGTCTGTCTTCAGCGATAATTTCTAGTCCTGCTTCTTTTCTTTGAGAAGTCGAAAGTTTTGAAATTTCTTCTCCATCGAAGAATATTTCACCTTTCGTTGATTTTAATAAATTGTTAAGAACTTCAACAAATTCTTTTTGACCATTACCATCAACTCCGGCAATACCAAGAATTTCACGTTCTCTTACTTCTAGATTAAAATCGTGTAATTTATCTTTCTTTTCTTCTGTGTCTGCATATAGAGACTTAACTTCTAGAGTTTTCTTAACTCCTTCTCTAGAACGTTCATAATTGATTTTTTCTAAATCTTTACCAATCATAAGGCTAGCTAATTTTTCTTTAGGTGTATCTGCTACTTCTACAGTACCGAAGTATTCTCCACGACGAATAATAGAACATCTATTAGCTACTGCTTTAATCTCATTAAGCTTATGAGTGATTAATAAAATTGTCTTTCCTTCTGCTTGTAAGTTCTTAATAATTACTAAAAATTCTTCAATTTCAGCAGGAGTTAGTACGGCTGTTGGCTCGTCAAAGATTAAGATATCTGCATCACGGTATAACATTTTTAAAATTTCTACACGTTGTTGCATACCAACAGTAATATCAGATACTAAAGCCTTAGGGTTTACTTCTAATCCATATTTAACAGATAAATCATGAATTTTCTTAGAAGCTTCCTCTATATCAATCTTTCCACTTTTAACTTCTTCCATACCTAAGATAATGTTTTCAGCTACAGTGAAGTTTTTAATAAGTTTAAAGTGTTGGTGAACCATTCCTATCCCCAATTCATTGGCGTGTTTAGGATCTTTGATTTTCACTTCTTGGCCATTTAATTTTATAACACCCTCTTCTTGTTGGTACATACCAAAAAGAACAGACATAAGAGTTGATTTTCCTGCACCATTTTCCCCTAATAATGCATGAACTTCATTCTTCTTAACCTGGATTGTTATATCCTTATTTGCGTAGAAGTCACCAAACTTTTTAG
>JAUMWC010000003.1 GCA_030529855.1 Gemella sp.
AAGAGATATCAAGAAGAATTAGGATTACCTGCTTATGATGCTCACGTACTTACTCTGACAAAAGAAATGTCAGATACTTTTGAAGAAGCAGTGAAAAGTGGTGCTGATGCTAAATTAGCATCTAACTACTTAATGGTAGATGTTAATGCCTACTTAAATAAAGAACAAAAAGAACTAAAAGAAACAAAACTTACTGGTGAAAACTTAGCGGGAATGATTAAACTTATTACAGATGGAACTATCTCATCTAAGATAGCTAAGACTGTATTTGCAGAACTAATTGAAAATGGTGGTTCAGCAGAAGAAATCGTTAAAACTAAAGGATTAGTGCAAGTTTCTGATACTGGTCAATTATCTACTTGGGTAAATGAAGCCTTAGACAATAACCCTCAATCAATCGAAGATTTTAAAAACGGTAAAGATAGGGCAATTGGTTTCTTAGTAGGGCAAATAATGAAAGTCTCAAAAGGACAAGCAAACCCACAAATGATCAATAAAATGTTATTAGAAGAAATAGCAAAACGATAGAATTAATTTGATAGGAAGACGTCTTTCTATCAAATTTCTTGTATGTTAATATTTAATATTATTGTATTTACAGAAATAATGAAAAACAAGGGTTTAAACTTTGGGGTTGACATATTTCTTAATAAATGATAAACTAGTTTAAGTGTAAAATAATAGCAGTGAAATATTTGTTATTGCCTCTATGTTATACGCAAATGCGTGGCAACTCGTAGCCTATGCTGCTAGGCGAAGTTCCATTTTTATAACATATACAACAACAGTATTTGTGCTTTTTGTTTTACCAAACAAAACAAAAAGAAAAAGGAGGAGCATATAAATGGCTCGTTTTACAGGTTCAACTTGGAAAAAATCTCGTCGTTTAGGAATCTCACTAAGCGGTACTGGTAAGGAGTTAGCAAAACGTCCTTACGCACCAGGACAACATGGTCCAGGTCAAAGAAAAAAATTATCTGAATACGGATTACAATTACAAGAAAAGCAAAAACTTCGTTACTTACACGGTATGAATGAAAAGCAATTCCGTAAATTATTTGATAAAGCAGGAAAATTACAAGGTCTACACGGTACAAACTTCATGGCATTATTAGCTACACGTTTAGATTCAGTAGTTTACAGTTTAGGATTAGCTCGTACTAACCGTCAAGCTCGTCAAGTAGTAAACCACGGACACGTATTAGTAGATGGTAAAAAAGTAGATATCGCATCTTACCAAGTAAAACCAGGTCAAGTTGTTTCTATTCGTGAAAAATCACGTAATTTAGAAATTATCAAAGATGCAGTAGAAGTTACTAACTTTGTACCTGAGTACTTAACTTTTGATGCAGATAAATTAGAAGGTTCATTAGTAAGACTTCCAGAAAGAAGTGAATTACACCAAGAAATTAATGAACAACTTATCGTTGAGTACTACTCACGTTAATAATTTAGATATCCCACAAATTTATTGTGGGATATTTTTTTATTTGTAATAATATAGTTAGAGATGTGTGTTAGTACAGATTAAGTTAGTCTAACTTCAATATATGTGAATAATATATGAATAATTAGTATAATTAGTTTTAAAAAAATAAATATTGTGATAGAATAATATCGATAATAAAAGTGTTTATTATTTTTTGAAAATTAAATATTTAAAGGAGGATACAGAAAGTGGATTTATTATTACTTTCAAGGTTGCAATTTGCTTCTACGACAATATTTCACTTTTTCTTCGTACCTATTACTATTGGGATGGTATTTCTAATAGCAGTTTTTGAAACTATGTATGTAAGAACTGGTGATGAACATTATAAGAGAATAACTAAATTCTTTGGTCACTTATTCTTGATTAACTTTGCAGTAGGGGTAGTAACAGGTATATTACAAGAGTTTCAGTTTGGTATGAACTGGTCGGAATATTCTTCTTTTGTTGGTGATGTTTTTGGACCATCATTAGCTATTGAAGCGTTGTTAGCGTTCTATCTAGAATCAACATTTATAGGGATATGGATATTCTCATGGGATAAAATTAGTAAAAAGTTACATGCGATGTGTATATGGTTGGTTTCAATTGGGACAATACTTTCATCATTTTGGATTTTATCTGCAAACTCGTTTATGCAAAGACCTGTAGGATATAGAATAGTAGAAAATCCGGTTATAGGACAAAAAGCAGAAATGGTTGATTTCTTAGCGATCATACAAAATCCTTATTTATGGAATCAATTTCCACACGTAATGACAGCATGTTTTACAGTAGGTTCATTTGTTATCGCAGGGATTTCTGCATGGAAAATGGTTAGAGGACATGAAGTTGCTATGTTTAGAAAATCATTTAGAGTTTCTATTATTACAGCGTTGATAGCTTCTTTAGGATTAGGTGCAACAGGACATGCTCAGATGCAATACTTAGTTAGAGAATATCCTATGAAAGTAGCAGCAGCGGAAGCTATATATGAGGATACACATGATCCTGCACCATTTACAGTTTTAGCTAAAATTGATGAAAAACAACAAATGGCTGAACCACTTATAGAAGTTCCGGGATTATTAAGTTTCTTAGCGTTTGATAAATTTGAAGGTTCTTTAAAAGGTATGAAGACGTTACAAGAAGAATTAGATGCTAAGTATTATCCGGTTTTAGGAGAACATCTAAACTATATTCCAGATGTTACTATAATTTTCTATGCATTTAGAGTTATGTCTGGTTCTTCGGTATTACTAATTGGAGTCGCTCTTTTAGGGACGATATTATCATTTAGAAGAGAAGAACTTAAATATAAATGGTACTTACATAGTGTTCCGTGGATGATTCTAGTAGCTGAACTAGCTACAGCAACAGGATGGGTTTATGCAGAAATGGGACGTCAACCTTTCATTATCTTTGGATTAATGCCGACTTATAAGGGAGTTTCTCCTATTCCAGCAGAGTCAGTACTATTCTCACTTATAGTGTTCTGTACGTTATATGCTATTTTAGGACTTGCACAATTCATTATATTTAGATATATGATGAAGAAAAAAGAAGCAACAATAAGGGAGGTAGTTTAGTATGGATATGTCTGTATGGTTACCTAATTTATGGTACATTTTAATAACAATTTTATTTACAGGTTTCTTCATTTTAGAAGGTTATGATTTTGGAGTAGGTGTACTTTCTCAACTATTAGGTAAAAATGATTTAGAGAAAAGAGTATACTTTAATACAATAGGGCCTTTTTGGGATGCTAATGAAGTATGGTTATTAACAGGTGGTGGAGCAATGTTCGCTGCATTTCCAATATGGTATGGAAAATTATTCAGTGGATATTATATTGCATTTGTTCTAATGTTAGTAGCTTTAATATTAAGAGGTGTATCTTTTGAGTTTAGAGGTAAATTAGGAAATAATAGAGCTTGGATAAGAACATTTGACCTAGCGATGTTAATCGGTAGTTTTTTACCACCAGTTTTATGGGGAATAGCAGTTGCTAATTTCATGACTGGAGCTAGATTAGATGAAAAGAAAAACATGATTGATGGTTTTTTAGGTTTGATAACGCCATTTAGTATTTTAGGTGGTCTTATGATGTTATTAATCATGTTAGTTCACGGAGCGCAATTTTTAGTGTTAAAAACTGTAGGGGATTTAAGAGAAAGAGCTCAGAAAGCATCTGCTGTCCTATTTCCTTCAGCGGCGATAGTAACATTAGTTTTTGCTGGGTGGGCATTAGTTAAAACAGATATCCTTACAGGTAACTATTATATAGGATTAATTTTAGCGTTAATAGCTGTTCTTTTCTTTGTAGCATCTTATGCATTAAATAAGAAAAATCAGGATTTGAAAGCTTTTCTAGCTACATCTGGAACGTTAGGATTTTTAACTTTAGCTGTATTTTCAGGGATGTTTCCAAGAGCAATTATAAATAGTGAAGATATTTCTAAGTCATTATTTATATATGATGCAGCAAGTAGTACGTATACACTTAAATTAATGACTATAGTAGGATTCGTGATGCTCCCAATAGTAATTTTTAATCAGGTGTGGGCTTATAAAATTTTTAGACAACGTCTAAGAAAAGAAGATGAATTGGAGTATTAATATATGTCAAAATACAGTAGGAGTAAGATTGCTCTACCTGTAAAGAAAAGTTTGTACATAATATTATTATTTTTATCAATAATAGAGGCAGTTTGTATAATCTTACAAACTGCCTTTTTAGCAAAGACAATAGTTAATTTATTTGAAGGTAATTATAATATATATAATTATGTTATTCTTTTTTTTATAGGTTATTTTTGTAGAACAATTATGTTGCATTTGCAACAATATTTCACGGAGAAAGCGGCAGCTAAACTGGAAGTTTCTTTACGAGAACAATTAATAGATTCATATTTTAAAAATGGAATTGAATTTACAGCTAGGGAAGGGTCAGGTAAACTGATAACACTTTCTATTGAAGGGATAGCTCAAGTTAAAAATTATTTTGAATTAAACGTATCAAAAAAATTACGTAGTGTAATAATTCCGATATTTATAGTATCATTCACTTTCTATACTGATAAAGTATCTGCATTTATGATTTCATCATTCATACCGGTTATAGTAATATTTATGATTTTATTAGGTGTTACCGCACGTGATATGGCAGATAGACAATATAAAAAATACAGAATATTATCTAATAATTTTGTTGATACTATAAGAGGGATAGAAAGTTTAAAATTTTTAGGGATTGCTAAAAATTATTTACCAATAATGGAAAATAAGAATAGTGAGTATCGAAAGAGTACCATGGTTACTTTACGTTATGCGTTTTTGAATAGTTTTGCGTTAGATATTCTAACAACTCTTGCTATAGCATTCTTAGCAGTTAGATTAGGAATATTACTATTAGCAGGAGATACAAATCTTTTACCTGCTTTAACGGTACTATTAATTGCCCCAGAATTCTTCTTACCCATGAAACAAGCAGCAACGGATTATCATGCTAGTTTGAATGGACAAGTAGCTTATGAAGAAATAATTAATATAATCAATAATAAAGAGAAATTTGATAATGATTATAAAAAAATAGGAAAATTTGAGAAGTTAGAATTAAAAAATGTGGACTTGGTTAAAGAAGGGACTACTATTTTAAATGATATAAATTTAACAATAAACACAGGGGATAAAATTTGTATAGTAGGGCCTAGTGGTTCAGGAAAAACAAGTTTAATATCAATTTTATCTGGTATTTCTAGTAGTTCATCAGGAAAAATAAAAATAAATGGAGAAGATTTAACTATTAAAAATTCTAATTGGATAGAGAAAATTTCATATATTTCTCAATTTCCCTATATTTTCCCAGATACAATAAGAAATAACTTGGAGTTTTATTTAGATAATCATGTATCTACAGAAGAATTAGATAAAGTTGCTAAACTAGTAGGATTGTATGAGTATATTAATAACTTAGACAAAGGATATGATACTTTCATAGGAGAGTCTGGAGTAGAATTAAGTGGTGGACAAGCACAAAGAATTGTTATAGCAAGAGCTTTACTTAGTGATAGGGAAGTAGTAGTTTTAGATGAGCCCACTAGTCACTTAGATATTGAAACAGAATTTGAAATTAAAGAAAAATTATTGGAATTATTCAAGGGAAGAACAGTACTAATAGCAACTCATAGACTTCACTGGCTTAATAATATGGACTATGTTTTAAATATTGATTCAGGTGAAGCAAAATATTTTGAAAAATTAGAAAATTTTAGAGAAAGTAAGGAATATTTGGAATTGAAAAAATCTTTGATAGGAGGAAAATATGAGTAAGAATTCTATTGTAAGAAGTGAACTGAAAGAAAACAAATCGAGAATTAGTTTAATAATAGTTCTAGGGTTAATATCAGCTGTGAGTGGAATTGGATTAATGTATATTTCAGGTTTCCTAATAAGTAAATCTGCATTAAAAATCGGAAATATTTTAATGTTACAAGTTCCAGCGGTTTTAACTAGAACATTTTCATTATCACAATCTGTATTTTCCTATCTTCATAGATTGATTAGTCATGATTTAGTTTTAAAATTAATAGAAAAAATGAGAAGCAGGATGTATTCTATACTTGAACCTATGGCCTTAAGGTTAAAAAAAGAATATAAATCTGGTGATTTATTAGGATTGTTAGCAGAGGATATAGATCATTTACAAAATATCTATTTAAAAACTATTTTTCCTAGTATTATTTCGATAGTAGTGTATGTTATTTTTATATCAATTATGTTTCCTTTAGATAAATCATACGCTTTATTAGCGAGTGTTTTTGGATTATTCATAATATTTGTAGTACCACTATTTTCATTATTAATTACAAAAAATAATTTATCAATAATGAAAATCACGAAACATAAGATGTATAATGATTTTACCAGTGTGATATTAGGGGTTACAGATATTGTATCTGCTAATAAAGTTGGTTTATTTATGGATAAGTACAAAAAAAATGAAGAAGTATTTCTAAAGCAAGAAGGTAGAGTGAAATTAATAATTCATTTTAGAGAAATCATTTTACAATTTTTAGCTGCATTAGTCGTAGTTTTCATGATTTATTCTTGTATGAATATGTCTATTAATAATACAATCGAAAATGTCTACATTGCTTCGTTTTGTATGATTTCTTTATCGGTTTTATCTGTTGTTATAATGACAGGAGACGCTATTTCACATATCCCAGCTTATAAAGTTTCAATTGATAGGGTTAAAAACTTTTATTCTAATAATCCCAGAGCAGGGGAGGAGAGTTTTGAAGAAAAAGATTATGAGAATATAATAGAAATAAAAAATTTAAAATTTTCTTATGATGAAAATAAAGTAATATTAAATGATTTATCTTTAAGTATAAAAAAAGGAGAAAAGGTAGCTATATTAGGGAGAAGTGGTGTCGGAAAATCAACTTTGATAAAATTAATAACAGGGACATATAGGGATTTTGAAGGTGAGATAGAAGTTTTTGGAAATAAACCAAATGAAGCGTTGTTGGGAAAAAAAATATCTATGCTTAATCAAAAGCCATACTTATTTGATATGACGATAAAAGAAAATATGTTACTTGCAAAACTTAATTCTAAAGAAAATACCGATATAGATAGTGTGATTGAAGATAGTATGGATAAATCACAAATAAAAGATACTATCATTAATCTTCCAGATGGAGTGAATACTAATGTTTATGAGTCTGGTACTAGATTTTCAGGTGGGGAAAGACAGAGGCTGGCTCTTGCAAGAACACTTATTCAAGATAATGAATTATTATTATTAGATGAACCGACAGTAGGATTAGATCCCAGAACAGAAAGTGATTTATTAAAAACTATATTTACTAGTAACAAAGATAAAACAATAGTCTGGATTACGCATCATCTTAATTCAATAGAATTTATGGATAGAATAATTTTTATTAGAGATGGTAAAGTAGAGATGGATGGAAGTCATCAATATCTGTATAGCAATAATCTTAAATATAGAAAATTATACGATATGGATGTAGGTCTATAAAAAAGAAGTAATGTATTTTTTACATTACTTCTTTTTTTAGGACTGTAAGTATTGATTTTTAGTGTAACATAATATATAATGAATAAGGTTGGAATAAATCCAACTAAATACTACACACGATATTTGATTTAGTTATTTGGTGCGTATGTCTATAACTAGTATGAAAATATCGGAGGAAAAAACCAAGGAGGAAAATAACTATGCCAGTTATTTCAATGAAACAATTATTAGAAGCTGGGGTACACTTCGGTCACCAAACAAGAAGATGGAACCCAAAAATGGATAAATATATATTCACAGAAAGAAATGGAATATACATTATCGACCTACAAAAAACTGTAAAGAAAGTTGACGAAGCATATGAATTCGTTAAATCAGTAGCTGACCAGGGTGGAAAAATGCTATTTGTAGGAACTAAAAAACAAGCACAAGATGCAATTAAAGAAGAAGCTGAGAGATCCGGACAATACTACATTAACCACCGTTGGTTAGGAGGAACTCTTACTAACTACAAGACAATTAAAGGGCGTATTGATAGAATTTCTGAAATTGAAAAAATGGAAGAAGATGGAGTATTTGAAGTTTTACCTAAAAAAGAAGTTATCGAATTAAGAAAAGAATACGATAGACTAAACAAATTCCTAGGTGGAATTAGAGAAATGAAAACTATGCCAGACGCTATGTTTGTTGTAGATCCTAAAAAAGAGCACAACGCAATTGCAGAAGCTAAAAAACTAGGAATCCCAGTGGTTGGTATCGTTGATACAAACTGTGATCCTGATGATGTTGATTATGTAATTCCAGCAAACGACGATGCTATTCGTGCAGTTAAATTATTAACAGCAAAAATGGCAGATGCTTTTGTAGCATACAACGAAGGTAATGTTGAGGAAGTATCTTCTGAAGAAGCATCTTCTGAAGAATAATAATTTCTCATAAAATTATAATAGTGTGATTTTCATCACACTATTATCTTATATTATTTAGATAAGAATATTCATATTATTTTATAAAATGGAGGAATTTGATTATGGCTATTACAGCTGCTCAAGTTAAAGAATTAAGAGAACGTACTGGTGCAGGTATGATGGATTGTAAAAAAGCGTTAACTGAAGCTAATGGTAACATGGACGCAGCAATCGACTACCTAAGAGAAAATGGAATTGCAAAAGCTGCTAAAAAAGCAGATCGTATTGCTGCAGAAGGTATTACTTACCAAGTAGAAGAAGGAAATAAAGCTTTAGTATTAGAAATTAACTCAGAAACTGATTTTGTTGCTAAAAACGAAAAATTCTTAGATTTAGTAAAAGTAGTTGCTGATGCAATCTTAGCAAACGAACCAAAATCTGTTGAAGAAGCATTAACTGTTGTAACTTCTCAAGGAACTATTGAAGAAGTAATCAACAATGGAATTGCGACAATCGGAGAAAAATTATCATTAAGAAGATTTGAATTATTAACAAAAACAGATGCAGATTCATTCGGAACTTACTCACACATGGGTGGAAGAATAGGAGTTCTTACACTAGTAGAAGGTTCTACTGATGCAGAAGCTGCTAAAGATGTAGCAATGCATATTGCAGCATTAAACCCTAAATATCTAGATGAAACAGAAGTTTCTCAAGAAGAATTAGAGCATGAAAAGAAAATATTATCAGAACAAGCTCTAAATGAAGGAAAACCAGCTGCAATCGTTGAGAAAATGGTAGTAGGTAGATTAAACAAATACCTAGAGGAAATCTGTGTAACAAAACAAAAATTTGTTAAAGATGATAGCCAAACAGTTGAACAATTTGTTGCTTCTAAAGGTGGAAAACTTGTTAAGTTCGTAAGATATGAAGTAGGTGAAGGAATCGAGAAAAAAGAAGATAACTTTGCTGAAGAAGTAATGAACCAAGTTAGAGGAAACTAATAACAAAAAGAGCATACACAGTTTAAGTGTATGCTTTTTTAACAAAATGGAGGTAGCAAAATGTCAAAATCATATAAAAGAGTTTTATTAAAACTTAGTGGAGAGGCTTTAGCGGGAAATAAAGGATTTGGAATTGATTCTGAAATAGTTAATAAAATGACTAAACAAATAGCTGAAGTAGTAAAACAAGGAGTTCAAGTAGCCATTGTTGTCGGTGGTGGAAATATCTGGAGAGGTAAAACTGGAGAAGAGTTAGGTATGGAGCGAGCTACAGCAGATTCGATGGGAATGCTAGCTACAGTAATGAATTCATTAGCACTACAAGATTCTTTAGAGCAAAAAGGTGTAGATACTAGGGTTCTAACATCAGTAGAAATGAAAGCTATGGCTGAACCTTATATCAGACGTCGAGCTATTAGACATCTTGAAAAAGGAAGAGTAGCGATATTTGCCGCTGGAATTGGTAATCCATTCTTCTCAACTGATACAACAGCGGCACTAAGAGCAAAAGAAATAGATGCGGATGTTATATTAATGGGGAAAAATGCAGTAGACGGTGTATATTCTGCAGATCCTAAAGTGGAAAAAGATGCAACTAAGTTTGATGATTTAACTCATATCGATGTTATTAGTAAAGGATTAGCGGTAATGGATTCAACAGCAATATCATTCTGTATGGATAATAATTTGCCAATCATAGTATTCTCTATTGACGAAGACGATAATATTGTTAGAGTAATTAATGGAGAAAAAATGGGAACGATAATTACAAAATAATTTAGGAGAAAAATAATGCCAGAACAAGTTATTTCAAATTTAGAAGAAAAAATGACAAAAGCTATTGCTAGTTTAAAAAGAGAATTAGCATCAATAAGAGCTGGTAAAGCAAGTGCTTCAGTATTAGATAGATTGAGTGTGGAATACTATGGGGTACCTACACCAATAAATCAAGTTGCAGGAATTTCTGTTCCGGAAGCAAAAATGTTAGTTATATCACCTTATGAAAAATCATTATTAGGTGATATTGAAAAAGCTATTCAAGCATCCGATTTAGGTCTTAATCCATCAAATGATGGATCAGTAATAAGAATAGTGTTTCCAGCTTTAACAGAAGAAAGACGTAAAGAGCTAGCTAAGCAAGTAGGAAAAGAATCAGAAAATGCAAAAGTTGCTGTAAGAAATGTACGTCGTGATGCTATGGATGCTATCAAAAAATTGGAAAAATCATCACAAATAACAGAAGATGATTTAAAATCATACTCTGAAGATATCCAAAAATTTACTGACAAATACGTTTCTGAAATTGATGGTGTAACAAAAGAAAAACAAGATGAATTAATGAGTGTATAAGCATGGAAATGTCAGAAATAATTGCTAAAATTAATGAATTAAATGCAATAAAAAAACAAAGAAATTTATCTGAAAAAGAAGTAGCTGAATTACAGGACTTTAGAAAGTTATATTTGGAAAATTTCAAGGCGAATTTCAAACAAATTTTAGATAATACAAGAGTTATAAATGAAAATGGAGATGATATCACTCCAATTAAGAAAGGAAATAATTAAAATGTCAACAGGATTAGTAATTTTAATTGCTACAATTACTTTTTTACTAGGGTTAGTTGCAGGATTTTTTATCGCTCGTAAAAACTTTATGAACTATATGGAAAATAATCCACAATTAAATGAGGAAGTAATGATGAGTATGTTATCTCAAATGGGGCAAAAGCCATCTAAGAAAAAAATTAATCAAATGATGAGTAATATGCAGAAAGCTCAAAAACAAGCTGTAAAAGGTAAAAAATAAGTATAGTATGCACATCTTTATTTAGAGATGTGCATTTTTTAATAAAATATAAGGAGAAATCTATGGAAAATAAAAAAATTCGATATCTAAGTAATGAAAATGATAGAATTGATAAATTTTTGATGAAAGAACTAGTAGATGTATCTAGAACGACTATTCAAAATTTAATTAATGAAAATTATATTTTAGTTAATAATAATAATGTTAAATCTAATTACAAGTTAAAAGAAAATGATGAAATAACAGTTATTTTTAAAGAAGCAGAAGAGTTAAATGTTATTAAACAAGATATAGCGATTAACATAGTTTATGAAGATAATGATTTATTGATAGTAAATAAAGAAAAGGGAATGGTAGTTCATCCTTCTGTAGGGCATAAAGATGGTACATTAGTTAATGCATTAATGTTTCACTGTAAAAACTTATCTAGTATAAATGGTATTATAAGACCTGGAATTGTACATAGAATCGATAAAGATACATCTGGATTGCTTATAGTCGCTAAAAATGATAAAACACATGTTAAACTATCCGAAATGATATCAAATAAAGAAATAAAACGAAAATATTATGCACTGGTTCATGGAACAATAAAGCATGATTATGGAACTATTGAAGCACCTATTGCAAGGAATCCTAGAGAAAGAAAGGAAATGGCTATAATAGATGATGGAAAACATGCAGTTACACATTTTAGAGTTATAGAAAGATTTGAAAAATATACTTTAGTAGAATGTGAACTTGAAACAGGGAGAACTCACCAGATACGAGTACATATGAAATATATTAATTTCCCTCTAGTGGGAGATCCAGTATACGGTCCTAGAAAAACATTAGAAACAGGTGGACAAATGTTACATTCAAAATCGTTAGAGTTTGTACATCCTATAACTAATGAAAAGATAGAGATTGTTACTGAATTACCCTCATATTTTGAGAATGTTTTAAATAAATTAGAGAGATAAACTACATTTTTTGTATAAAATTATCTAAATATATTTATTTTTTATCACAATTGTAGTATTATATAATTATAACAATTATTTATATATTCAGGGAGGAAATGAATATGGCATTAGTATCTGCAAGAGATATGTTAGTAAAAGCTAAAAAGGAAGGATATGCAGTTGCACAATTTAACATTAACAACTTAGAGTGGACAAAAGCTGTTTTAGAGGCTTGTGAAGAAGCAAAAAGTCCAGTAATTTTAGGTGTTAGTGAAGGTGCTGCTAAGTACATGACAGGATTTAAAACTGTAGCTGATATGGTTAAAGCTATGGTAGAATCATTAAACATCACAGTTCCTGTAGCATTACACTTAGATCACGGATCTTACCAAGGAACTCAAGATGCGATTGAAGCTGGATTCTCTTCAGTAATGTTCGACGGTTCTCACTATCCATTTGAAGAAAATGTTGCTAAATCTAAAGAGATGATTTCATTAGCTCATTCAAAAGGAATTTCTATTGAGTGTGAAGTTGGATCAATCGGTGGAGAAGAAGACGGAGTTATAGGTTCTGGTGAATTAGCTGATCCAAAAGAATGTCAAGCAATGGCTGACTTAGGAATTGACTTCTTAGCAGCTGGTATTGGAAACATTCACGGAAAGTATCCAGAAAACTGGGCTGGATTAAGCTTTGAAACTTTAGAAGAAATCTCTAAAGTAACAAATGGATTACCATTAGTATTACACGGTGGAACTGGAATCCCAGCTGACCAAATTAAAAAAGCTATTTCTCTAGGAGTTTCTAAAATTAACGTTAATACTGAATTACAATTAGTATTCGCAGAAGCTACACGTAAATATGTTGAATCTGGAAAAGATTTAGAAGGTAAAGGATTTGACCCACGTAAATTATTAGCACCAGGATTTGATGCTATTAAAGCAATGGTTAATGAGAAAATTGATATCTTTGGATCAAGAAACAAAGCGTAATTAGATAAAAAAGAAACTAAGTATATACTTAGTTTCTTTTTTATTTAAAAATGTTGAATTTGTTTTCATTTAATGAGATAATATTAATATATAATTTAAACATAAGGAGAAAAATTATGACAAAAATTTTAGCGATAAATTCAGGAAGTTCTTCATTAAAATTTCAATTGTTTGAAATGCCAGAAGAAACAGTTATTGCCAAAGGTTTAGTAGAACGTATAGGAATAGGAAATGGTGTATTTACTATAGAATTTAACGGAGAGAAATTTGTAGATGAATTAGATATTCCAAATCACAATTTTGCTATTGAAAGATTAGTTACTAAACTAACAGAATTAAAAATAGTAGAAAAAGTCGAAGAAATTGAAGGTGTAGGACATCGAGTAGTTCACGGTGGAGAGTTTTATAATACTTCAGTATTAGTAACAGATGAAGTATTGTCACAATTGGATACGATTAAAGATTTAGCGCCTTTACACAATCCAGCAAATATCATGGGAGTACAAGCGTTTCAAAAAGTATTACCAGGGGTGCCTAACGTACTAACATTTGATACAGCATTCCACCAAACTATGCCTAAATCAACATATTTATATGCTGTTCCAAGAGAATATTATGAAAAACATGGTGTAAGAAAATATGGAGCCCATGGAACTAGTCATAGATATATCGCACAAATGGCAGAAGAATTAACAGGTAAAAAAGAACAAAAAATAATTTCTTGTCACATAGGGAATGGAGCATCGATATGTGCTATTAAAAATGGAGAATCTTTTGATACATCTATGGGATTCACACCATTATCAGGATTAGTAATGGGAACTAGAACAGGTGATATAGATCCAGCTACGATTCCATATATTTCATTAAAGACAGGATTAGATTTAAAAGAAATAGTACATGTATTTAATAATGAATCTGGTTTAAAAGGTTTATCTTCAATTTCTTCTGATTTGAGAGACATAGAAAATGTACGTAGTACAGATACAAATGCAGCCGAGGCAATTGATGTGTACATTAATAGAATAAAACAATATATTGGATCATATGCTGCGGCTATGAATGGAGTAGATATGATTGTCTTTACGGCTGGAGTAGGTGAGAATGCTACTTGGGTTAGAGAAGAAGTATTAGAAGGTGTATCTTTCCTAGGAATAGATTTTGATAAAGAAGCGAACAACGTTCGCGGGAAAGTAGCTAAACTTACAAAAGAAGGTTCTAAAGTTGCGGCATATGTAATTCCAACTAATGAGGAATTAATGATTGCTAGAGATACTTTTGAATTAAAATAAAATACAACTAATGTAAAAAATATATTCTAAATACATATTTGTATTTAGAATATATTTTTTAGTCTGAATAAAATACCATACTATTTATTTTAAAACTACACTATGCTATAATAATATATGAAATATTAATAAGGAGAACATTACAATGGCTCGAGAAAAAAAAATAAAAGAAACAGCAGTAAATTCTGATAGACAAGCTGCATTGGAAAAAGCTATTAAAGACATAGAAAAAAGTTATGGAAAAGGTGCAATTATGGATCTAGATGGGGATACTTCTGTGAAAGTTGAAGTAGTATCATCAGGATCACTAGCAATAGACAAAGCATTAGGTGTTGGAGGGTATCCTCGCGGAAGAATAATCGAGGTTTATGGTCCGGAATCTTCAGGGAAGACAACAGTTACTTTACATGCTATAGCAGAGGTACAAAAACAAGGTGGAGTCGCTGCATTTATTGATGCAGAAAATGCTCTAGATCCTGAGTATGCCAAAGCATTAGGAGTAGATTTCACAAAAGGAAGATTCTTTTTATCTCAACCTGATACAGGAGAGCAAGCTTTAGATATTACTGAAAGATTAGTACAATCTGGTGCAATTGATATTATAGTTATTGACTCGGTAGCTGCATTAGTTCCAAGAACAGAGATTGAAGGAGAGATGGGAGATTCACATATAGGATTGCAAGCAAGGTTGATGTCACAAGCTCTAAGAAAATTAACAGGAATAATTAACAAATCTAATGTTATTGCAATATTCATAAATCAACTTAGGGAAAAAGTTGGAGTTATGTACGGAAATCCAGAAGTAACGACTGGAGGTCGAGCACTAAAATTCTATTCAACAATAAGAATGGAAGTTAGAAGAGGGGATCAAATAAAAGAAGGATCTGAAGTTTTAGGGAATAGAACAAAAATAAAAATTGTAAAAAATAAAGTAGCCCCTCCATTCAAAGTAGCAGAAGTAGATATAATGTATGGGGAAGGGATATCTCCAGTAGGAGAAACCTTGGATATAGCTGCTGAATATGAGATTGTAAAGAAAGCTGGAGCATGGTATTCATACGAAGGAGAACGATTAGGTCAAGGTCGTGAATCAGTGAAAAAATTATTAAAAGAAAATCCGGAATTATACTGGGAGATTTATGGTAAAGTAAGGGAAGTATTTTTAAATAAAGGCGCAACTTCCGATAACAATGAAATAAACGAGGATATAAAAGAAGTAAATGAGCAAGAAGATATTTAAAATAATTATTTGGTTGGTAATAATAGCTATAGTTGCTAGTGGTATTGTAGCAAGTATGGCTCCGTTATTTATGTAGTTTTAGTAACAAAACCTAGAAATTTCTAGGTTTTGTTTTTCATTTATAAAAGGAAAAATATGATAAAATATGATAAAATATAGTGAATATATATAATAGGAGTAGTACATGATTAACATTACAGACGGATTAAATCACGAACAGAAATTAGCAGTAGCGACTACAGAAGGTCCGCTAATTGTCATAGCAGGAGCGGGGAGTGGAAAAACTAGTGTCTTGACAAGAAGGATTGCTTATTTAATATCAGAAAAAAATATAAGTGAAAGTAATATATTAGCCATTACATTTACAAATAAAGCGGCTAAAGAAATGAAAGAAAGAATACATTCTTTAGTCGGAGACACGGCAAAATATATATGGATTAATACGTTCCACTCTATGTGCGTTAGAATATTAAGAGAACACATTGAATTATTAAATTATAATAAGAATTTTACTATATTAGATCCAGCAGAGCAAAAATCTATCATTAAAACTATTCTTAAAGAATTAAATTATTCTGAAGAAGAGTGCGATCTAAATGTTGTACTTAGTTTAATTTCAAAAAACAAAAACGAAAATGTTAGTCCTAGTCAATTACTTCAAATTGTAAAATGGGGATTCATGGAAAAGGTAGCGAATATATATGTTAATTATCAAAAACATTTAAAAAAATATTCAGTACTTGATTTCGATGATTTACTTATAAAAGTAATAGAGTTATTTGAAAAACACCCTGAAATATTAGCTAAATACCAAGAAAAGTTTAAATATATTCATGTTGATGAATATCAAGATACTAATCTAATTCAATATAAATTAATTCAATTATTAGCAAGTAATGAAAGAAATATTTGTATTGTAGGAGATGATGATCAAAGTATTTATTCATGGAGAGGGGCCAGAAGTGACAATCTTATAAACTTTGAAAAAGACTTCCCTGAATTTAAATTGATAGTATTAGAACAAAATTATAGATCTAATAACGTTATTCTCGAAGCTGCAAATAATGTAATAAAAAATAATAAAGATAGAAAAGTGAAAAATTTATGGTCAGCTAAAGAGAGAGGCGAAAAGATTAATATTTACTCGGCATTTAATGATGTTGATGAAGCTGAATATATTTCTAAAAAAATTAACGAGAGTATAGATAAAGGAATAGAATATAAAGATATAGCTATTTTATATAGAGCTAACTATCTTTCTAGAATTATAGAGAATACATTATTAACTAAATCTATTCCCTACAAATTAGTGGGGTCCTTAAAATTCTTACAAAGACAAGAAATAAAAGATATCTTGTCATATGTTAATGTTATAGTTAATCCCCAAGCAGAACTAAGTTTAAGGAGAATTATTAATGTTCCTAGAAGAGGAATTGGTCCATCATCAATTGAAAAGATAGAGCAATTTATGACTCAAAACAATTTAAGTTTCTATGAAACTTTATCACAAATTGATAAAGTAGGACTATCCAAAAAGTCTACACAAGAATTACAAAAATTATATGGGGTTTTTACTAAATATTCAAATTTTGAAGAATTTTCTATTGACGAAATAATAATGGGAATATACAGAGAAAGTGGTTATGAGAATATGCTTAGAGAAGCTAATGATGAATATTCAGTTGATCGGATTTCTAATATTTCGGAATTAGTTTCATCAGCTAAGCAATATGCTGAAAACAATAATAATATTGTAGATTATATAACAGAAATGTCCCTGACAGCAGATGCAGATGATGAAAATATAGATAATTCTGTTACTTTATCGACCGTTCATGCTGCTAAAGGTTTAGAGTATTCAGTAGTATTTGTTATAGGATTGGAGGAAAATGTTTTCCCTTCTATCAGGTCTAATGATGATTTTGGTGATGAACAAGCAAAAATGGAAGAGGAACGAAGATTGGCTTACGTTGCTATTACTAGAGCGAAAAATAAATTATATTTATCATACACAAATAGAAGAATGCAGTTCGGTTCGGTTAAATATAATGAAACATCAAGATTTATAAAAGAAATACCAACGAATCTTGTACAAGAAGAAAAAAATAATCAACTAAAAGCAATGGATAGCCTTGGAATTGTCGAAAATAAGAAACCATTTATAAGTAAATTAAACCCTAAAATAAAAGAAAAAAGCATAAATAATAGTAATACTGCCGCTTATCAAGTTGGTGACAAAGTTTTTCATAAAAAATTTGGAAGTGGAAGTATTGCGTCTATATCCACTGATAGTATAACAGTTACTTTTGACAATGTTGGAGAAAAAACTCTATTGAAAGAATATGCTAATTTAACTAAGGAGTAGTTATGACTAAAAAACTAGCTAAAGAAAAAATATTAAATTTAGTCAATTTATTAAATAAACATTCATATAAATACTATGTAGAAGATGTGTCAGAAATTTCAGATACAGAATACGACTTTTTATATAAAGAATTAGAAAATTTAGAAAAACAATATCCAGAATTAGTTCAAAAAAATTCTCCAACTCAGCGGATAGGAGATGTAGTCCTGACTGAGTTTGAAAAAGTAGAACATACTAAACCTATGTTAAGTTTATCTAATACATTTTCTAATAATGAATTAGTTTCTTTTGATACTAGAATAAAAAAACTATTGGCTGTTGATGAAGATATTGAATATATGTGCGAACTAAAAATAGATGGTTTAGCTGTTACAATCCAATATCAAAGTGGTAATTTAGTAGCTGCAGCAACTCGTGGAGATGGTCTAGTTGGAGAGAATATTACAGAGAATATCAAAACAATTTTCTCTCTTCCTAAAGAACTAATACAAAACGTAAATATTCAAGTTCGAGGAGAAGTATATTTACCAAAAAAATCTTTTGAAATTTTGAATATAAAAAGAAAAGAAAAAGATGAACTTCAATTTGCTAATCCAAGAAATGCAGCAGCAGGTTCTATAAGACAACTTGATTCTAAAATTACAGCAGAAAGAAAACTATCAATATTTATTTACGGGGTGGTTGATACCGATAAAACCACTCAAGAATCAGCACTTTTAGAAGTAGAAGCATTAGGAATGCCTATAAATAAAAATTATAAAGTTTGTAAAGGAATTGATCAAGTTTTAGAATATATAAAATATTGGGAAAAAAATAAAGGAACGCTCCCTTATGAAATTGACGGGATAGTTGTTAAAGTGAACAATATTAATTACCAAGAAAACTTAGGATTTACACAAAAAACGCCTAAGTGGGCTACTGCTTTCAAATTTCCGGAAGAAGAAATAACAACAAGACTTCTGGATATAGAACTAAGCGTGGGAAGAACAGGGATTATTACCCCCGTTGCAGTACTAGATCCAGTTGAAATATCGGGGTCTACCGTCTCCAAAGCTTCACTTCATAATAAAGATATTATAGAATCTTTAGATGTTAGAATTGGTGATATGGTAGTAGTAAAAAAAGCGGGTGAAATAATCCCTAAAGTAATTAGAACAATTTCAGAATTAAGAACTGAAGCTAGTAAAAAATATGAGTTTCCTAAGTACTGCCCAGCGTGTTCTAGCAAATTAGTAGAAGAAGATGGAAATCCTTTTATCAGGTGTATTAATTTAAATTGTAAAGAACAAAATATAAGGAAAATACAACATTTTGCTAGCAGAGATGCTATGAATATTGATGGATTAGGTGATAAAATAGTAGTAAACTTGGTGGAAAATAATATTATCAACACAGTAATAGATTTATATACTATAGAGAAAGATCAGCTACTAAAATTGGAAAGAATGGGAGAAAAATCAGTAGAAAATTTATTAACTTCTATTGAAAATTCTAAAAATGTATCTTTAGATAAACTAATATATGCACTAGGGATACTAAATGTAGGAAAAAGTGCAGCAAAAACCTTAGCAAATAAGTATAGCACTTTAGAAAATTTTATAAATGCTAAACAAGAAGAACTAATCCAATTAGAAGATGTTGGAGCGATCACAACTCAATCAATACTAGAGTACATACAAGAAGATAGAAATAAATATTTAATTAGTCAACTTATCAAACTAGGTATACATCCTATTTATGAAAAACAAAATAATAATATAGAGTCTGTGTTTACTAATAAGACAGTCGTTCTAACCGGTAAACTCGAACAGTTAACGAGAAATCAAGCTAAAGATTATCTTGAAAATTATGGTGCTAAAGTTTCGTCTAGTATAAGTAGTAATACAGATTTTCTTATTTGCGGATTAAAGGCGGGATCTAAGCTAGAGAAAGCAAAAGAATTGAATATCACTATTATAGAAGAATCTGAATTTTTAGCAATGATAAATAATAATAATATATAGAAGGTGTGCAGTATGGGAATAAAATATAATTGGAAACTCCCGGATTATAATGATAATAAAATAAAAGAATTAATGTCCACATATAATGTATCAGAAAATATTGCTAAAGTACTTTATTCTAGAGAAATTACTCAAGATGAAACCATTAGAAATTATTTAATTGGAGAGTATGATGAAGGGTACGATCCATTTTTAATGTATGACATGGACAAAGCGGTTGAAAGAATAAATATAGCAATAGAGAATGAAGAAAAAATACTGATATATGGGGATTATGATGCAGATGGTATTACTTCAACAGTACTTATGTACGAAACATTATCTTCTCTAGGTGCCAATGTATCCACATATATTCCTAGTAGATTTACTGAAGGATACGGTCCAAATAAGAAAGCATTTGGTAATATTATAGATTCAGGAGTTACCCTTATTATTACTGTTGATAATGGTATTGCAGCTGTTGAGGAAATAAAATTTGCTCAATCTTTAGGGTGTGATGTAATTCTTACCGACCATCATCAAATACAAGAAGAAATTCCAAAAGCTTACGCAGTAATACACCCTGAACACCCATTAGCCTCCTATCCATTTGGTAAACTTGCAGGGGTTGGAGTAGCTTTTAAATTAGCTCATGCATTACTTGGAATATATCCTGATTTCCTTTTGGACTTAGTTGCAATCGGAAGTATTGCTGATATGGTACCTGTTTATTCAGAAAATAGAATATTTATTAAACAAGGACTAAAGTTATTAAATGAAGATCCACGTCTAGGAATAAAATTATTATTAGAAAAAGCTAATCATAAAACAACAATAGATGAACAAACAATAGGATTTATTATATCTCCACGATTGAATTCTATAGGAAGAATGGCTAATGCTAAAGAGGGGGTTGCCTTATTAACAATCGAAGATGAACAAATTGCTTATCAATTAATTGAACAAATAGAACAGCACAATATAGAGAGAAAATCTACAACTGAAAAAATAGTCTTACACGCGCAAAATAGTATAAATGAGAACAATGATATTCTTATAATGTATTCAGATGAATATCATGAAGGTGTCTTAGGGATTGTGGCATCTAATTTGGTTGAAAAATATAAAAAGCCTGTACTAATTGCGAAAAAAGAAAATGATATTTTAAAAGGATCTGCTCGAAGTTTTTTAGATTTTAATATTTACGAAGCATTGTATTCCTTGAAAGATAATTTTATTGCATTTGGTGGTCACCATTCTGCAGCAGGTTTTTCAATACACATCGATAATTTAGAAGAAATTCAAAAAAAATTAAATTTTCTCTATACTGAGTATCTGCAAACATCTACTGGAAAAAATGATAAAATAATAGATTTAAAAATCGATTTTGATAATGTGAGTTATCAGTTACTTAATGACCTAGATTTTCTAAAACCTTACGGTAATAATTTTGAGAGTGTCACTATTTTATCTACAAATGTTTCTGTAGTAGATAAAATATACTTTGGAAATGAGAAACAATATCTTAGACTTTTATTAGGGGATACTTTTTCTAATTTAGAAGCCATTACTTTTAAAGATACTAAAGATTTTGATGTGATTAATGCGGGCGATGTTATAGATATTATATATAATCTTTCTAAAAATTATTTTAACGGGAGAACAAAATTACAAATTCAAATTATAGATGTAATGAAAAAAGACTTTTTGTTTTATGATTCAAGAGAAAATAACATTATAGTTGATAATTTAGATAAAAATGAATTAAAAATAACAACTTCATACACCGACATAAATAACAATTATTATACATATAAAGAACTAGATACTATTCCACGTACTTTTTCTATTATTAATTTATTAGATATCCCTACATCTAGTGACCAAATTTCAAAAATATTAGATTTGAACCCGATACGAATAAATCTAGCATATAAGCCCCCTGTACCTTTATATAAAAAGTATAAGATTGATAAGAATAGATTAATAAAATTATTTAATTTATTATTAAAATACAATAAACTAGAATTAAATAATAAGGCTTCGTTGATTAATATTTTAAATTTTTTAAACACAAATATTGAGAGTTTAAAATTAATGTTAACTATTCTAGAAGAATTAAACTTATGCAAAAATGTAAAAAATATTATAATTTTAAATAAAGAGTATACTGCTATTGAATTAGAGAATTCCGTTACTTATGCAACAATGAAAGATAGATTTTATATAGAACAAATATTTACAGAATATAAAATTCAAGATATCAATAGAATTTTTAGTGAAAATTAAGAAATTAGACAAACGTAAATCTTTATAGTATAATTTTAATGTTAAAAATACATAAAATTAGGAGAATAGATATGAATTTAGAAAAATACATCTCTATAGTAGAAAACTGGCCTAAAGAAGGAATTAGTTTTAAAGACATTACAACTTTAATGGCTGATGGGGAAGCGTATAAATATGCAACTGATCAAATTGTGAATTATGCAAAAGAAAAAGAAATTGACGTAATAGTTGGACCAGAAGCTAGAGGTTTTATCATAGGATGTCCAGTAGCGTATTCTTTAGGTATAGGATTTGTACCTGTAAGAAAACCAAATAAGTTACCACGTGAAGTAATTTCGTATGAGTATGATTTAGAATATGGATCTAATACCCTAACGATGCATAAAGATGCTATTAAACCAGGACAAAGAGTTCTAATTACAGACGATTTACTTGCAACTGGTGGTACAATTGAAGCAACAATTAAATTAGTAGAAGAATTAGGAGGAGTCGTAGCTGGAATTGCATTTTTAATTGAGTTAGATGGACTTAATGGATTAGAGAAACTTAACGGATATGATGTTTTAACTTTATTAAAGATGTAATTACTACGTATAAATATGGAATTTAATTTACTAAGTAAAGAATATTTAAAAGATATTGATACAACTGCTTACTTATATGAACATAAAAAAACTAAAGCAAGATTGATATTTTTTAATAATTCAGATGAAAATAAATCTTTTAGTATTTCATTCAAAACGATTCCTTACAATGATAATGGAATTTTCCATATTTTAGAGCATTCAGTGTTGTGCGGTTCAGAAAAATATCCATTAAAAGAGCCTTTTGTAGAACTTATAAAAGGTTCTTTTAATACTTTTATTAATGCTATGACATTTCCGGATAAAACAATGTACCCTGTATCCTCTAAAAATAATAATGATTTGAAAATATTAATGGATATATATTTAGATGCTGTTTTTAATCCCAATTTGTTAAATAATGAAAACATTTTAAAACAAGAGGGTTGGCATTACCATATGGAATCAAATGCGGATGATTTAATTTATAAGGGGGTAGTGTATAGCGAGATGAAAGGTGTATATTCTTCAGATGAAGAAATAATAGATATGCACGTCTCTGAGTCGCTATTTACAAATACACCATATAAATATTCATATGGTGGAAAACCACAGGCTATCACTAATTTAAAACAAAAAGAATTTGTTGAAACATATAATTATTGTTATCATCCTAGTAATTCTTATATATTTTTATACGGGAATTTAGAAATTGAAGAATATCTAACAAGTATTGATTCATATTTACAAAATTACGAATACAAGGACTATAGTAATTATATTATTGAAAAACAAGATGTTTTCACTTCCGATATTGTTAAAAAGTCGTATTTTAATGATGAGCCTGAAAACAAAAACTATTTTTCTGTTAGTTATATAATCGGGGATAATGAGGAATTAAATTTAATAAATAGCATCAATATAATAGATGAGCTTCTATTGGGAAATTCTAATACAGAATTCCGAAAATTTTTTATAGATAACAATATTTGTGAAGATGTGTATAGTTATCTTCAAAGAGACAAACAAGAAGTCGTGTACACAATCATATTTAAAAATGTTGTAGACAAAGAATTGGATAGAATTCCTTTATTATATGAGAATTGTCTTGAAGAAGAGATCTCTAAAGGGTTTGATAAAGAATATATACAGGCAATAATAAATAAATATATTTTCACTCTAAAAGAAGAAGTAAACAAAGTAAGTTCTCCTAAGGGGGTTAACTATGCTGTTCGAGCTTTGAGAAGTTGGTTATATGGTGGAAATCCATTTACTCAATTTAAGTATACAGAAATAATTGATGCTTTAAATGCTAATCTTTTTTCAAATGAATTTGAAAAAATTGCGAATACTTTCTTATTAGATAATAAAAAGAAATCTTTGGTTGTTATTAGGGCAAATAAAGAAAAAATTGATACTGAAGAGGATTTAAATTTATATAAAAATTCATTAACAGACTCTCAAATTAAAGAAATAATTAGAGATACTACACAATTATTAGAATGGCAAAATAGTGAAGAAAATCCTGAAGATTTAAGGAGAATTCAAAGTGTAGATGCTAAAACAGTTAAATTAACAAATCCCTACAATAAAACAGAATTTAAGAAAATTGATGGAGTAACATACGCCCACTATAATATTAATACTAGTAATATAATTTATTCTAATTTATTATTTGATATTTCTTTTTTTGATGAAAATGAAATACAATATGCTAGCTTATTATCTTATCTTCTTTTTAATATTAATACTAAGAATAAATCTGAAATTGATATCCAGAAAGACATTGATTATAACTTAGGAGATATTCATTCGAATATTAGTATTTTTAAAAACGATAATAACAAAAAAACAAAAATAAAATTTACGATAGTTGCTAAAAATTTAGTAGCGAAACTAGAAAATCTGGTTGCAATACTAAAAGAAAATACTTTGAATTCAGATTTTTCAAATGAAAAAGCAATATATAATATTTTATTAGAACTCAAATTAAGTTTAGAAAGCAGAATTAAAGAGAGTGGTCATACTTTTATTAATAGAAGACTACTGTCTTATAATTCATTAAATAATTATTTACATGAACTTACTTCTGGATATGAGTTTTACTTATTTGTATCTAAAATAGTAGATAATTTTGAAACTGAATATAGTAATTTGTCTAAAAACTTGGAAATTATAGTAACTAAGATCTTTAACAAAAATAACCTTATAATTAGTTCTACTTGTAATGATAGTGATAATTTTGAGTTTTTCAAACATATTAAAAATTATGTAGCCCAATTAGGAGATTTTTCATCGCATATAGAATTTAGTGAAATTGAATTTAATAAAAAAGAAAACTATTCTGAAGCATACTATTTTGATACTATGGTCAATTATATAGGGGTTGGTTTTGATAATATCGAAAATTATTCCGGTCACTTGTTAGTATTGCGCAATATAATTAATCTAGATTATCTATGGAATAAAGTAAGAGTCAAAGGTGGAGCCTATGGAGCCGGACTTTCCATCAATAAATTTGGTGAAGTAACTTTTTGGTCGTTTAGAGATCCAAATATAGAAAATACGCTAAACATTTATTCTAATGTTGCGAGATTTATTAATAATTTACAACTAGATGATGAAAGTTTGAATAAGTACATTATAGGTACTTTAAACACATTTGATCAATTATTGTCTCCAAAAGATAAGGCATTAATCTCATTAAATCATTTTATTAATGAGACAGATCCTACTAAATTTGATCAACTAGTAGAAGAAATAAAATCAACAAAAGTAGAAGATTTATTACTTTTAGCTAAACAATTTGATAATAAAAATAAAAATATATGTTTAATAACATCTAGATCATATATCGAAAATAATAGTGATAAATTTTCTAAAGTAATAGAAATTAAATAAGAGGTGCAATAAATGAGAGTTAGATTTCGTTCAGATGCAAAAGAAAGATTAGAGAAAAATCCTTTTGTATTTATTGAACCAAGTGAAAATAAAAACAATTGGAAAAATATTTTTAAAAATGAAAATCCTATTCACCTAGAAATAGGTACAGGAAAAGGTCAGTTTATATTCAATTTAGCAAAACAAAATCCTGAAATTAATTTTATTGGATTAGAAACGCAACCTACTGTTTTAAGTTACTTATTGGATAAAATAGAAAAAGATCAGGTACAAAACCTAAGATTAATTTTAGCAGACGCAAGTAGTCTTGTTGAGTACTTTTCTGAAGGAGAAATAAGTAAACTGTACTTAAATTTTTCAGATCCGTGGCCTAAAACAAGGCATGAAAAACGTCGATTAACATTTAAAAAATTCTTAGAACAGTATGATTTTGTGTTGAATGATAATAAAATTATTGTACAAAAAACAGATAATATGAAGTTGTTTGAATACAGTTTGTGGTCTTACGCTGATTATGGATTTAAAATCAATAAAATTTCCTTAGATTTAACTAATAGTGAATATGAGAAGGAGAATATCCACACTGAGTATGAAGATAAGTTTATAAAAAAAGGAAATAATATCTATTATGTAGAACTATATAAAAAATAGTTGATTTTTTATTACAAAATAATATATAATTTACAGTAAAGCATTTAAATTAAGGAGATAAAATATGATTTCAGTTAATGATTTTAAAACAGGAGTTACTATCGAAGTAGACGGTAATATTTGGAAAGTATTAGAATTCCAACATGTAAAACCAGGTAAAGGAGCTGCATTTGTTCGCTCTAAGTTAAGAAATATGAGAACTGGAGCTGTTAATGATAAAACATTTAGAGCAGGGGAAAAGGTTGCTAAAGCGCTTATTACAAATGAAAAAATGTCTTATCTATACGCATCAGGTGATGGATATGTATTCATGAACAATGAGACATATGACCAAATAGAAATTCCGGAAGCAAACATAAAATACGAATTAAACTTCTTAAAAGAAAATATGGAAGTCTCTATTTTAATGTTTGGTAGTGAGATTTTAGGAGTTGATTTACCTACAACAGTTGAATTAGAAGTTACTGAAACAGAGCCTGGTGTTAAAGGAGATACTGCAACAGGTGCAACTAAATCTGCCACTGTAGAAACAGGCTATACATTACAAGTGCCTTTATTTGTAAAAGAAGGTGATGTTCTTGTAATCAATACTTCTGAAGGGTATTATGTATCTAGAGCTTAATTAAAGATATAAATTCTTGCAATATATTAATTATTATGGTATTATATTCAATGTGTATGTAGTAAATGTTATGAATATACTATTTCCAAAAGGAGGATTAATTCATGGCAAAAGTTTGTTACGTTACTGGACGTAAAGCTCGTTCAGGAAATGCTCGTTCACACGCGATGAACGCTACAAAAAGAAGATTTAAAGCTAACTTACAAAAAGTTACTATTTTAGTAGATGGAGAGCCTAAAAAAGTTTGGGTTTCTGCTCGTGCTTTAAAATCTGGAAAAGTGCAACGTGTATAATTAATACAAAACAATACTTTAACTATCTAAGATTTTATTATCTTAGATAGTTTTTTACTATATCGATTAAAGGAGGACGAATGAATTATTCAATACTATTTTTCTTTTTTATTATTTTATTATTAATAAGTATTTATGTATATAAAAAAATTAGCATTATTCTACTTATTATATTTCCAAACGTTAAACTTAGGTTAATTTCATTTATACTAGCAGCTATTCCACTTATAATGGTTTTCTCAAGATCATTTTCTAGTTTTCTGATATTTATTTTTTATGTAATCATATTTTCAATACTTATAGACAGCATTAATATTTATGTCAAAAGATTCAACAATAAAACTTGGAAAATAATCCATAGATTTTTAATAATTCCTATTATAGTATCTACCATATTTACATCATATGGTTATTACAATGCGCACAACATTCAGAAAACAACTTATAACATAATAAGTGAGAAAGATATAAAACAAGATTATAAAATTGCGCTTATTAGTGATTTACATTTTGGTAATAATTTTAATTTAGAAAAATTAAAAGAACAAGTAAATATAATATCTGCAGACAATCCTGATTTAGTAGTTCTAGCCGGAGATATTGTAGATGAACAAACTCCCGTAGACACATATGAAGAGGTCTTTAAAATTTTATCAAGTATAAAATCAACATATGGTGTGTATTACATTTTAGGGAATCATGATGAAAATAGATATATCAATCCTACTGATGATAGAAATACAAAATTAAATAATGCGATAAAAAATACAAATATTATAGTGTTAAATGATACATCAAAACAAATAAATGGAGATATTTTTATTAGTGGACGAATTGATTATTCATACGAAAGAGATGCTCAAAGAATACCCGCTATAGATCTAATTAAAGAATTAGATACTAATAAATTCTTACTAGTGGCAGATCATCAACCAAGTCAATATAAAGAGAATAAAGAAGCCGGTTTCGACTTACAAGTATCCGGACACACTCACGCTGGTCAAATTTGGCCTTTCGGTATAGTTACAAGCAGTATAGGTTTTGACTATGGTTTATTGAAAGAGGATAATTTTAATTTAGTAGTAAGCTCTGGAATGGGATTATGGGGTATGCCAGTAAGAACAGAAGAAAAATCAGAATATGTTATAATAGAAATAAAAAAGAAGTAGCTACAAATATATTTGTAGCTTTTTATTGTTTTATAAGGAAAAGTGTGGTAAAATATATTTGTTCGCATAATACATATTATGTGTACAATTGATAGTTTAATAATGGAGATTGTAACTTTATGAATCAAAAAGATTATTATAAAAAGAAAATAAATAATGATATCAAAAATTTCCCCTCGTATATTGAAGATTTCTTTGATACTTATTATGATATTTTGTCACCACTAACACTGCATAGATATTTAGAAAGCTATAAATCTTTTCTCTCTTGGTTAATATCAGAATCGATTTCGGATATTACTGATATTAAAGATACAAAAATTTCTACACTTGAAAATCTATCAAAAAAAGAAATGGAATCATACTTTAAATATTTATCTAGAGAGGAAATTAATGGTAAATATAGAAGTCATGCAACAATAAACAACTATAAAGCTGCACTTCGTTCACTATACAAATTTCTTACTATTACTAGTGAAAACGAATTAGGAAAACCCTATTTTGAAAGAAATGTTATGTTGAAAATTCCTATAAACAGAGTAAAAGAAACACTATCATCTAGATCTAAAAAAATTTCTGAAAAAATTTTTACAGAATCTCAAGATGATGATTTTTTAAATTATGTAGAATATAAGTATGAAGAAACTTTAACTAAACATCAAAAATCATTCTTTCTAAGAGACAAAAAAAGAGATATTGCTATCTTAACTTTATTCTTAAGAAGTGGTATCCGTGTCAATGAATTAGCAGGTTTAAGAATGAAAGATGTTGATTTTATCAATACAGAAATTAATATCGTAAGAAAAGGTAATAAATTGGACACAGTGATTGTAACCGAATCAGCAATGAAAAAAATTAAAGAGTATCTATTAGATTTATCTTTTGAACTTACACGAGAAGACCCGCTATTCGTTACCAAAAATAAAAAACCAATTTCTATTAGAGCAATACAAAAATTGGTTATGAAATATACTGATTCGTATAATATACCAATGTCCCCACACAAATTAAGACACAGTTATGGTACAAAATTAGCACAAAAGACCAATGGAAATATTCCTATTATAATGACACAAATGGGACATTCAAATAGCGATACTTCTATGTTATATATAAATGAATCTAAAAGGTTAATTAAACAATCTGTAGAAAAATTAGATGAATAAAAAAGACCATATATATGGTCTTTTTTATTTGAAAACATGTTTTGAATTTTTAAAATATTCTAGTGCTGAAAGCATCGTAAGAACAACTGATAACCATAATACTATTCTATCCAACGGAATATTTATTAGCTGGAATATTGGATTTCCAAATAATATTAATATAATTGCTACTATCTGGAGTATAGTTTTTAATTTTCCTAAAAAACCAGCTGCAATTACTTGTCCCTGCTCTACAGCTAACATTCTTAAACCAGTTACAGCAAATTCCCTAGCAATTACACAAACAACCATCCAACTCTCTATCATTTCTAGTTCTACCATAACTATAAATGCACTTCCAACTAATAATTTATCTGCTAAAGGATCTAAAAATTTTCCCATATTTGTTACTAAATTATATTTTCTAGCTAAATATCCATCTAAAAAATCTGTTATAGACGCTAAAATAAAAATAAAATTAGCAATCAATATATTATATGATATTTCTCTACCGCCTAAAAAAGAAAGTGTTTCTGGTATATCAAATAATAGGAAAAATATAAATAATGGTATTAAAATTGTTCTGAGTAATGTAATTTTATTAGGTAGATTCTTATCCATTCAAACACCTCTTATATACTAATTTCAACAGAATAATTATAACATAAAATGCTAGAGATTTCTATATCTACTCATTATTTTCAGCAAACTCTGGCTCTAAGAATACTTTTCTAGGTTTACTTGAATCTGCTGGTCCTATATATCCATCTTCTTCTAATGTTTCTATTATTCTTGCAGCTCTATTATATCCTATCTTAAATCGTCTTTGTAATAGAGAAGCTGACGCTTTTTGTTGTTTTGCAATAAAGAGAAGTACTTCATGATACAGAGGATCAATCTCTTCTGAATTAGTAATTTCTCGTGATGAATTTTCCGATGGTTGCATTGAAGGATCATATTCTGTTTCTGCTTGATTTTTAATATAATCTACTATATTTTCTACTTCTTGATCTGATAAAAATGCTCCTTGAATTCGGATCGGTTTACTAGAATCAGCTGATTGAAATAACATATCTCCTTTTCCTAATAGAGTTTCCGCTCCTGATTTATCTAAAATTGTTCTCGAATCAATACTTGAACTCACAGCGAATGCAATTCTAGATGGGATATTAGATTTTATTACTCCTGTTATTACATCTACAGAAGGGCGTTGTGTTGCTATTATTAAATGAATTCCAGCTGCCCTAGCCATTTGAGTAATTCTTGCGATGGATTCTTCTACTTCTTTGGAAGCGACCAACATTAAATCTGCTAACTCGTCAATTATAACTACCATATATGGCATTACTTTATATTCTTCGTCTTTCTGAGCTATTTTATTATAACCCTCTATATTTTTTACCCTAGCAATTGAAAATTCTCTGTATCTTCTCTCCATCTCTAAAACAACTTTGTGTAAAACATCCGCTGCTTTTAATGGGTTTGTAACTACAGGGGTTAATAAATGAGGTATCCCATCATATATTGATAGTTCTACCATTTTAGGATCTATCATTATAAGTTTTACTTGATCTGGTCTATTTTTTAATAATATACTTGTTATTATTGTATTTACACATACAGATTTACCAGAACCAGTGGATCCTGCAACTAGTAAATGAGGCATTTTATCTAATCTAGCGAATATCGACTCCCCAGAAACGTCTTTTCCTAGTGTAACAGAAAGGGGCGCATCATCTTCATTGTTAATGAATACTTCTTTCATTGTCACCAACTGATTTATTGTATTAGGTATCTCTATACCTATTAAAGATTTACCTGGAATTGGAGCTTCTATTCGAATATCTTTAGCGGCAAGATTTAAAGCAATATCACTAGAAAGGTTAGTTATTTTACTAACTTTTGTTCCAGGAGTAGGTAATATTTGAAATTGAGTTATTGAAGGGCCTACTACAGCTTTAACGATCTTTACTTCTATCCCAAAATTTTTGAAGGTTGATTGAAGTATTTTAGATTTACTAACTATATCTTCTTTAGATATTTTTTTATTCTCGATGGGATTACTCAATAAATCAAGTGGTGGTAGCTTATAATTAGCATAGTCGACATTATTTTCTTTAGTTGAACTTATAGAATCGTTATTTTCTCCTATTTCAGGTTTAGGAATACGTTTCTTCTCATTAGATAGTAGTTCTACTTTCTCTTCTTCCACTTTAAATTCATTAATATCTATTTCCAACTCGTCATTTTTGATATTATCATAGTATTCATTTATAACATTTTTTTCTCTATCTAAATCTACCTTGTTATTACTATTTGTAGTAACAGTATTTTTTTTATGAAATATCTGCTTAATCTTATTAAATATTTCCGAAAGATAATTAGGTAATCTATTAGGATATACACTATTTATATATAAGGAGATACTCATAATCAACAATACTATTGTCAGCAACATCGTCCCTGTATATGATATTAAATATATAGCCATTTTTACTATGTTTCTTATTAAAACTCCTGAACCAATAATATTATTATAATTATTTACAGCAAATATATAACTAAATGAAGAATAAGTTGGATTATTTACATATATTAATTCCCATAAAATTGAAATTAAAATTAATATACTAGATATATACCTTTTATAATTAATTGTGAGTCCGATAATATATAGAATTCCAATAATTATAACGAATATATATATTATATATATTATATTACCAAATAAATATTTTAATATATTATCGAGTAGTTCTCCTATAATTCCCATTCGGAATATAGCAATAAAAGTTATAAAAACAATTATGGAGACAAATAGACTATTATACAGTTCTATATTATTATTTTTTAATGATTTTATACTATCTACTACTGACAGTTTATTTTCTTTTTTCTTCTTTTTCTTTTTCAAAAAGCTCCTCCTTAGATTTGCGTTAAATAATCACATAGTTTATCCAAAGCTTTTTTTCTATGACTTATTTTATTTTTTTCTTCAGATGAAACTTCTGCAAAGGTTTTGTTAAGTGATTCTACAAAAAAGATAGGATCATATCCAAAACCATTATTACCTTGCTTCTTTGTAATTATTTTCCCATGACATTCTCCAGTAAATGTATATTCATTTTTATTTTTATCTATCAATGAGATTACACATACATATTTTGCAAGAGATTCCTCTCCTTGTAATTTCTCTAATACTTTTTGAAGATTATCTTCATCATCTCCACTTTGAGAATACCTAGCAGAATATACTCCAGGTTCGTTGTTCAAACGTTCGACACAAAGTCCACTATCATCTGCAATTGTCATTTTCCCTGAAAATTCAGCTACTCTCCTAGCTTTTATCAATGAATTTTCTTCAAAAGTAATCCCGGTTTCTTCAATTTCTTCTTTAAAACCAATATCATGTAAACTCAAAATCATATATTCTGTTAAAATATTTTGAATTTCCTTTATCTTATGTTTATTATTTGAAGCTAATACTAACTCTTTCATTCTTCTCCTTAAATTGTGTTTACAATTTCTGCATGTACTTCCATATTCAACCATTTTTCTGCAGTTTCTATAAATTTATTATTTTTATTTGTTATAAAAAAACTATACTCCTTATCTCCCGTTGTATTATGTAAATCTAAGAATGTTAAGATACTGCTTACTTCTCTAGCTGTCTCTCTTCCAGAAGAAATTACCATTTTTTGATTATCGAAATAAGCATCTATATATTTTTGTAGTAAGGGATAGTGTGTACATCCTAAAATTATAGTATCAAATTCTAAATTTTTACACTCTTTTAATTCGTTATGTATAAGTTCTGTAGTCTCAATAGGATCATCATAATTTTTATTTTCTACATATGGAACAAACGTTTGACACGCTTTATTATAAACCGTTATATTTCTATTAATTTTATGTATTTCATTACTATACGCTTTTGATTTAGCTGTAAAATTAGTACCCAATACTAAAACTTTTCCAGAGTTTGTAGTTTGTAAAGCTGTAATTGCACCTGGTTTAATTACCCCAATTATGGGTACCGAATATTTTTCTCTTAATGTCTCTAAGGCCGCCGCTGTTGCAGTATTACAAGCAATAACAACTAGTTTGACACCTCTAGATACTAAAAAATTAACAGCAGTGTCGGTATGCTGAATTATTTCTTCTTTAGTTTTATCACCATAAGGACAATTTTTAACATCTCCAAAAAAATAAATGCTTTCATTAGGTAATTGTCTCATTATCTCTTTTGTTACAGTAAGCCCACCCACACCACTGTCAAAAACACCAATAGGTTTACTCATGATTAATTTTTCCTTTCAAAATTATATAACAAAGATTCTAAATCCTGTATTTTCTTATATGTTACTGTTTCTACACCAATATATTCTTTCATTATCTGATTTAAAAATTCTAACACCATAGCGTACTCTATTTCATTCAGTGCAATACTTTCTAAAATATTAAGATCGGATTTTATACTCAATATATGAATTAATTTTACCAATTTGTCTGATAATGGATATGTTTTCTTATTTATTTCATTCGTAAATAAATTCAAAGAAAAATCATATCCTACATATAACTTATCCGTCTTCTTATATTTAAACTTAAACCCTTCTTTATTTAATAATTTACAAATAAAAAATATATTTAGTAAAGGGGCTTCTATGCAATTTTTATTTAATTTATCAAGAACTTCTTCTAGTTGAACATAGTTTACAAAATCGTTGTCGCTACCTACTATAGTAATTAATTCTATTATGTTTCCTACATACATAAATGCAGTTATATCATGTACTATGTTTTTGTAATAATCCTCAACATCTACTGCGATTAATCTGTTCATTCTATAGTTATTTAAATATATAATATTAACTTTACAAGGAATTGTAATCTTATTTTTTTTAGTTTTTTGTCCATTTTCTAAAAAGAAACTTTCTATTTTCCCTGTTTCTAATAAGATATGCAATATTTCATGTTTTTCTTTGTAAGCTATTTTTTTTATTATAATACCCCTATTAGTCGTAGATATCATCTCTATAACCCAACTCTTTAATCAAATTAGGCTTTGTACGCCAGCTGTCTATAACCTTAACCCACAATTCTAAAAAGATCTTCTCACCTAATAACTCTTCAATATCTCGCCTTGCTAACTGCCCTATTTTCTTTATCATTTGACCTTGTTTTCCGATAATCATTCCTTTTTGTGATTTGCGTTCAACTATTATTGAAGCAATAATTTGTTTTTTAGAATTTCCATCCGTAGATATTTTATCAATAACCACTGCCACTGAATGTGGAATCTCTTGTGCTGTTAACTTTAACACTTTTTCTCTTATGAACTCAGAGATAATAAAATATTCAGGTGAATCCGTTATCACATCATCAGGATACATTTTATAACTTGGTTGGAGATATTTCTTAGTTACTGTTAGTAAACTATCAACATTAATTGATTCTAAAGCAGAGATAGGAACTATCTCTGCAAATGAGTGCAGTCTACTATAAAAATCAATAGTTTTTAGCACTTTTTCTTTAGATACTAGATCAATTTTATTAAGTAATAAAATTGTAGGTACATTCAACTCTTTAATTGTTTTTAATATACGTTCATCTCCTGTACCAAATTCATCAGCTACGTTTACTATTAGATATACTACCTCTGATTCTGTTATTGCACTATTTGTTAACTTCATCATATAATCCCCTAATTTATGTTTAGGTTTATGTATACCAGGAGTATCTATAAATACAATTTGTGAGTCCGCATCCGTGTAAACTCCGTTTATTATATTTCTTGTAGTTTGGGGTTTATCTGACATGATTGCTATTTTTTGTTGTAAAATATTATTCAATAATGTGGATTTTCCAGCATTTGGTCTCCCAATTATTGTAATAAATCCTGTTTTAATTAAATTTTCCATCACTACTCCTCATCTATCTTAGTAACCCAAATTGTTCTAAAATTTGATTTTGTTTTCCAAACATAACTTTTTCTTCTTCTTCAGTCATATGGTCATATCCAAGTAAGTGTAAGAATCCATGTACAGCTAAAAAACCTAATTCTCTCTCATAAGAATGACCGTACTCTTTAGCCTGTTCTTCGGCTATATTTGTACAAATTATAATATCACCTATATAATTCATATCTTCACCACCAATAATTTCTAATTCACCCTCCACATCATCATTAAGTGCAAATGAAATTACATCTGTGGGTCTATCAATCCCTCTATATTCTTTATTTATATCGTGTATTTCTTTTTCATCAACAAAAGAAAGTGAAAATTCTGTATTTTCTTTTTCTACACCCTCACTTTCTGCTGCAACTTCTAATAAATTCACTAACATAATTTTTATTCTATCTTCCACTAAAGAGCTTTCATCTATTATCTCTACAAAATTCATACTATCCTCCGTTATATTTTATGTAAATATATTATAATATATTTACATAAAAAAAGCTATGTACTCATTATAATCGTTTTTTTAATTCGTTTGCAATAGATTTAGGTATTCCTAAATTTTTTAAGATATCATAATCTGCTGCTTTTATTTCTTCTATACTTGAAAAATGTTGTAATAATTTTCGTTTTCTTTCTTTACCTATTCCTTTTATAGTATTTAAAGGGTTATTAAACATAGTATCATTTCTTAGAGCTTTATGGTAAGTTATAGCAAACCTGTGAACTTCATCTTGCATTTTCTTAAAGAATAGGTACTCTTCTGAATTTTTGTTTAATTCTATAATTTCAAAATCATCAGTTACTATGTATTCAGTTACATGTTTACTATTTTTCGCCAAACCTATTATTCGTATATCTAGTTTTAATTTCTTATGAATAACATCTATTGCTGCTTTGACATGATTTTTACCACCGTCAACAATTATTAGATTGGTATTACTTCCTTTATTCTTATATGTTCTTAATAGTACTTCCTTCATAGATGCGATATCATCTATACCTTCCACTGTTTTTATTTTATATTTTCTATATCCATATGTATTTTTCTTACCATTTAAGAAATTCACCTTAACCGATACTGCATCACGTCCCATAATATTTGAATTATCAAATATGTCAATACTTTGTAAACTGTCTACCATCAATATTTTTTCTAAACGTTTCATTATTTGTTTGTGTTCATCTTCTTTTTTTTCAATAATACTTAATTCATTCTCTAAATAATACTTAGCATTGGCTTCTAGTGTGTCTAGTATTTTCACATGCTTTCCTTTTATTGGATTAATTGTATCAATATCAATTAAATTAGACACTATTTGAGAATCAATATTTTTTATGTATATTTTTTTAGGAGCTTTATTTATTACGTAATATTGAGTTAAGTACGATAATAATATTTCTTCTGGCTCTGAATATAAGTCAAAATACTCTACTTTTCTTTCGATTATAGAACCAAATCTATATAAAAACATCTGTATACACAAATAATTATCATTGGAATGATACCCTATATAATCCACATCTGCATGGGTACTTGTATTTACTATTTGATTTTCTACAGATTTATTAATTGAATCTATATATTCGTAAATCTGTTGTGCCGATTCAAATTCTAATCTACTTACATATTGACGAACAATCGTATGTAATTCTTGTAACACCTTTTCAGTTTTACCTGATAAAAAACTTTTTATTTCATCTATTCTTTTATTATACTCTGAAGATTCAATATTTTTTGCACATGGTCCTATACATTCTCCAATCTGATAATATACACATGCACGTTTTTCTATTGGATTGCACTTTCTTAAAGGATATATTTTATCTATTATTTTTTTTAAGTTATTCGCTGATTTAACATCTACATATGGGCCGAAATAAATATCCTTACTGTTTTTTCTATATTTTCTTGTTAATAATAGTCTAGGATGTTTCTCACGAGTAATCATCAAATATGGATACGATTTATCATCCTTTAACTTTATATTATAGTAAGGTCGATATTTTTTTATAAGATTATTTTCTAGTAACAATGCCTCTTTTTCGGAGTTCACTATAATATATTCAAGATCTACTATTTTGTTTACTAAACTCTGAGTCTTTCTATTAAGACTTCCGGTAAAATAACTTTTGATTCTATTTTTTAATACTTTAGCCTTTCCTACATAAATATATTCTCCGTATTTATCTTTGTAAAGATAGCATCCCGGTGATTCAGGTAGTAATTCTAGTTTTTTTTTCAATATATCATTCATTATGTCTCCCTATAAAGCAATAGGTAAGATATACCTTGTATATCCCACCTACTATGCTATATTTAATTTTTTATTAATTTACAGATGAAAAAACCATCACAGTTATACTCATCTGGTAATATCCTTATCATACCTTTATCTATTGTTTCAATATTTTCTATATTAATAGGTTCAATTGTAAAATCAACATTATTTTTCAAAAATTTAGATATATTATACTCATTCTCACGTTTATCGATTGTGCACGTTGAATATATAAGAATTCCACCTTTTTTTAAATATTTTTTACTATTTTCTAAGATTTCTAACTGTAAATTAGCTATTTCATCAATGTATGAATCACGAATCTTATACTTTATCTCGGGTTTGTTTTTTATAACCCCCATTCCAGAACAAGGAACATCACAAATAAGTATATCAAATTTATCTATAAACTCACTATTAGATTTTCTTGCATCTTGCTCTATTACATTTATATTAGTGATACCTAATTTATTAGCATTTGATTCAATCAACTTTAATTTATGGATATATTTATCGCAAGAAGTTATTTCTGAATTACTATATAAACTAGCTATATGTAAACTCTTTCCACCAGGTGCTGCACAAACATCTAATATATTGTACTGATGGTCTTTATCTTGATTAATAGTATGTGCAACCAAAGAACTAGCCTCATCTTGAATAATATAGTATCCATTCTTAAACAACGGGTCATTAATATCAATATTACTTACAAGTAAACTATCTTCTACTATCGAACTTTCTTTTACACTTATACCTGCTTTTGAAAAAGAGTTCATTAACTCCTGTTTATTAGTTTTTAATGTATTTATTCTAACACTGTTTTCACTAGTATTGTTAAATGATTTAACAATAGAGATAGCTTTTTCACTACCATATTGTTCTTTTAAAATTTCAAATAATTCTTTAGGACAAGAGTATTTTATACAAATCTCTTCTTCAATATCATTAAAGGTATTTTCTGATAACACATCTATATTTCGAATAATATTTCTCAGTATAGCATTAACAAATTTACTTGTATGTATACCGAATAATTTTTTCGATAAGTTAACTGCCTCGTTTACAACTGCGAAATTCGGTGTTTTATCTAATTCTAATATTTGATATGCAGACATAATTATTAATATTTTTACTTTTGTTTTTATCCTACTATTAGCAAATTTTTTTATAATATACTCTAAATAAATTTTATTTTTAATACTTCCATATACCAACTGCGTTATATATCTTTTATCTTGCTGATTAATATTATTCTTAGAGAACGTTTTATTAATGCTAATATTACTATACGCCTCAGTTACCAAGATATCTACTAATATTTCATAGGCATATTCCCTGGCTGTTTTATTCATTATTTACTCCCAACACCTGTCCTGTATAATCATTTTGATTAGATAAGAAATTTTTAACGTCCACTCTTTTTTTACCTGATATTTGAACTTCTAATATCTTTATTGTAGTATTATTACCACACTTCACATACAAAGAATCTTTTTCTTGCTTTACTATTGTTCCTACTACAGCTGAGCTCTCTATATTCTCTACAATTTCAACTCTCCAAATTTTAAATACTTGATTATTTAAATGTGTAAATGCACCTGGTACTGGATCAAATGCTCTCACTTTATTAAAAATCTCTCTAGCCGAAGAAGACCAATCAATTCTCTCATCATCTCTTGTAATATTACTCGCAAACGTTACCAATGATTCATCTTGTTCTATTGGGGTAATATCCCCACTAAAAATTTTAGGCAATGTTTCTTTCAATAAATCACTACCAGCTAAAGACATTCTGTCATGAACAGTTTGAAAATTATCATTCTCTAAAATATCAAATTCAACTTGAGAAATAATATCTCCTGCATCTAACCTTTTTACCATATACATTATAGTAACTCCTGTTTTTTCATGCCCTTCTAAAATTGAATACTGGATCGGAGCGCCACCTCTTAGTTTTGGTAAAAGCGATCCATGGACATTTATACACTTGTGCTCAGGAATTTCTAATATTTTTTCTGGAACTATCTGACCGTATGCAGCTGTAATTATTATGTCTGGTTGTACATCTAATAATTTTTTATATGTATAATCATCTGTTGCGATCTTTTCTGGTTGTAGAACCTCTATACTATGTTTTTCTGCTAGTACTTTAACAGGTGTTGGTGTGAGTACTTTTTTTCTTCCAACTTTTTTGTCTGGCTGAGTTATTACTAATTCAACATTATAATTTTCTATAAGCATTTCTAGTATTGGTACTGCGAAAACTGGTGTTCCCATAAATACAATTTTTTTTCTATTCATCTAATTATCCTACCTTAAAACATACTTTATTTAACTAATTATATCATACTCTAATTAATTCAACCAACTAGAAAGTGTCAATAAAAAAAGTTGACACTTCTTAAAGTGAATTCTTGACAGATACTATTATTAAATGTTAAAATATCTTTAGCTTAATTAGATACCTTACTGAAATTCTCAACTTTCATTATTTTTATTAACACACAACACACTATAAATAAAAGTTGAAAAGAATTATTCAAAGGAGTATTAAAATGGCAGTTAAAATCCGTTTAAAAAGATTAGGTGCTAAGAAATCACCTTTCTACCGTATCGTTGTAGCTGATTCAAGATCACCACGTGATGGTCGTTCAATCGAAACTATTGGAACTTATAACCCAGTTAAAGAACCAGCAGAAGTAAAAATCGACGAAGAATTAGCTTTAAAATGGTTAGGTAATGGAGCACAACCTTCTGATACAGTAAGAAGTTTATTATCTAAAGAAGGAATCTTAAAAAAATTCCACGACACTAAATTAAGCAAATAAGAGACTTCTATTAGTCTTGAGACTTAAACCTTAGCGTTTAAGTCTTTTAACTTATAACTAAAAAAGAAATTGTAGAAATATCTACAATTTCTTTTTTTTAAAATTTAATTAGTTGAGACATAACCTGGAATATGTTCCCTTGCTAATACTTCATGTTCTGCATAAGTGGTTGCAAAGTAAGCTTTTCCATCTTTATCCGTTAGGAAGTACAGGTAATCATGCTTAACAACGTTATTTAATGCATCATAGGATCTTTTACTTGGAGATGATATAGGTCCTGGTGTTAGCCCAGTATTGGTATATGTATTATAGGGATCTTGATTTTTTAAATCTTCAAAACTCAGTTCTACTACCCTATTATTTAAACTATACATAACAGATGGATCAGTCTGCAAAGGCATATTAATTTTAAGTCTATTCATAAATACACCTGCTATAGCTCCATTATCTGTTGCTGAAGTAGATTCTTTTTCCAAAATACTCGCCATAGTTATATACTGATGAATTGATATTGGAACATCTTTGTTATTTATGTTCCAAACTTTATTACTTAAATTATATAATGGAAGTACATTGGTTTCCGTTGCTTCAATCATTGATCTTATTAAGATTTCTGGATTAGTCTTATTTCGATCATCTATATCATATTTAGCTGGATATAAATATCCTTCTAATTTATATTTTAAATTAGGCGAATCTAACTCATTAGTTATTAAATTAGGATAATCCACCTTCAATTTATTAATAAACTCTTGATCATTTGTTTTATTGATAAATTCTTCTGGTGATATATCTGTAACTTCTGAAACTTTATTTGCTATTTTAGCTATATTATCTCCATCTATAACACTCACTGTTATACCAGATTTTCCTTGTGATTTAGTAGTTAGTACTTTTAAAATTTCTGAAAGTGTCATATTTTTACTAATTTCATAGTTACCGATATAAAATTCTTCGTAATTACCAAATTTTGAATATAATTTAAACATTAATGAACTTTTTATCAAATCTTTCTGAATTAATAAATCTGATATAACACTAGCGCCATAACTCTCTTTTATTTCGACTGTTACTTTCTCTGTACTATCTTTATCTACCGGAGTAGTTACATAATATCCCCATGATAACATTGCTATCCCCAATACAATAAATATTGAAAGAACTATAGCAAATAAATCCCCTCTCTTTTTCTTCTTTTTATTTTTCTTTCTTAATTCTTCTCTCCTCTTTATACGTTTTTCGTCCATTAATAACTATTCTCCTTCTTCTGAATCAAAATATAATATATCTAATACTTCAGATATCATATCATATTCTTCATCTGTTTCTACAGGCTCAAACCTTATGTTATCTCCCTCTTCTATACAAACCATTGGGAAAATTTGTAATTCTTCTTCATCAATTCTGTCTTCTTCTGCAAAAATATAATATAAGTTATTGTTTGTAGGATTAGTAAATTCTAGTATTTTTCTATACTCTTTTTCTGTACCCGTGTCATCACTTAAAGTAAATACTTCCTCATCCATTCCTACGTTCATTTTATCTAAATCTTTTTCTAACATAATAGTTATCTCCTTTAATTTTTAATTCTATTTTTTCATATCTAAAAATGTTTGTAATATTAGAACAGCAGCCATTTTATCAACAACGTCTTTTCTTTTTTTTCTAGAAACATTAGCATCTATTAAGACTCTTTCCGCTGCCAATGTAGTAAGCCTTTCATCTTGAAATTCTATTTCTACACTCTTTATTTTATTTTTAAGAATATCTACGAAATTAATAGTAGCTTCACCTCTAAATCCTATACTGTTATCCATATTTTTAGGTAGACCTACTACTATCATTCCTACATTATATTCTCTTACTAATTCTTTTAATTTTTTAATTTTGAAGTCTTTTATCGCTTCATTTACTTGTAATGTTTCTATACCTTGGGCTGTTATGTTTAATGCATCACTTATGGCTACTCCAATTGTCTTGCTACCGTAATCAAGAGCCATTATTCTTTTTTCCATATATTCTCCCTAAATTCACCTATTATTTTCTCTTTAAATGAATAAATGTATAATTACATTCATTATCATCATCTTTATTATAGGATTTTTTACTAACTATTTCCCATTCATCATCATTAATAAGTGGGAAATAACTGTCACCTTTAACTTCTATGTCCATTTCTGTAATAAACATTTCTTCAACATAGTTTATATATTTAGAATATATTTCACTTCCTCCAAATATATATAATTTTTCAGTATCATAATCCTCAAGAATACTGTTATCATCTGTATAGATCTCAATCCCCTCAAAATCATACTCAGAATCTCTTGTTAACACTCTATTAATCCTATTAGGGAGTGGTCTTCCTATACTCTCGAAAGTCTTTCTTCCCATTAAGATAGTTTGATTAGTTGTCAATTCCTTTACTCTTAACATATCTGCTTTTGACTTCCATGGAATAGTATTATTGTCCCCTATACATCTATTTTTATCATATGCTACAATTAATGAAATCATATTTCCTCCTAAACAGCTATAGGTGCTTTAATATATGGATGACTTTCGTAATCTACCACTGTTACATCAGATATATTTAACTCAAATATGCTTTTAAAATCGTTAATTTTTAAATGTGGTAAGCTATACGGTTCTCTAGAAAGTTGTAATTTAACTTGTTCAAAATGGTTTGTATATATATGAGCATCTCCCAAAGTATGAATGAATTCTCCTACATCTAAATCACATTCCTTAGCTATAATCATAGTTAGTAGCGCGTAAGAGGCAATATTAAACGGGACCCCTAAAAATACATCTCCACTTCTTTGATAAAGCTGACACGACAATTTATTATCATTTACATAAAATTGAAACATAGTGTGACAAGGCGGCAATGCCATTGAATCTATTTCTAAAGGATTCCATGCGGAAATAATAATTCTTCTTGAATTTGGATTATTTTTAATTTGTTCTATTACATTTTTCAACTGGTCTATACCGTTAAAATTACGCCACTGCTTTCCATACACATTCCCTAAATCTCCATATTTTTTAGAAAAGTTATCGTCAGTTAAAATTTTATTTTTAAAATTCTCTAATTCTCTTTCATATTCTAATTTAAATTCCTCATCTTTAAGTACTCTATGACCAAAATCAGTCATGTCTACTCCTGTATATTCATCACTTTCTATCCATTTTTTAAAGGCCCATTCATTCCAAATATTATTATTATTTTCCAATAAAAATTTTATATTTGTATCACCTCTAATAAACCATAGTAGTTCTGACCAAATAAGATTAAAATTTATTTTTTTTGTTGTCAGAAGCGGAAATCCTTTACTTAGATCAAACCTCATTTGATATCCAAAAACACTTTTTGTTCCTACTCCTGTTCTATCTTCTTTTAAAATTCCTTCATCCATTATATATTTACATAACTTCAGATATTCTTTATCAGCCAATATAGAATACCTCCTTTTTTAATAAATTTTGAAGGGATCCCTTTCACTTTCAGCTATAACGACTTCATAAGAATTAGAAGTCGGTAATTTTTCCAAATACGACTTAAATAACGCCTTACTAGCCTTTTCTGCGAAATGCCCTATATCGAGAAGATTTTGATTCATTTCTATAGCGTCAACCGCATCATGATAACCAATATCACCAGTAAGATAAATATCTACTTCTGGTAAAGTTTGAATGAACGATGCCCCACTGCCTCCTAATATAGCTACAGATTTTATATTAATATCATTTGCTTTTACTAATTTTACAAATTTTAAACCTAATTTTTCTTTAGCATATTCTATAAATTCTTCTTGAGACATACTTTCGGATAAGTTACCTATTCTACCTAAACCAGTATCTTCTACTTGTTTATTAGGAACTAAAACTTTAGTTTCTTGTAATTCTAATAACTTTGACAAATAGTCATTCAAACCAAATTTTGCTGAATCTAGATTTGTATGTGCAGAAATTACAGATATATCATTCTTTATTAATTCTTTTAATATTTTCCCTTTAAAATCATTAAAATTAATGTTTCTTATCCCCTTAAATATTAGTGGATGATGTGAAATAATTAAATCTATACTTTTTTCTTTTGCTTCTTTCACAACATCTGTAGTTACATCCAAGCATACTAAGATTTTCTCTACTTTTTGATTTTCATCACCTAAAATAAGTCCTACATTATCCCATGATTCGGCTAAATTCTCGTCAGCCAGATCTTTTATGAAACTATATATATCTTTAACTTTAACCATACTATCTCCTCTCACTATCAAATTATATCACAATAATTATAAAATATACAATTATGTTCCTTCTCCTCTGACTTAATCAGTATAAGTATGTTATAATTAAAGATGATATTTTTAATGTGGAGAATTGTATGATTAATGTAGAAGGTTATATAAATAAAATAATATTTCATAATCAAGACAATAATTATTGTATATTATCTGTGTTCTTAAACAAAAAGTATGATTTTATAGATGGTGATTACATTTCTATTGTCGGGACATTTGATATAGATTTTGTAGAGGATGAACTCTACTCATTTAAAGGAGATATGACACATCATAAAAAATTTGGAACACAAATTCATGCAATAGTAGCTGAAAGAGTCATAAAAAAAGATGCCTCTTCGGTAATAGATTATCTTTCTAGTACTACTTTTCCGGGAATTGGTAAAAAAACTGCAGAACTTATCGTCGATAAATTGGGAATAGATTGCCTGGATATCATATATGCTGATAAAAATAAATTATTAGAGATTGCATCAATACCCAATCAAAAAAAAGAAATAATATATCAAAATATTATTAATAATAAACAATCCCAAGATATTATATTAAAATTAAATGACCTAGGATTCAGTAACAAAATCATTAATAAAATATACAGCTACTACAAAGGAAATACTCTAAACATAATTAATAATAATCCTTACGAATTAATCGCTACTATTAAAGGAATTGGGTTCTTAACTATTGATAGAATTGCTGATAAAATTGGAATTGAATTTAATGACTCTGAAAGAATTAAACACGCTCTAATTTTTTCAATTAATGAACAATCATTTTCAAATGGAGATACTTATATTTTAGAGAGAGAATTATTATATAAAACCTTCAATCTATTATATAAATCTAGACCCATCCCAATAGCAAAAGAAGATATTATATCTGCCTTCAATGAGTGCATAAAAAATAGAGAACTTATACAAATCGAAGATAAAATCTTTCTTCCCTCTATATATGAAGCTGAATATTTTATATATAATGATATAAAATATAGAATTAAGTTATCTGAAACTGAAGAAATGCATATTCCAATATCCAAACTAGATTCTTATATACAAGAAATTGAAAACGAACTGAATATAACATATGATATAGCTCAAATTGAAGCTATTAAAAATTCCATAACCAATAATTTTTCCATTCTTACTGGAGGGCCTGGTACAGGAAAAACAACTATTATATTAGCAATAATTAAAATATTTCAAAAAATAAATAATTTTTCTCATAACGATTTACTAGATGAAGAAAAAAACATACTATGTCTATGTGCTCCTACTGGAAAGGCAGCTAAACGTATGTCAGAAGCAACAGGTTTCTATTCATCTACTATTCACAAAGCTATTGGATGGACTACTGAAGATACTGATATTCATGAATTTTCTAGTGATAAGTATATTAAGTCAAAATTAGTTATAGTTGATGAAACTAGTATGATTGATGTTTTTCTTATGCAAAATCTTCTGAAAATAATTGATAAAAATTCCAAAATAGTTCTTGTAGGAGATACAGATCAATTACCATCTATATCTCCAGGTAATATATTAAAAGATTTAGTTAACACTTATAGTGTACCTACAGCACAATTAAACAAAGTCTTTAGACAAGCTAATGATTCTAGTATAATAAATTTATCTTATTCAATAAAGAATAACTTTCCTATCGATATTTTAGAAAATTATAGTGATCGTGAATTCTTCTTCTCAAATAAAAATGATATTTTAGACACTACATTGACTATTTATAAAAATTTATTAGAGGAAACAACTCCAGATAAAATACAAATATTAATTCCACTCTATAAATCCCTATATGGTATTAATAATTTTAATACTCTTATTCAAAATACCTTCAATAATTCTACGGTTCAAATAGAATATGGTGATTTTATCTATAAATTAAATGATAGAGTTATGCAATTGGAAAATAGATCAGAAGACAATATATTTAACGGAGATACTGGTATTATTGAATCAATTTTTGAAGAAGATGGAAAACAGAAAATAGTTGTTAACTTTGATAATAACTACATAACTTATGAAAAACAAGAATTAAACCAATTAATCCTTGCGTATTCATGCTCTATTCATAAATCTCAGGGATCTGAATTTGAATACATTATTATTCCTTTGGTAGATAACTATAATTTCATGTATAATAAAAATCTTATTTATACAGCTATCACAAGAGCAAAAAAGAAGTTAATTTTTTGTGGGAATCCTTCCGTATTTTATAATGCTATTGCCCCAAATAATACTATACAAAGAAATTCTTATTTATCAACTTTTTTCTCTAATTCAGGAGAAAGTTTAGAAAATTTTAGTGAAAGTACTACTTATATACTTAACGAATGTAATATCAATACAATTGATCCTATGATTGGTATGGAAAATATAAATTTATACGAAAAAAATGCAGATTAAAACAATCTGCATTTTTAATTTGTTTTGCAATATTCATATCTAAAACAATCAGTTGTATGATCATTTATAATTCCAATAGCTTGTAAATATGAATATATAATTGTAGACCCTACAAATTTAAAACCACGTTTCTTCATATCTTTGGAAATTATATCGGATAAGTCTGATTTGGTTAGTCGTTCTTCCTCGTTTTCTATAGTATTTATAACTTTTTTAAATTTTACAAATGACCAAATATATTCATAAAAAGTTCCATATTCTTTTCTAATTTCTATAAACGAGATAGCATTTTGTCTCACGGAATAAATTTTTAATTTATTCCTAATAATAGAACTATTTTCCAGTAGACTTTCTAAATATTCATCACTATACTCAGCACATCTATTGAAATCAAAATTATTGAATGCAATATTAAAAGCCGCTCTCTTTTTTAATATTATATTCCAACTAAGCCCAGCCTGCATCCCCTCTAAAATTAACAATTCAAATAATTTTCTGTCATCTTTTGTAACAAGTCCCCACTCACGATCATGGTATTCTTTATCAAAATCATCTTTGACCCAAGAACATCTTAGTTTACTCTTCATGTTATCTCCTTATACTAGGTTCGATTAATTTTAATAATTTGAGTGTCCATTTTAGAAGATTCGCTTTCTTTTTATCAAATTCTAATATTAATATATCTTTTACTTGTATCCTTACATCTCTGTGATTTATTAGTTGTTCAAATAACTTTGGTCCATCTAAGACTTCTAAAATTTCTTTTCTAAATTCTATCACAACCTTATTAGCTAGTTCTTTGATTGTAGCTACATATAACTTTTCGGAAAATATTCGAATAAGTGTATTATCTAAAAGATTTTCCACCTCTACTCCATAATCTGAAAATCTATCTATCATTTCATCAGCTAATTCAAAAACATCATCTTCAGTCTGACTTTGAGCCAATTTTTTATAGAAATAAAGTTTATCAGAATCTTTAGACATATAACCTTTGGGAATATATGCGTCCATATTAAATTTAATTTCAACTTTACTTTCTTTTAATTCAAAAATATCCTCAACTTTCTCTTTTGGGATATTATTCACTATATTTTCATAATATTCTATAGATTTTGTTTTATCTCCGCTTAAAATAGGTTGTAGTACTTCTTTTTTATTTAACAATTCTCTCTCTAGTAGTTGTGAATACAATGTATATCCCACAGAGTCAATAAATCCATGTTGTTTTGCTCCTAAAGTATCTCCAGCACCCCTTATTGAAAGATCTTGCATAGCTATTTTAAATCCACTTCCTAAAGCAGTAAAGTTCTTTATAGCAGCTAATCTCTTTTCAGAGTTTTCTGTTAATATTTTAGCTGGTTTATACATAAAATACGCATAAGCTTCTCTACTACTTCTTCCTACTCTACCTCTTATTTGGTATAGCTGACTTAATCCAAATTTATCAGCATCTTCTACAATTAATGTATTAACATTAGAAATATCAATTCCGGTTTCTATTATAGTAGTTGTTATTAACATGTCATATTCTTTATTTATCAGATCCGTCATAATAGTTTCTAATTCCTTCTGAGACATTCTTCCGTGTGCATAAGCTATATTAATTTCTGGTAACAGTTTTTTTAACTCTAAATATTTCTCTTCTATACTTTCAACTTTATTGTAAAGATAAAAAACTTGACCATTTCTCTCAACTTCATTCAAAACCGCTTCTCTAATAATAGTTGAATTTTCTCTAGTTATAAAAGTTTGAATAGGTTGTCTATTAGTAGGTGGTGTTTCTATAACAGACAAATCTCGTATCCCTATCAAGCTCATATGAAGAGTTCTCGGTATAGGCGTGGCACTTAAAGTTAATACATCTATCAAATTCTTTAAATGTTTTATTTTTTCTTTATGCTTTACTCCAAACCTTTGCTCTTCATCTATTATTAACAAACCTAAATCTTTATATTTAAATTTATCATTTAATAATTTATGTGTCCCTATGATAATATCAATTTTTCCTTGGTTAAGCTTATCAATTATTTCGTTAATTTCTTTTGTAGACTTGAATCTATTAACTACTTCTATATTCACAGGGAAATTAGAAAATCTTGCTATAAAGTTTTCATAGTGTTGCTCAGCCAATAAAGTAGTAGGCACCAACACTGCAACTTGTTTATTATCCATTACAGCTTTAAATGCGATTCTCATTGCTACTTCTGTTTTTCCAAATCCAACATCACCACAAAGAAGTCTGTCCATAGGCCTTGACTTCTGCATATCCTCTTTTATTTCAAGAGTAACCTTCTCTTGATCTTCTGTTGCATCAAATACAAAATCTTGTTCAAATTCTTTTTGCATAGATGTATCGTCACTGAAAGCATACCCTTGGTTTAACTCTCTCTGAATGTACATCTTTATTAACTCTTCTGAAATATCTTCTATTTCTTTCTTTACTTTAAATTTTACTTGATTCCATTTTTTAGTTCCTAATTTATTAAGTTTAGGTTTTCTATTATCTGTCGAAGACATATACTTTTGTATATATTGCATATTCTCAATATCTACATAAATTATGTCGCTTCCCTCATAAGCTACTTTAAGAAAATCTTTGTATATCCCATTAACTTCAATATTTTCTATTCCTTGATATAGTCCAATTCCGTGGTGAATATGCACTATATAATCACCTACATTTAAATCTTGGTAATTTCTAATTTTTTCTGAATTTGAATACTTAAAAGAAACTTTCTTTTTCTTTTTTGATATATTTTTAAATATTTCTCTAGGTGTTATAAATATAAATTTATTTTCAGTATTAGTAAAACCCTTTAAACTTAAAGAAGATTCCTCTAAATGTATTTTACCTGCACTTAATCCTATATTTATTTTATCATATAAATCATAATCAAATAAAACTTTTTCAACATAATCTCTTTGCTTCTTTGTATGTACAAGTATCGCTATCTCAAATTTTTGGTTTATTTTATTAACTAATTCTTTCCCCAATTCTTCCCCTGTGAAAAAAAATTCTAAATCTTGGATTCCCAAGTTAATTTGATTTTTAAAATACCTATCTCCAGATTTTAACAATGTTAAATTATATTTTACATTCTTTGAATTAATAAATTTATCAAAAGCTAAATCATCATAGATTTTCTGATAAATATTTGTATTTGATATATCTTTTAAATTATCAATATAATACTCTTGCAGACTCTCATGTTTTTCTTTTAGCTTAGCAAAATTATCAAAAAATATATCTGCGGTTTCGTCTATATAATCAAATATTGAATATACATCTTTATATATATAATTTGAAAATGGAGTTAATTCATCAAAAACTCTACTTTCTCTATAAAATTTTATTTTATATTCCAAATATGTTTTTACATCCGAAAAATTTTCTATTTCATTTAATTCATTATCGTGTAACTTTTGTTCTAATATATCCACGACTATATCTTTTTCATTGCTAGTTAAATAAAAATCACTTGTAGGATATATTTTTATTTTTTCTATAGTTTCTATTGACTTTTGCGTAGCATAATCAAATTTTTTTATACTATCTAATTCACTGTCAAAATAATCTAACCTTATTGGTGTATCTGATAATGGACTGTACACATCTATAATCGATCCACGTTTAGAGTATTCGCCTACGTTTTCTACCGAATCTACAAGAGTATACCCTAAATCATTTAAATTTTTAGAAATTGTTTCAAAACTAGGGTATTCTTCAAGTGAAATATTTATAAAATTATTTTTAAAATCGTCTGGTTTTCTTAAAGTACGGTATATAGCAGAAATAGGTATTATCAAAATCATAGGTACATTAGTAGTTAAATTTTCTAATATTTTTATTGATACTTGATATAAATCATTACTAATAGTTGTAAATTTCCTTAACACATCTATTTCTGGGAAAATATATACATCTTCCGTAAGTGATAATATATCCTCTTGTAATTTTTCTGCTTCCTTTTTTGAGTCTGTTATTAATACTACAGTTTTCCCTTGTGTATACTTTTTATATAATAGTAGTACTTTTGTGGTATGGTTATTGGAATAAAATTCTGTATTTTCATCATTATTGGATAACTTAATAATTTCTAATAATCTATTAAACACAACCTACCTCTTATTATATTTATTCATTAAATCTATAAATGACATCTTCGAAAAATCTTCTATGCATTCATTAGATTTCGTATATATTTTTTCCAATTCTATTATTTCTTCTTTACTAAAACGTCCTAATACATAATCAGATACCTTCATTCCATTTCTAGGTCTATCTATTCCAATTTTTAATCTATTAAATTTTTCTGTAGCAAGATGAGATATAATACTCTTAATTCCATTATGTCCACCACTACTTCCTCTATTTCGCAACCTAAAATTAGCTGTTTTTGTATCCAAATCATCATAAATCACCAAAATATCTTCAATATCTATATTGAAATAATCATAAAATTTTCTAACAGACTCTCCCGATAAATTCATATACGTCTTAGGTTTCACTAATAAATATTTTTCTCCATTAATATAGAACATTGCATAATCTGAATTAAATTTTTCTTTATCAAAAGAAACATTATATTTTCTTACAAATTCATCTAACAACATAAAACCTATATTATGACGCGTATTTTCATATTCTTTTCCAGGATTCCCTAACCCTACTATCATTTTCATTGAATTTTACCTCCTAAAATATAAATAGCAAAAAAGGTAACTTTACAGAGTTACCTTTTTGCTGTATTCATCTATTCAAACAGTACACTAACTGGTTCATTTTTGTGGATTCTATAAATCGCTTTCCCAATTAATTCTCCTACACATAAAGGAGTCATTTTTTCTAATTTTTTGTCTGCTGGGATATTAATCGTGTTAGCATAAACTAACTCTTTTATCGGTGAATCTTCTATTCTTTCTAAAGCAGGTCCACTTAAAACCGCATGAGAACAAGAAGCATACACTTCTTTAGCCCCTTTTTCTATTAAAGCTCTCGCTCCTAAAGTAATAGTTCCTGCTGTATCAATAATATCATCTATTAAAATACACGTCTTACCTTCAATATTTCCTACAATATTCATAACCTCTGCGACATTTGGCTTAGGTCTACGTTTATCTATTATAGCAATCGGTGTATTTAATAAATCTGCAAGTTTTCTTGCTCTAGTAACCCCACCATGATCTGGAGATACTATGACAACATCCTCCATGTTAGGTAATGTCTCTTGAAAATGTTTTGCTATAATAGGCGCAACCATCAAGTGATCTACTGGTATATCAAAGAAACCTTGAATCTGTAAAGCATGTAAATCCATTGTAATTACTCTATCTGCTCCGGCTGTTTCTATTAAATTAGCTACTAACTTAGCTGTAATAGGCTCTCTACTTCTTGCTTTTCTATCTTGTCGTGCATACCCATAATATGGAATAACTACGTTGATCGTATCAACTGAGGCTCTTTTTAGTGCATCTATCATTATAAGTAATGTCATTAGACTTTCATTTACCGGATTACTAGTAGATTGTATTACAAAAACTTCACTTCCTCTAACACTTTCCTCTATATTGATAGAAACTTCTCCATCGCTAAATTTTTTAACGCTACATTTACTTAATTTTATCCCCATTGCATCAGCTACCTTTTCTGCTAAAGGTATGTTAGAGTCTAATGAAAATAACATTAGTGGTTTTTCTTCGATAAGCATATTAAATCCCCCAAAAATCAGTATTATTTAGAATAATTTTATCATAAAAAGGCTTTTATTTCCAGTATATTCATTAAATATCCTAATATATAGAAAAAGTACTAAATATTTAAATTTAGTACTTTTTGATTATTAATTATATTTTGCTAAAATTTCTTCTAAATCTGATTTAGGTCTAAATCCTACTAATTGTTCTAAAACTTGCCCTTCTTTTACTACAAGTAATGCTGGAATAGACATTATTCCATGTTCTCCTGCAGCTTCTTGATGGTCATCTACATTCAATTTAACAAAGTTAATATTTGTCAATTCTTGTGATAACTCTTCTAAAACAGGTGTTGTCATTTTACAAGGTCCACACCATGGCGCCCAAAAATCTACTAAAGTTACTTGTGAACCATTTTTCAATTCATAAAATTCTTTATCGTTAATATCTTTCATAATTAAATACTCCTTAATTTAATATAGATATATTCTACTCTTTTATCTATTTCATTTCAACTATTGTGACTCCTAGTCCACCTTCTCCTTCTCCACCACTTCTATAGGCTGCAACATATCTATTGTTCTTTAAATATTCTGCTATATTTTTCTTTAATATTCCAGAACCTACACCATGAATTATTGTAAAAGTATCATATCCAGACAACAATACTTTGTCAAGATAATCTTCAATTATTCTCAATGCACTTTCTGTGTTTTCTCCAATTACATTGACATCTAATCCAACTTTAGTTACTGTCTTTTGCGAAATTGTTACAGATCTTGATTTCGTTTTTTCTTTTTTTATTTTTCTAAGATCTTTTAATTTAGCAGTAATTTTCATGGATCCTAATTTTATTACTACCTCCATTCCCTTTATTTCTAAAACTTCTGCTCGTTGATTATATTTTAAGAATACAACATCATCTCCTACAGAAATACTTTCTCTACTGTCTAATTCTGTATTTTCAAAAACCTTTTTATTAGATACCTTTACTTTATTTGCATCCATATTCTCAATCATTTCATTAAATTGATGTTGCTTAATTGAATCAGAAGAATTCTTAAAGTTTTTATATACTTCATACATTTCTTCTTTTTTCTCTTCAATTTCTTTGTTTAATTCTTCGTTAGCTTTTTCATATAGTGTATGTTTATATAACTCAAAATCATTTAGATTATTTGTTAATATATCTTTAATTGTTCTAATTTCTAATATTTCTTCATTTAGTCTTCTAATTTTATCTTCATATTCTTTTATATCCTTTGATAACTCATCTATAAGTAGACTATTTTCTTTTTCCGTTTCTTCTAAAAATGTATTTGCTTCAGCTATCATAGATTCTTCCAAACCTATTTTATACGAAATGTTAATAGCATTAGATTTTCCTGGTAAACCTATTACAAATTTATATGTTGGCTTTAAAGTATCAAAATCAAATTCTAATGAAGAATTCTTGTAATAATTTGATTTAAAACAATAATCTTTTATCTCAGGATAATGAGTTGTGCATAAGACTGTTGTTCTTAATTCTTTAAATTTATTTAGTATGGCCATTGATAATGCTGCACCTTCACTTGGATCAGTACCTGAACATAACTCGTCAAGCAATACTATAGATTTATCTGTTGTATTCTCTAAGATACTTACTATATTCTTCATATGTGATGAAAATGTTGATAAATTATTTGCGATAGACTGCTCATCTCCTATATCTATAAAGATATTTTCAAAAAATCCCACAACAGACTTGTTAGCCGCTGGAATATATAATCCTAAGTGAGTTAATAATACTGCTAATCCAACCGTTTTTAATATTACGGTTTTCCCACCAGTATTAGGTCCTGTTATTATCAAAGAATTATCATAATTATTTAATAATACATCATTTTTAACAACTATATCTCTATCTAATAATGGATTATATGCTTTTTTCAAATCTATTACTTGCTCATTTCTTATTATCGGCTTTTCTAAACCTTTATTGATTGAGAAGTTTATTTTAGAAAATATAAATTCCACTTCTGAAAAATTATCTAAAGCTATTTTTAAATCTAAACTATTTTCTTTTATTTTTTCTGTAGCTTCTGATAAAATCCTAAAAATTTCTTCCTTTTCTTTCCTAGATAAGATAGATATTTCATTGCTAATTATTACATTTTCTCTTGGTTCTATATAGAAAGTATTTCCTGATGCTGATTGATCATGAATTATTCCACCAAAATCATTTTTATATTCTGGTTTTACTAAAATTACATATCTATCATTTCGTTTGGTAACAATGGATTCTGTTAATTTAGAAGCATTACTACGTATAATTGATCTAAGTGTTTTATCAGCTTTTGATTGAAGTGATTTCATCTTATCTTTGATTTCTTTCAACTCAGAACTAGCGTCGGATTTTATATATCCATCTTCATCAATAATTTTTTGTAAATATTCTATTAAATCATTAAAAACAGGAATTTGAGTTACATAATTTTCAATATGTTCATAATTTTCTGTATCTGTATTTCTAATATACTCAAATTTATTTTTGAATAATCTAAATATCTCTAAATTCCTTAATATATAATGTAATTCTTTTTCTATTAACATACTATCTATTTTAGATTTTTGTAGTGCAGTATAGTAATCATAGATTTTTAATTTAAATTCTCCAGGATATTTTCTTAGTAAATTTTCTACTTCTTCATTTTCTTTTTGAACAGTTACTAACTTATCAAAATTCTTAATATATTTTAATTCCTTAAATTTTCTTAAGGATAACTCAGAATAAGTATATTTTTCAACATCTTCTAATAATATATCTAAATCTAATTTTTTTGCTAAAGTTACTTTCACATTTATTCACCTCTATTCTAGAATAAAAGATTAGATAGAATCATCTATCTAATCTTCTTTTTCATCTACTACTTTATCCATTTCTTCAATAATTTTATTCACATTTATCTTTTTAACAGAAGAAAATGGAATAATGTCTATATTATTTGATAAATCAAGCTTACTTTCTATTTTTTTTCTATTTTTTGCAAGCTCATTTCTTGAAATTTTGTCAGTTTTAGTAAGTACAACCAAAAATGGAATCTCGTAATAGTTTAAAAATTCATTCATCATTATATCATCTTCAGATGGACTATGTCTACTATCTAAAAGATGCATAACAAAACTTAGATTTTGACTATTTACAAAATATTCAACTATCATATCATATAGCTTTTCTTTTTCCGTTTTTGATAACTTTGCATATCCATACCCCGGAACATCAACTAGCACTAATTTATTATCAATATCGAAAAAATTTAATGTTCTAGTTTTACCAGGTTTTGCTGAAACTCTTGCATAATTTTTTCTATTTAAAATAGTATTAATAAACGATGATTTTCCCACATTAGATCTACCACACATTGCAACTTCAGGTAAATCATGCTCTGGATATTGTTTTTTAGATACTGCGCTTATTAGTAAATCTACGTTATTTACATTAAATTTAGCCATTTGCCACCTCTTTAAATACTATCTCAAATACCTCAGTCATATTTTTCACAAAATGAATTGATAGTTTATCTAAAACTTCTTTAGGAATATCAAGTAAATCACCTTTGTTTTTCTCAGGTAAGATAATTTTATTTATTCCCATCTTTTCAGAACTTAATATTTTTTCTTTAACTCCTCCGATAGGTAATACTTTCCCATGTAAAGTTATTTCACCTGTCATTGCAATATTATTATCAACGTTTATTTTTTTTAAAGTTGAATATAATGAAGTTGTAATAGTTATACCCGCGGAAGGGCCATCCTTAGGAACCGCTCCTTCTGGAACATGAATATGGATATCTATCTTATCAAAAGCAATTTCTTCTAAATCTAATTCTTTAGAATTAGATCGTAAATAAGAAATTGCTGTTTGGGCAGATTCTTTCATAACATCTCCAAGTTTTCCTGTAAGTATTATTTTTCCATTTCCAGTAGATACAGCAGTTTCAATTTCAAGTGTATCACCACCTACAGTTGTATAGGCAAGACCATTAACTATACCTACTTGTGGTACTCTATTCTTTTCTTTCATATCATATTTAGATATTCCTAAGAATTCTTCTAAAGTATTAACTCCTACTTTAACCTTTTCTTCACCTTTAAGTATCTTCAGTGCTGCTTTTCTACAGACTTTACCTATAATTCTATCTAAATTTCTAACTCCTGCTTCATAAGTATATCCAGTTATAATTTTATTAATAGCTTGCTTAGTAAACGTAATTTGCTTACTGTTTAAACCATTTTCTTTTATTTGTTTCTTAATCAGATATTCTTTAGCAATGCTCTCTTTTTCTTTTACAGTATACGATTCTAAGTCAATAACTTCCATCCTATCTCTTAATGGTGCTGGAATCATCGATAAATTGTTAGCTGTAGCTACAAATAGAACTTTAGACAAATCAAAAGGAATATCTAAATAATGGTCTACAAATTCATTATTCTGTTCAGGATCAATTACTTCAAGCATTGCAGCAGCCGGATCTCCTTTAATATCAGATGCCATTTTATCTATTTCATCTAGTAAAATAACAGGATTATTAGATTTTACCTTTTTCAAAGACTGTATTAATTTACCTGGTAATGCTCCTACGTATGTTCTTCTATGCCCTCTTATTTCCGCTTCATCTCTTACTCCACCAAGGGACACTCTTATAAAGTTTCTGCCCATAGCTTCAGCAATTGATTTTGCTAATGATGATTTACCTACACCTGGCGGCCCTGCTAAACAAAGAATTGGTGATTTCATATCTTCTCTTAATTTTTTAACAGCTAAAAATTCTAAAATTCTCTCTTTTATCTTCTCTAAACCATGATGTTTTGAATTAAGAATTTTTTCAGACTTATCCATATCAATTTCATCTTTTGTTCCTTCATTCCATGGAAGTGAAATAACAGTTTCTAAATATGTTCTTAAAATTGAATTTTCTGGAACCATTGGAGGTGTTTTTTCTAATCGGGAAACTTCTTTTAATAAATACTCTTCATTTTGACTGGCCAATTTTAAATTTAATATCGCTTCTTTTAACTTTTCAATGTCATCTTCTTCTGGTGCTAATTCTTTCAATTCTTCTTGAACAACTTTCATTTGTTCACGTAAAAAATATTCTTTTTGTTGATTATCTATATTACGTCTAACTTTCCTGTCAATATCTCCTTTGTATTGAGATGCAACTAAAAGATTATCTATAACTTTAATGATATAATCTGTTCTCTTTTCTAAATCAGTTGTGAAAACTATTCTTTTCTGCATTTGTACATCTAGAGGGAAATATCTTAAATTTTTATTTATAAATTTATTTAGATCATTAATGTTAAAAACACCAATATCCATTCTTTCTCTAGATAAATATTCTTTAAATGTTTTTTTTAAGGTCTGTAATTTTCCATTCTGATCAAAATCAGTATTTACTACTTCTTTTAATGACACCTCTAGGTATTCTACAACATTATCCTTATAAACCCCACTTAGCACCTCAGCTATTCCTTCGCATGTATAAGTATATAGCTTACTATCTTTATCGTATTTTAGACTTCCATATGTACCAAAGAATTTATTAAATCCTTGTTCATCATAAATTTCTAAATCTTTATTTTCTTCGTTAAAATTATCCATAGGCTTTCTGTCATTTGTAACAAAAATTCTAATGGTTTTATTTTTCAAATTATTTGTAGCCTTAAAAAAATACTTATCTTTTATTTCTAAATTATAACTATTATCTGGTACAAATAATTCTTTATGTTCTAATAAATAATATTTAGCCACTATTGTTCTCCTTATTTCAATATAGGATTAGTTTTATTTATAATATTTTCTTTTTTCACTATGCATTGACTTATATTTGATTTACTTGGTAATTCAAACATAACATCCAATAATACTTCTTCAATAATTGCTCTTAATCCTCTGGCACCTGTTTTTCGTTTTATGGTTTCTCTAGCGATTTCATTCAAAGCTTCTTTCTCAAAAGTTAATTTTACATTATCTAATTCAAATAAATATTCATATTGTTTAATAACAGAATTTTTAGGTTCAACTAATACTCTTACTAAATCATCTTCTGATAACTCTTCTAATGAGCAAATTAATGGTATTCTTCCTATAAACTCCGGAATAATCCCAAATTTAACTAAATCTTCCTGTTTAACTTTAGAAATAATACTACCTTCTATGTTTTCATTATCTTCAGATTTTGAAAAACCTACTACATTTTCTCCTAAACGTCTTTTTATGATTTCTTCAATTCCAGCAAAAGCTCCACCAATTATAAAAAGAATATCTTTTGTGTCTATCTTTAACATTTCTTGACCAGGATGTTTTCTTCCCCCCTGTGGCGGAACACTTGCAATTGTTCCCTCTAATATTTTTAGTAAGGCTTGCTGAACACCTTCACCTGAAACATCTCTAGTTATAGAAACATTTTCTCCTTTTTTGGCTATTTTATCAATCTCATCTATATAGATTATTCCTTTTTCGGCTTTTTTTATATCATAATTAGCATTTTCAATAAGTCGTAACAAGATATTTTCTACATCTTCTCCTACATATCCTGCTTCGGTAAGCGTTGTTGCATCAGTCATAGCAAAAGGAACATCTAACATTTTTGCTAAAGTTTGTGCTATTAGAGTTTTACCAGAACCAGTAGACCCTATTAATGCAATATTACTTTTTTGGAGTTCAACATCTGTTGCTGAACGCTCATCTAGTAAAACTCTTTTATAATGATTATATACTGCTACTGCTACCGCTTTTTTAGCTTTATCTTGACTAATAACATATTCATTTAATTTTTCTAGTATTTCTTTTGGTTTTAATAATTTAATATCTGTACTTTGATTTTCGTTAAAAAACTCTTGTTCATCTATCATCTCAGAGCATAAGTCTACACATTCATCACAAATAAATACTCCATTACCAGCAATTAATTTAAATACTTCATCTGAATGTTTCCCACAAAAAGAACATGAAAAATTGTTATTTTTTTCCATTTTGTCACCTCATTAAAATATCTTTTTATTATACTATAGCTATGTTTTAAAGTCAAAAAAATAAGAGAGTGAAGCACTTTAGAAGTGCTCCTCCCTCTTATTTTCTTAATATTTTTTCTGCATTTTTTCTACATAATTTATCAGCTAAATCTTTTCCATATTTTGAAGTGATAAATTCATAAGCTTCTTTTAAATGTGGTTTTCTATCTTCTAAATTATGCATATCTGTAGCTACAAATGAAATTAAATCATTATCTATAAAATATTTAGCTCTTTTTTTATAGACTTTATGTTTGTCTCCAAAAAGCTTAATTTTTAATACACTGGATGAATTGACTTGCATTAAAGCACCTTTGTGTATTAGTTCTTTAACTTGTTCCTTGTTATTTTCTAAACAATTATATCTTTCAATATGTGCTAATATTGGCTTTAAACCTAATAATATTATAGAATCAACAGCAGAAAAAATTTCTTTATACATAACATTAGAACTAAATTCTAATAATACATATTCTGTTGACGCTAAGGTTGGGGTTGTTTTATTTTCTAGCTTTTCTAATATACTAGAAGTATAGTATAATTCCCCACCGTAATAAATATCTAAATCGCTATATATTGATTTTAATTTTTCTTTTAAAATCAAGAAATTTTCTTTAATTTTTTCCTCTGGTGTATTAAACATCCCTCTTCGTCTATGCGACGTGGCTATTATTGATCTAATTCCTTGAGAATATGCCTCTTCTACTAATTTTAGACTATCTTCTAGTGTTCTAGGACCATCGTCTACTCCAAAAATTATATGAGAATGTATATCTATCATTCTTTAGCTCCAATGACATCTTCCATATTATTTTTAACTTCTTTTAGACTATTTTCATCAACCTTCATCATATATAAATTATACCCCGGCATCGCATAAGAAGGCATTCCCATTGTTCCTTGTCCCTCTAAAGCCTGTGATGAGACATTGTATTCTGATTTCTTTTCTACCTGCTCATTTGCTAATGACATTAATTGTTCTACTGGCATGTCAGTTTGAATAGAAGTAGACAACTCACTAATAATATCTTGCGAATTCAATAATGCATTACTTGTAGTTAATTTCTTTATAATTGCCGTTATTACTTTTTGTTGATTTTTACCTCTATCATGATCACCACCAGATAATCCATATCGCTCTCTTACAAATTCAAGTGCTTGCTCTGAATTAAGCGTTATATTCCCTTGACGATATACCTGTCCATCTCTTGTTCCTTTGAATTCTTGATCATTATAAACCTCAATTCCACCTAATATATCCACCAATTTTATAAATGAAGTAAAGTTAATTCTTGCATAATAATTAATATCGATATTATAAAGATTTTCTAAAGTATGTATAGATGCATCTACCCCATAAACACCAGCATGTGTTAACTTATCATATTGATCATTTCCTCCATCTGCTATTCTAACATATGAATCCCTAGGTGTTGTCGTTAAAAGAATCTTATTAGTTTTCTTATTAATTGTCATAATAATATTAACATCTGATCTAGATACTGATGTTATTGGCCCATATGTATCTATTCCGCTAATATATATATTAAGAACATCCGAATTAGAACTTACTTTATTTTGTCGTTTAGCAACTTCTTTAGTGTAAGTTGTTTTATATATTTTTTTTATCTTATTAGAATATTCTGGATCATTCATTTCTAATATATTTTCATATGCGCTACTTATTATTACAGCTTTGTTTTGAGAGTTTACTAAATCATCATAGGCTTTTACATAAGACTCCGCCTCTATTACTTCAAACGTTACACCCTCTTTGTTCTTTATATCTGAAATAAATTTATTTATATTTTCAGTATCTATTTTCACAGGTGCTGCAACTTCAGATGAATTTAAATCCTGTATGCTATTTATACTAGAGTCTTTAGGTACTACAATACTCATTTCTGTAGTATTTATATTTGTATTCTTATTTAAATTACCAATTAAATTAACTGTACTATTTATCTGAGAATACGCAAATGCTGTTGTACCCAATAATAATATTGAAGAAATTAAAACAAGTATCTTCGCCTTGTTTCTTATTAACATAATTAACAGTACTAATAACACCACTGCCAAAATTGCTGTAATAATATAATTAACATTCATAAATGCCAACATATTATATTTAAAAATAGCATATATCATGAATGCTGAAGATATTATTGCTAAAATTAGTAATATAGAATTAATAACTTTAAAAATTTTTGAATTCATTATATTCCTCCTTTAATTAATCTACTTAATTCTACCTTTTAAATTTTCTAATGTCAATAAATTCAAATATAGCAGTAACTATGTTATACTGGTATTATAAATATAATTGGAGGTCGTAAATATGAATATAGTTGACCATAAAGAAACATTTATTTCTCAAGCTAAATCATTAATTCAAGGAGAAGAAAATCTTTTTGCTAATCTTTCTAATCTATCTGCTCTATATAATGAATATATTGATGATATAAACTGGATAGGATTTTATTTACTTGATGAAAAAAATAATAATCTTGTTTTAGGTCCATTTCAAGGAAAAGTGGCATGTATTAGAATCCCTTTTAACAAAGGTGTTTGTGGTCACTGCTATACAATTCAAGAGGCAGTCTATGTTGAGGATGTCCACAAGTTCCCAGGGCATATAGCATGTGATTCTGCAACAAATAGTGAATTAGTTATTCCTATTTTAAAAAAAGAAAAAGTAGTTGCGCTACTTGATATTGACTCTATTTCGTTTGATAGATTTTCTAAAGAAGAAATAGATGTACTTATTGACGTAACAAATCAAATTTTCAATGAACTTAATTTCGAATAAAAAAATAAGGGGTGTTAAACACCCCTTATTTTTTTATTCGATACTGAAAAACTCAAAAGAAGAGAATGGGTAGTATCTTAAAACTACATTACCTACTATCTTATCTTCTTTTACAAAACCTAACAACCTACTATCTGTAGAATTCGGTCTGTTATCTCCCATCACAAAATACATTCCTTCTGGTACTGTTTTTGATTGAGTTGATGCTAAATATTCAATATTAAAATCCTGAGTCAGATTTGTATTAGAACCACTATTTCTTAACTCTTCTTTTTTCTTATCTAAATAAGGTTCATCTACTTTTTTACCATTTACATATAAAACATCATCTACCATTTCAACAGTATCTCCAGGAACACCTATAACTCTCTTAATATAGTCGTCTTGTTCATTTGCATGAAAAACAATCTCTTCTCCGCGTTCATAAGTACTTCCTATTTTACTAATAAATACTTTATCATTATCAGCAAAAGTATAGTCCATTGATTTCCCTTTTACAGTATATGGAGAAACTAAAAATGTTGTTATTAAAAAATATAGTCCGATAGACACTATAACAACAAGAATCCACTCCATTATTTCTCTTATGATTTTCACAATATTTACCTCTTTAATACTATTTTCAAATAATTATATCACACTACTAGCATTTATTCTAACTATTTAAATATTTTTGTAATTCATCTAATTTATTATTTGCATCTTCTAGACCTAGATTATAAATTTCTTTAATTTTATCTACATTTTTTTCTAAACGAGATACCTTAATTTCTTTACTAGGTCTAATAACAAATATCTCTTTTTTATTTTCATAATCAATTATTTTAGATACAGTATTATTATATCTCTGTCCTCTAGATAGAATAACATCCCCTAAAACTCTTCCATACTTTTTATACGTTAGTTTTTCTATAATTTTATTATGATTTTCTTTTTTTCTATACTCTATATCTCTTGTTAATATTAGTATAATTTTATCAAAATTCATTGATTTTGCTTTTTCAATTGGAATACTATCCGCAATACCACCATCAAGATATTTTTTATTGTCTATTTCTATAACTTCTGATAAAAATGGCATGGCTGAACTGGCTCTTAAATACTCCATTTGTTCAAACACATTACTTATTTTAATGTATTCTGCCTCACCTGTCTCTACATTTGTTACAGTAGCATAGTAATCAATATTTGACTTTTCAAATTTTTCTTGATCAAACACATCTAATCGCTTTGGCAGTATATAATAAGCAAATTCCTTGTTTACTACATTACCTGTTTTCACTAAAGACTTAAGACTCATATACATTGGATACTTTAAATACTTTGTATTATAGTTTAACGCTCGCCCTCTTTGTTTAGATGCGTAATTAACTCCAAATAATGCCCCTGCTGATACAGAAATTATCGTGTCTACCTTTATATCGTAATCTATAAAAGAATCTAAAACACCCGCTGTATACATTCCACGCATAGCTCCGCCTTCTAATACTAATGCAACTTTACTCATGAATGTTCCTTCCTATTCTAAAATTTGACTTAATAGATATTTTGTTACTAATATCTCCGTTGCTTTTATTGAATCAATGTGTGTTCTTTCATAGGCATGACTTGATTCAATACCCGCACCAATTAGTCCATGTTTAACATCAGCTCCTGCTGTCATTGCAGCAGATGCATCACTACCATAAAACGGATATATATCTAATTTATAATCTATGTTATTTTTTTCACAAATTTCCTTTAAGTGTTCTCTCAATTCATAATTATAAGGTCCCGAGCTATCTTTTACACATATAGAAACACTATATTCATCTGTACTTTGTCCATCGCCCATTGCTCCCATATCCACAGCAAGATATTCCACTACTTTTTCATTAATATGTGAATTCCCTCCATAACCTATTTCCTCATTATTAGAAAAATAAAAATTAGTTGTATAAGGTAACTTTATATTATTTTCTTTAAATTCTTTAAGAATATTAATAATTATTGCTGCACTTACCTTATCATCTAAGTGGCGAGATTTTATAAAACCAGACTCGGTTACAATTGTTCTTGTATCAAAGGATACAAAGTCTCCTATATTCACCCCAAGATCTATGGTATCTTGTTTTGAATGTACTTTTTCATCTAAGCGTATCTCTATATTTTCCTGATTTCTTTCCGCTGTTCTTGCATCTTTATAAACATGAACACTTGTTTGGTGCATCAATATAGTACCTGAAATTTTCTTACCATTGGCAAGATGAATTGTACAATTTTCTCCCTCTATTGAATTAAAGGTAAATCCACCTACCAGAACTATCGATAATCTTCCATCTGGTTTGATTGATTTTACCATTGCTCCTAATGTATCAATATGTGCCGTTATATATCTCTCTTTTTCTTGGTTTTCACCTATCAATGTAAGTAATAATCCACCTTTATTAGTGATTCTACTTTCGTATCCAAACGAAACTAACTCATCTTTTATATACTTTATAATTTCTTTAGTATATCCTGTCGGTGATGGGATACTTGTTAATTTTTCTAAATAGTGTATTGTATTTTTCATAATTTCAACTCCTTATAAATAATTATTATACCATTTTTTAATATTATAAGAAAATAAACTAGCAGATTAATAATCTACTAGTTTATTTTTATTTATTCTGAGTTCTCTTACCACGTTTGTCAAAGAATTTTTTATCAGTAGTTTTTCTATCATTTCGTTTTCTATCATCTTTTTTTCTTGAATCTCTTCTTGAAAAACGTGATTTTTTACCATTTTTCTTTGGCTCTTTTCTTGTTAAAGGTCTTTCATGAGATAGTGTTATATCTACATCAGATTTATTGTTAACCAATTTATTAAGTAAAATAGTTATTACCTTCTCAGCGTTACTTAAAGAAACTAACTTACTAGCAAGCGAATTAAATTCTGTTAAATCTGTATCAAGATCTTGAGTAACTTCTTCTACCAATCTAGCGTCTCTTGCTTTTCTTATTTCTTTTGCTGATAAAGGTTTTAGCATCGACATTCTCTCACCTTTTTTAGCTTCAATATCTCTTAAATAAGGCATTTCCACTGGATTTAAGAAAGTAACCGCTACTCCAGAATTTCCTGCTCGACCTGTACGACCAATTCTATGAGTATAACTTTCTGTATCTTGCGGAATATCGAAATTGTAAACATGAGTTACTCCACTTATATCAATACCTCTAGCTGCAACATCAGTCGCAACTAATATTTGAAGAGTATTATTCTTAAATTTCTTCAAAATCTCTAATCTCTTAGATTGTGTTATATCTCCATGTAATCCTTCTGATAGATACCCTTTTGCAGCAAGTGCACTCGATAATTCATCAACTCTTCTCTTAGTTCTACCAAAAATTATAGCTAACTTAGGGTTGTGAACTTCTAAAAATCCTACTAAAGCAGGTAATTTTTCATTTTCTTTTAATATTGATGCAAATTCCTCTATATTTGGATTTAGCTCTTCTACACTCATTGTTTTAATTAATTTATAATCAGTCATAAATTGTTTAGCTAATTCCATAATTGGTTTAGGCATAGTTGCTGAAAATAATAACGTTTGATATTTATTTTCTATCTTTGAAAGAATGAATCTCACATCATCAATGAATCCCATATTTAACATTTCATCAGCTTCATCTAATACAACATTAGTAATCGTATCTAATTTTAATGTTTTTCTGTTTATGTGGTCTATTATTCTTCCAGGTGTCCCTACAACTATTTGTGGCTTCTTCTTTAAATCCTGTATTTGGCGTTCTATACTTGTCCCACCAAAAATTATACTTACTTTTAGCGATTTTTTCTTAGACATCAACCTTAATTGTTCACCTACTTGTTGAGCTAACTCTCTAGTTGGTGCTAGAACTATTGCCTGTAGTCCTGATTCTTTATTTATTTTTTCGATAAGTGGTATTCCAAACGCTCCAGTTTTACCAGATCCTGTTTGTGCTTGTGCAAGAACATCAATCCCCGATAATACATATGGTATCGTCTCCTCTTGTATACCTGTCGGATTAATAAATCCCATATCTAGTAAAGATTGTACTGTATCTTCACTAACTCCTAATTCTTGAAATTTTGTCATTAAATTCTCCTATATATTTGTGTTTGTTTACTTTTACATAACTTTACTAGTATAACTGATAATTTCTAATTTGTCACGTAATATCAAAAAATATATCAAAAAAGCTGATGGAGATAATCCATCAGCTTTTTTGTATAAGTTTATTATGCTTGTGGGTATACAGAAACTTTCTTACGGCTACGTCCGAATCTTTCAAAACGAACTACACCATCTACTAGTGAGAATAAAGTGTCATCTCCACCTTTTCCTACGTTAGTTCCTGGGTAAATTTTAGTACCACGTTGTCTATATAAAATAGAACCTGCAGTAACAAATTGACCATCTGCACGCTTAGCACCTAATCTTTTAGATTCTGAGTCACGACCGTTCTTAGTAGATCCTACCCCTTTTTTAGATGCGAAGAATTGTAAATTTAATTTTAACATCATCACTATTTCACCTCTCTTGTTTCAATTTTAATAAAATCTGAATAATTTTCTTCTATTGCTTGTAATGATATAACCATTGAATTTAAAAGAAGTTGTTCTTTGACCGTTGACTCTAATGAACGATATGTAATGTGCCCTGTTTCATCTTCATTGGCTGAAACATCAAAGACGACATCATCGTCCAAAATATCAATGGAATTTATTATTCCAATAACAACAGCTGAAACTCCTGCACAAACTATATCAGAACCAAGTTCTGCAAAATCGGCGTGTCCATCGACACTTAGAAGTTTAACTATATCTTCTTTTTTTTCAATTAAAACATTTATCATAATTATCCGTTAATTTTTTCAACAACCAATTTAGTGAAAGGTTGACGGTGTCCTAATTTACGGTGATTATTTTTCTTAGCTTTGTATTTGAATACTGTAATCTTTTTACCTTTACCGTGAGCAACAACTTTAGCTGTTACTGTTGCACCTGCAACGTAAGGTGTTCCGATTTTAGTTGATTCTCCACCTACTAATAAAACTTTATCAAAAGTGAAAGTTGATTCTTCTTCAGCGAATAATTTTTCTACGAAGATAGTTTGTCCTTCTTCTACTCTTAATTGTTTACCACCTGTTTCAATAACTGCGTACATATCTGCACCTCCTTAAATTTTTACTAAGACTCGCCAAATAAGGTGGATTACTCTCTTTTAAACCCTATTCGTGCGGTTGTAGTAGCAGGAGCTACTTCAACATTAATGATTCTACCATACTATTCAAATTGAGTCAATTATTTTACTTAGATATTTTCCAAGCACGTAACATATTTTTTTCAATATCTTCTCTTAAAAATGGTGTATAGGTATTTAATTTTTCATTATCATCTAATGGATCATTAATATAATACCTATTATTATGCATTCCACGTAGTACTTTATAACTTATTTTTTCTCCAAATTTCCCAGATTTAAACTGAACTAGTACTGGTGTATTTTCTCTCAGTGCTTCATCTACTTTGTACATCTGGTTACTATTATACATATCTACTTTTAATCCTCGTTCTTTTGCAAAATCTGTAACTATCGTAGATAATGTTCCTTGATCTTTTCTATAGTATTTTTCACCAGCCCACTCTGAAATTTGTTGAACACTACGTGAATTTTCTTTATTAAAGTATTTATCCAACATTGCTAGAGAAATTATTGCATCACCATTTTCAGAAATTGTCTTACTTCCATCATTACCGTAAGCGATATTCTTATACTGCTCTTCATTTGTATAATAAAATGGAATATCTAAGCCTCTTTTTTCTGCTGTTAACAATTCATTTTTTCTTTTATTGTTACTATCCTCTATCTTTAATAAATAATATAGATATTCTTCAACCCCTCGCTTAAGTCCGATTACAGATTGCTGAATATAAATATTATCATTCAATATGTTTTTATTAGGTTTATCCAAATTATTTCCGACCATAATAGTTAGTTGTGTTCGGTCTTGATCAATTTTTTGAACAAGAGAGTCGTTTCTTTGAGGAGAATTTACTTTATATATATATTTTTCTTTTAAGTTTTTTTCTAGATATTTACTTATTAATTGTGAGTTTTCTGTATCATTATAATACAATGATATTCCACTTGGAGATTTTTCATCTTCAAATAAGCCGACATTTAATATCACGTTAACTTTGTTTTCATTGGAAATTCGCTCTACTTCAGCCAATGAAATAAACTCATTATTTTCTCTACTTAATATTACTTTAATATTTCTTTTCTCTAATTCTGTCTTAATCATTTTCGACAAATTGAGCGTATATTCTCCACTTCCCTCTGTATAAATAGGATTTAATAATACTACAAAATTATTAAGTTGTTCATACATTCTCTCTTCTGGACTCTTTATATTAGATCCAACCACATCCCATAAAGGAATCCAACCTACTACATTTTCCTGTGTTAATACTTCTATCCAATTAGATTCCTCGTTTTGCTGTTTCAAAATTTCACCTGTGGATATCTTTTTTAAAACAGGATAATTTTCTCCGGGACCAGTTCTTATTTCTGTCTCTTTTTCAATTGAAACTTCTGTAGCTGTAAACATATTATTTTCAACTATATTTTTGTTGTACCTATAATATATAACCGTTGACATTATTAATAATAAGCAAACGAGAGAAATAATTACAACTACTACATTAGGTTTCTTTTTTCTTTTTATTCTCATATTGTTACCTTAACTAGTTACTAAACTATCATATATTACTGTAATCGGACCATCGTTCTCAATCAGTACATTCATATGACTTTGAAAAATTCCTTTCTCTACTTTTATATTCTCTAGTTCTAAATATTCGTTGAATTTTTCATATAAAAATTTTGCATCGTCTGGACGTGCTGCATCTGTGAAACTAGGTCTGTTTCCTTTTTTCACATTCGCATATAGTGTAAATTGAGAAATAGACAATATTTCTCCTTTTACTTCCTTTAAAGATAAATTAATTTTTCCATCTTCATCTTCAAATAATCTAGCATTCGCGATTTTTTTTGCTAGAAATTCAGCATCTTTTTCCGTTGAATCCTTGTGCACACCTACTAATAGACAGTAACCTTTGTTTATTTTCCCTACTACTTCATCATCCACAGTCACCTGAGCTTTATTAACTTTTTGTAAAACTACTTTCACTACTTAATTACCCTTTCAACGATATAAATATCCGATATTTGTTTCAATTTTTTTATAATAAAATCACATTCTTCTATATTTTTAACCATTAAACTTATATCTATAATACATGTTTTATCAGATTTAATTTCTGAATTTAGTTTAGTAACTACTACTTTCGTTTCATTTAATTTTAGTAATACATTACTTAGTAACATCTCTCTATCAAACCCGTGTAATTGTAAACTGATAGAATAATTTCTTTTTGATAATGATCCTACCCATTCAACATCTAAAAATCTATTTATATCTTCATTTTTAACATTCGGGCACTCTTCTCTATGTACAGTGACTCCGCGTCCTTTCGTAATAAACCCAACAATTTTATCGCCTGGGATAGGTTGACAACATTTAGATAATCTAACAAGTATATTGTCCACACCTTTTACATACACACCTGTTTCTGTAAGAATTTTCTTATTATCTTCTGTTGCATTAATTAACTTATCAAGTTTTTCTTGATTTTGCTTTTCTTTTCTAATCTTTTCAGTCAAACGCATAAAAACTTGGTTTGCTGTTATTGCACCATAGCCAATAGTTCTATATAATTCATCTATCGAAGGAAATCTATATCTTTTTAAAACACTATCAATAGCTTCTGAAGTCATAACTTCTGATATTTCAAAACCTTGTAGTTTTATCTCATCTTTTAATAGAATTTCTCCCTTAACTAGATTTTCTTCTCTTGCAACTTTTTTAAAATAAGATTTTATTTTTGACTTTGTTTGTGAAGATTTTGCAATATTCAACCAATCTCTACTTGGACCAGTAGATGCTTTACTAGTTCTAACATCGCAAATTTCCCCTGTTGAAAGTTCATAATCAAAAGGAACTATTTTATCATTAATAGTTGCTCCTACCATCTTATTTCCTACTTCGGTATGTATAGCATAAGCAAAGTCTACAACACAAGAACCTTTTGGTAATTCGATAATATCACTGCTTGGTGTAAACACATATATCTTATCACTTAATAGATCAACTTTTAGAGAATCCATAAAGTCTTCTGCGCTTGTTTCAGTCTTATCTCCCTCGGCCATTTTTTGGAACCAATCTAATTTTTGATAGAAGCTATCTGATTTTCCTGTTTTCCTTCCTTCTTTATATGCCCAGTGTGCTGCAATTCCTTTTTCGGCAATTTCATGCATTTCATAAGTTCTAATCTGAACTTCCAGTGGTTGCCCATTTGGCGATAATAGTGTAGTATGCAATGACTGGTACATATTAGGTTTAGGCATTGCAATATAATCTTTCATTCTTCCTGGAATAGGTAGCCACATATTATTTACTAAACCTAATGTAGCATAGCAATCTACAACACTATCTACTAAAACCCTAACAGCTAACAAATCATATATTTCTTCAAATGATTTGTTACTTTTCTGCATCTTTTTATATATGCTATATATATGTTTAGGTCTTCCACTTACTTCTCCGACTATTCCATTTTGTGCTAAAAGCTCTAGTATATTATCGCAAGCTTGTTTTATACTCTCAACTCTTACACTTCTCTTTTGCTTCATCATTCCTACTATAGAAAAATATTGTTCTGGATGTAAATAACGAAGTGATGTATCTTCTAACTCCCATTTTATAGAACTAATTCCCAGTCTATGAGCTAATGGAGCATAGATTTCCAAAGTTTCACTTGAAATTTCTTTTTGTTTCTCTGCTCTCATATGTTTTAAAGTTCTCATATTGTGAAGTCTATCTGCTAATTTCACAAAAATTACCCTTATATCACTCGCTATTGCAATAAACAATTTTCTATGATTTTCTGCTTGAGTTTCTTTTTTCGATGTGAATTTTACTTTATCTAATTTTGTTACACCATCTACAATTGCTGAAATATCTTCATTAAACATATTTGTAATATCGTCTAACGTATATTCTGTGTCTTCAACAACATCATGTAAAAAACCTGCACAAACAGTAGCATAATCTAATTTTAATTCTGCTAATATTCCTGCTACTTGAATGGGATGTAATATATATTCTTCACCAGATTTTCTCATTTGTCCTTTATGAGCTTTTTCTGCTAATTGATATGATTTTTCAATACTATCCCAATATTTTTCTGGAATATATGTCTTACATATATTATATACATCTTCAAAAGAATAAGGATATTCTAAATTCATAACTACAACCTCTATTTTTCTTAATATCCTTTCAATTATACTATATCTTATGTAAACTATCAATTATCCCATAATAAAAAAAGCCTTAAATAAGGCTTTTTTATTTTTAATGAGTTGCCCCCATAATTAAACTTATACATAGTATAAAAATTATTATACATGAAATTAGCACATATTTATAATTTTTCAAGATTATAAATTGTATTTTCATTGATACAATCCTAATAATAGGCGTTAAAATCAAAATGAAGATTCCTAACATATAATACGTAGCTGCATCCAGATTTAATAATCCATTCCACGTATTTTCAAAATTAAAAGTATACGATAAAGAACTTTCTAATTTATTATTCCCAAAAATGATAGCAAAAATTATTAAAACAGAACTTAAAATAACTCCCGATAACAATACTTTCGATAAAAGTTCTTCTATTTTTTTCAATTTCATATTAAACCAAACCCTTTCAAAATCATATTAATTATCGTAAAGAATAATATCGGTAACATGAGATATCTTAGGTATTTAGAATTTAAATGTTGCATGATTCTTGAACCAATCATCGCACCTACCAATGTTCCAAGCGCTACTGGAGCAGCTATATAAGGATTAATAGTACCATTGAAAAAATACACTAGTGCACTGGCACTTGCGGTAACCCCCATCATAAAATTACTTGTTGCAGTACTAACTTTTATAGGTAACTTCATATAACCATCTAATGCCATTATTTTAAAAGCACCGCTTCCTATTCCTAATAAACCACTTGCTAGCCCTGCTCCAAACATAACAGCAGAACCTTGCTTAACATTATATACATCATAAGTTATTGTTCTTTTTTCTGCTTTATCATAATATGAAGATGAAAACTCTAACTTCTCTGCATATAAATCTTTTTTCTCAATTTTTTCATTACTTTTTTTTACTTTAATTAAACCTGATTTTTTTAACATTCCATAAAAAGAATTCATTAATATAATTGAAAATAATATATACAATACTTGTGAAGAAAATATTCCAGCCAACAAAGCTCCTATTAACCCACCTACTGTAGTAAATATTTCTAGAAACAAACCTACTTTGACATTAGTCACTTTATCTCTCAAGTAGGAAATTGATGCCCCACTACTCGTAGCTATCACCGCTAAAATACTAGCTCCTATTGCATATTTAATATCTATATTAAATATAGTTGTTAAAACTGGTGTGATTATTAACCCACCACCAAGTCCCACTAAAGATCCTATTAATCCAGCTATAGCACAGATCGATATTAAAATTATTATGTCTTGCATTTTACTTAATCACCTACTTATCATCTTTAGAATATATGACCAAGCATTGGTTATTTGTTGTGATGCTTATTTCTTCATTTACAAACTCATTACTTGTTGCATTGGCCCTATCTATACTCAAATACATATTATCTACTGAGTATTTGGCTCCATCTATAGTTATACGTGTATTATCTTTTATCGGAACAAAAGATATATATTTATAACTTTCTATTTTTTCTAGTAAAGTCATCCCTATTTTTGAAAGGAAAATAATATTATTATCATCTATAATATTTATCTTTAATTTTTTATAACTTGCTTTTGATAATAATAAGATATTGGCAAAAAAATGATCCAGTCTTAAACCAGTAGCTCCGTATAAATTTATCGTTTCTAATTCTAGAAAATTTTCTACAATCCAATCAAGAGCAAACTCTGTATCTGTTAAATCTTGGTTATTTTTTTTTATTACTTGAGAAGTAGATAAGTTGTCTATATCCACTGAATCTAAATCTCCTAATATATATTCAGGATTGACACCTTTTTCAAAAAGAAAATCTGCTCCAGAATCGACACCTATCCAAATTTTATCTTTATCTAATTTACTTGGCTTTTGTCCACCTAGCATTACATTGACACTTTTTACTTTATTCATACTAATCAACTAACTTACGTAAGGTTTCTGCCTTATCAGCAGCCCCAAATAAGAAGGAACCACATACAAGTAAATCCACTCCTTTATCTCTACATAATTTCGATGTTTCAATATTTATTCCACCATCAACCTGTATTAAAAAGTCATAAGAATTTTCTTGTCTTATCATATCTAATTCTTCTATCTTGTTTAACATTGTGTTAATAAAACTTTGTCCACCGAATCCAGGATTAACTGTCATAATTAAAACGTAATCTACTTTATCCAATATATATTTAATATTCTCTAAAGGAGTTTGCGGATTTAATACTATTCCTGCCTTCTTACCTTTACTTTTTATTACTTGAATTAATCTATCTGCATGATTTGTAGCTTCTATATGGAATGATAACATATCTGCTCCTGCATCACAAAATTGTTCTACATAATCTTCTGGATTGGAAATCATAAGGTGCACATCAAATGTTGATTCAGATATTTTTCTAATAGATTCTATAACTGGAAAACCTAAAGACATATTAGGGACAAAATGTCCATCCATCACATCTATATGAAAAATATCTACCCCATTACTTTCCATTTCTTTAATATCTCTTTCTAAATTTGCAAAATCTGCTGATAAAATTGACGGTAATATTCTTGCCATTTTAGTATCTCCTTTTACTTGTTTCTATTTCTTTAAATAGTGATTTGTAATTATTATATCTACTTTCTATTTGTACATTTTCTAATGAATCTTTAACTCCACACTTAGGCTCATCTATATGATTACAAGTATTAAATTTACAATCTTTATCTCTAAATTCAATAAATAAATCTTTTAAATCTTCTTTTTCCATAAAAGTTAAATCAATCGAAGAAAAACCAGGTGTATCTGCTATATAAAAATCATCTATCTTATAAAATTCCACGTGCCTAGTAGTATGTTTTCCCCTACCTAAATGTTTAGATATTTTAGCAGTTTCTATATTAAATTCATTATTAGATATTGTATTTATAAATGTAGATTTTCCTGCACCCGATTGCCCAGATATAGATACAAACTTTCCTTGAATATACTTTTTAAATTCTCCAATATCTTTACTAAGGTTAGTAAAAACTTTATATCCTATTGAATTATAGTACTCACTTAACTTAGTAAATTCTTCCAATTCTTCGTCTTTCAACATATCGCACTTTGAAAAGACTATGATACTTTCTACATTATTAAACTCATTTAGAGCCAATAACTTATCTAGTAACTTAGACGAAAATTCTGGTTCTTTTAATGAAGTTACAATTATATTATAGTCAATATTTGCTACTTTAGGTCTTACTAATTCATTTTTTCTTTCTTTAATTTCTACTACATAACCAATAGAATCTTCTTCTATTTTTATCCTGGCATAATCCCCTACAAGTGGTGTTATATTATCGTTTCTAAAATTCCCCCTTGCTCGGCAAGTTATTATATCATTGTCTACCAATACATAATAAAAGCCACTCATTGCCTTTACTATACGTCCTTCTACTTCTCTCATTATTTAACCTTTATATCTTCTCTTGTTTTTTCTGCTAACTTAATCATTTCAATAGCATGTTCTTCTGCTAACTTAGTTGACTTATCACCTGAAATCATTCTTGATATTTCTTTTATTTTTTCATTGTCTGATAATTCTACAACTTCAGAAACAGTTCTGTCTTCTTTCACGTTTTTTTGAATGTATAGATTATTATCTGCTAGTGCTGTTGTCTGCGGTAAATGCGAAATACATAACACCTGTGAATCAACAGCCAATTGGTACATTTTTTCTGCCATCCTTTGTGATACTCTTCCACTAACTCCCGTATCAATTTCATCAAAAATTATTGAAATTGCATCTATTGATTTAGAAAAAATTATTTTTAAAGCTAACATTATTCTAGATAACTCTCCCCCAGATGCTACCTTAGAAATAGATTTTAATGGTTCACCTAAATTTGCACTCATTAGAATCTTAATCTCATCTTTACCATCTTTTGAGTATTTTTTTTCTTGAATATCTATTTTCACTGAACTTTTTTCCATATATAAAAATTTCAATTCATCTTGTATTAAAGTTTCTAGTTTTTTAGCGGCTAATTTTCTTATATTAGTTACGTTATCTGCTTTAATTGCTAAATCATCTTCTAATTTTTCTAATTCTAGTTTATACATCTCTGTATTTTCTTCTAGATTTTCTAATTCAGCTAATTCTTTTTCTAATTCAGACTTGTATTTTATTATATCATTTACGCTTCTAGAATATTTTTTTTCCAATCCTTTAATCTTAGATAATCGTAGATTAAGGGTGTCTAATCTATTCTCATCAAAATCAATATTATCATTAAATTTTGAAATATCATATTTCAAATCTTCAAAAATATAATACATATTTCGTACTTCATTTGATTTTTCATCAAAATTAGATGCATATCTAGAAATCTTTTCTAGTTGATCTGCTAGATTATATATTTCTTCTAATAATCCACCATCTTTATTTAAAATACTATATATTTGCGTACTCAATGAATTAATCTTCTCAAAATTTTCTAAATAATCTAATTCTTCTTGAATAATTTCATCTTCGTTTAAAATAAGATTCATTTCTGAAAGTTCTTTTAATTGGTATTTCATAAAATCTATTTTTTGAAGCATTTCACTTTCATTTTTTTCTAAATTTAGAATTTTATCTTTAAGTTCTTGATATCTATTATACTGTGAATAGTATTCTCTATATTCAGATGTATCATATAAATTTATATATGAATCTAGTAAAGATAAATGATTTTTCTCTATAAGCAACAATTGATTATCATGCTGTTCATGTATATCTAACAAGTAGGACGATACCTTTTTCAGCGTACTTAAGTTAACCACACTTCCATTTATCCTACATACACTTTTCCCACTAGAATAGATATGCCTTGCTATTATTATAGTATCTTCATCTATCTCTATTTCTAATTCCGATAAAATATTATCTAATTTTTCATTTTTAGGATAATCGAAGACACCTTCAACATATGCTTTATCTTGACCATGTCGAATATAAGAAGTAGATGTTCTCTGTCCAGATAATTGTGATATCGCAGCTAAAATCATAGATTTACCTGCTCCAGTTTCTCCAGTAAGGACTGTTAAGCCTGATTTAAATTCGATCGTGGATTCTTCTATTATTCCAAATTGTTTTATATTTAATTGTATTAACATATATCCACCTTATTTAAAATTACTGTACGCTGCGTTGACTACTGCAGTAAGGTCAATTTCTATATTATTTACTTCATCTTTAGTATATTCTAATATTATTAAATATTCTATATTTCCCTCACCACCTGTTATCGGAGAATACGTTAATTCTTTTACTGAAAAACCTAATGAATTAGCAAATAAATATATTTTTTCTAGAACATCAAAATGAACAGATTTGTCCCTTACAATACCACCTTTTCCAACATTATCTTTTCCAGCTTCAAACTGTGGTTTAATCAGAGCACAAACTTCTCCATTTTTTTCAATAATTTCCGCTAATGTCGGAAGAATTAAAGTAAGTGAAATAAAAGAAACATCTATAGATACTCTCTCTATTGGAAGCGGAAATTGATCTTTTGTACAATATCTAAAATTAGTCTTTTCCATTACAACTACACGTTCATCATTTCTTATCTTCCACGCTAATTGATTAGTTCCTACATCTAATGCATAAACAGATTTCGCTCCGTTTTGTAATGCACAATCTGTAAAGCCTCCTGTTGATGCACCTATATCTAACATAACCTTATCATTAACATCAAAATTAAATTCTTTGATGGCTTTTTCTAATTTTAATCCACCACGACTTACATAGGCTAATTGTTTACCTTTTATTCTTAATTCTGAATTAACATCTATTTTCTCTCCAGGCTTATCTATTCTAATATTATCATTATAGACAATACCTGCCATAATTCCACGTTTGGCTTTTTCTCTTGATTCAAACAAACCTTGATTTACGCATATTACATCTGCTCTTTCTTTTGTCATACATGCCCCTATTTTTATAAATTTTACTACTTAAATTTTATCATATTAGTGTGATTTTATCTATCTAAAAAAGAAGAGATTGCTTCCAATCTCTTCTCTAAATTAAATTATTTTAATTTTACTGCTGTACCTATTGCTGTAACGAAAATCATCCCACCAGAATGAGCATCTTTACTCTCTACATCTAGTTTCAAACCTACAACTGCATCCGCACCTAATTCTTCAGCACTTCTTTTTACTTTTTCTATTACCTTGTTTCTTGCTTCAATTATTTCACCTTCATATCCAGAACTTCTTCCACCAAATATATTTTTTAAACCTGCTCCTAGATCTTTTATTAGATTTACTCCAGCAACTACTTCTCCAGTAGCTAATCCCTTGTATTCAGCTATTTCATGTCCTGGTACCGTGTTTGTTGTTGTAATTATCATAACTCTCTCCTTTTAATCTACGATTATTTCTACTATTTCATCTAAACTAGCTCCTAAGAAGTATGAGTTTATATCTTCTTTAGATAAAGCTTCTTTTACTGATTCTCTATCGTATTTAGCTCCAACTAATTTCTTCGCAATATCTGCTACATCCATAAAACCAAAGAAATCACCAAAGAATTTAACTTCAGAAATTACTCCATTATCTACTTGAATGTTAGCTTCTATTTTTCCAGTTGCTAATCTTCTATCTCTTTTAATGTTAAACTCAGGATTTTTACCATATACCCAATCCCAAGAATCATTTTTTTCTGCTTGAATTTTCTTAATTTCAGCCACATCTTCTTCTGTTAATGTATATTCTGTCATTGAAAATTTATCAAACATATGCTTTCTTAATTCTTCTTTGAAATCAAGGACTGTCATTTCTTGGTTTGGTAAGTGTTCTTTTATGTTTGTTACTCTTGACCTAACTGATTTAATCCCTTTTGACTCTATCTTATCTTTAGATACTCTTAGAGCATTTGTTAAAACATCAGTATCAACATCAAACATCAAGCAACCGTGGTGCATTATTCTTCCTGAATTGATGTACTGAGCATTTCCACAGAATTTTCTTCCTTCAATCTCAAGATCATTTCTGCCAGTAAAATTAGCATTTACTCCAAGCGCAGCTAATGCATCTAATACTGGTTGTGAGAATGATTTAAAATCAAAAGCTTGTTCACTCTTACCACTTGATATTATTGTATAATTTAAGTTATTTAAATCGTGGTAAACTGCACCACCACCACTAACACGTCTTACTATCTTAATCCCTTCATCATCACAGAATTTTTGGTTAATTTCTTGAGCTGTGTTCTGGTTTTTCCCTACAACAATACATGGTTCATTTATCCAAAGGATAAATACATCATCTTCTTTGGCTAATTCATTAAAAGCATAAAACTCTACTGCTGTATTATATCTTGGATCCGTATTTCTAGTATCTATGTAAATCATTATTACTCTCCTGTTTTTATATAAATATATCCTTATTATAAAGCCTTTTCTATTTTTTTACAATACTAATGTTTACTTCTTACAATAGTATTCTTCCCTTAGAATACCATACTTCATGGAATCATAGTAATAACCTTGCCAATATCTCACTTTTCTTATCCTAGCTTCTTCTAGCATTCCTAATTTTTCTGCTAATTTCATCATACCTTGATTACCAGACCAAGTGGTACACCCTACTCTCTCAATTTCCGGAAAATCTTTGAAGCATTTATCTATCCATTCATTCAGAGCCTTAAACCCTATCCCTTTTCCCCACGAATTTTCGTCATAAATTGCTATTCCTATCTCCAGCCACCTAGTGTCTTTGTTTTCCCAATATCTCGTAACTTGGCCAATAATTTTATTATCTACATAAACACCTAAACATCTATCAGATAAGGCAAATTCTATTTCATCACTTTTCAAAAATTCTTCATAAGAAATCAATTTATATTCATTAAAATACGGAGCATTTAATTTTGCCCACTCCGGCATCTCTGATGTAAATTGAATCTCGTATAAATCTTTAAAATCTTCTTCCCTTATATTCCTAAGTTCCATATTTTATTCTCTCCTATAAATTTATATTATTTAGTATATCAAAAAAAGAACTGAGTTTACACTCAATTCTTTTAAATAACTATTTTTTCTTTTTCTTATTAGACACTAATGTCACTTTATTTGGGTCAAAATTAGTTTTTTCTTCTTTTTCTGGTTTGTATGGTGGGTATAATTTATATCCAAGATACGTTTGACCAATTAAGAAAATACCCCCTACTATGTAGTAAACCGCTACAGCTCCAGCTGTTACAAAAGAAATGAAGGCTAACATAACTGGTGTTATCCATTGCATTAATTTCATTTGTTCAGCTAATGCTTCTTGCCCTGGTTGAACATTTGTAGGCATTAATTGCAATGTTAATTTTGTTTGAATTCCATACACTATAAATGCAATAATTGGCAATACATATGATCTAGTTCCTAGGTTAAATACTCCTAAGAACGTAGAATCAACAATTCCTGAAGAATATAATGGGTTAATCAATGTGAAGTATATTCCAGTTAAAAATGGTGCTTGAATAAGTAGTGGTAAACACCCTGCTAAACTCATTGGATTTGCATTATGTTTTTTCATAACCGCAAATTGCTCTCTTTGTAATTCCATTTGAGCAGTTCTTACTTTTAACTTATCCTCTTTAGATATAGCTCTAACTTCTTCTTTCTTTAACTCTTCTAATTTCGTTCTAATAACATCTAATTCAGGCTTAGCTTTTTCTTGTCCAATTCTTGCTAATCTTTGTTGCTTATAATTTTTAAGCATAAAAGGCATAATTATTATACGCATAATTAGCGTAACAATAACAATCGCTACTCCCCAACTTCCTACTATATCATAAATATATTTCAATAATAGATCCATCGGTTTAGTGAATGTTTCATAAAACCATCCATCTCTATCTTGTGGTGTACACCCTGAAAGAATAAACATAGATGATAATGAAAGTACTATCAATGATAATTTTTTCAATGTCTTTCTCCTTTTTATATTTTTACTTGGTAATTATACCAAATCTACTACTATTGGTCAATACTGAGTATACTTTCTTCACATTTTAAAAATTTCATTTTTAAAATCTTTAGCTGCAATTTTTTCATATTCTTTCTCTATCGTTATATTTTCACCTAAAATATAGTCAAATAAATATTTCTCTTCTACTTCTTCTAGGTTAAATTCAAAGTTTTGTATTTTCTCAATTATATCATACAAATATTCAATATTCAGATTCACTAAATTCTCAAATTCCATGGCATTATATACTTTATGTTGATCGTTAGCATACGGACTACCGTCTTTCTTAGTTCTAACAAAGATAATATCAGACGATATACTACTTTCCTTTAATAACATCTCATTAATAAGCCCCCTCAGCCTATATTCCTTATTATCTTTGTTTTTCTTAGCTAACTCCCTATAAAATACCCCTTGTAATTTATTAACATCTATATTTTCTAGAAGAAGTACCGCTAACATATAAACCAGTAATTGTGAAATTTCTCGATTATAAAATTTCTCTGCTGAAAAATCTACTTTTGAACTTTTATAATCTACAACCAAATAACTACCATTTTTTTCATCTATTCGGTCAATTATTCCCCTTAATTTAAAATCTTTTATATTATATTCTCGGTTAAGATTTCTTGTTATTCTTCTACCATTTTCTAGTTCTAAACTTACAGAATTAGAAGTACATTCTATAACAAATTCTTTTTCAGTATTATAAATTTTATACCCACTCAAAATCTGATAATAAATTTCTATCCCTACTGTTTTTATTAAATCTTCTAAAATTTTATCTGATATATAGGCATTAGTTCTTTGAATTTCCACAATCAGTTTTAGTTTCTTTATATCTTTATTGGAAGATTTTGTTATTATACCTTGTAAGACACCTTTAATTTCCGCATATAGCGAATCTATGTATTCTTCTACTTTTTCAAAACTCAAACTCTTGCCTTGTTCAACTTTTTCACTCATATATTTTAGTAAACTCTTATCATCTAATATCGAGTGCTTAACTGAACCAAGTAATAAAGGTGTCAACCCAAATTCTTTTTCAGCTTGTATTTTTAAAATATTTTCTACAAAATAAATATATGGATTTTGCTCATATCGTCGTAATTTTGAAAAACTATATACCGGAGTTTTCTTATCATTATTAATTGATTTTTTAGTAAAATTATTAGCACCTTTAGTCGCAAGTGAAACTTTGTCGTATAATTTATTTAAATATATTAACTTTTTATCCGCTTCTTTATTTAATAAATTCATATATTTAAATTTATAATAATAATACCTAAGCTCTTTTTGAGAATAAAAAGTCAAATCATTACCTATAACATCATAGGACTCAATCTTCTTCAAATTAAATTCAGACTCTATCTCCGAATATTTTTTTATACGTTCATCTTCTGTATCATCCAAAATCCTACATATCGTTTCTATGTATATAGATGGTTTCTGTGGTAAATATCTCGAATTACTCTTACTATAAGAAACATACAATTTTTCTCTAGCTCTTGTTAATGCAATGTACGCCACAAAATCTTCATCAATTAATAAAGATTTTGAGCTAGGAGATAATTCTATCCCAAATAAAGAAAGTTCATATTTTGTATTATCATCTAATATTTCTTTTGAATTTATATTCTTAGGAAGTATATCTTTATTCATCCCTACAAGAAAAATAACTTTTTTATTTTCTACTTTTGAAAGATCTATCTTAGACATAATTATATAATCCTCTGACAAAGGAATAGTTCTGTACGTTATCTTATCTATCAACATAATAAAGATCTTCTTAAAGTTTTCATATATAATTTTATCGTTTTTATACTCTTCTAGTTCTTTCAAAATTTTGGTAACTTTTTCAAAAATTTGATTATTAATTGTTCTTTCTTCTAATTCATCTAAAGTTAATGTTTCTATATCTATTGAATTCACTAAATTTTCTTCAATACCTAATACATTCAAAATTTTAAATAATTCTTTTACAAGTTGTTTAATATTTTTTTTCTTTTTTAATTTATTAATTTGTTCAGCTAGTTCAACCAAACATAACTTAACTACATTTAAATCATTGCTTGAATACTCTTCAATCGGATCTTCAAAGTGTTCTTTTGTTAAATCTTGTAAAGCATTAACTAATTTAAGTTCTAAAATTTTTTCTATATCATTTAAATTTAATTTTCTCCCAGTGTAGTTATCTCCACTTTCTATTTCTTTTATTAGTTTGGCTTCAAAGTTTACTAGATTATTTTTTAGAATATTGAGAATATGAAATTTAAAGTTTTCATCACTATAGTTCAAGATATTTTTTAATAATTTTATCACTCTATTATTCGTAGCAACTTTATTTTTATCAATATGAACATTTAATCCAAAATTATTTAATATATATTCATATTTCTCATAAACTTCATCCCTATATAATATAGCTATGTCATTCAACTTATACTTATTCTCAATTATTTCTCTACTTATATTTCTCGAAAGTTGCTTCATCTCAGTTTCAATGTCACTAACTTCAAATATTTTCACATTTTCATTAGCTGTAAACCTATTAGATTTAGATAATTTTACAAATTCTTTCTGAAGATAGTATAATTCATCATTATTAAATCTAATGTTTTCATACACCTTCATTGATTCTACATCTATGTGCCTTCCATTAACATTCAAATGTAATTTATAATTTTTTTCCTTAGTATCAGAGTAAAAAGTAATAATTTTAAAGTTCTCTATTTTATTTTTTAATAATATAGAATTTATATAAGCTATAACTTCATGAGACTTTCTATAAATATCTAATGAATAATTATAATCATCTCTAACACTTTCTAAACTTAAAAATTTATATGTTTTTTCTTTAGTTTTCTCAGACTTTACTATATGTTCTAATTTAAAATTAGTATACCTATCTAAATCTCCTATAACAGATAAGACAACCTTCTTAGCTTTTTTCATAAGTAATTCTATTACTTTATATTCGACAGGAGAAAAATTATAGTATCCATCTATATAGAATATGTACTCTGATAAATCTAAATATTCTATATTTTTAATAATACTTTCTATATATCCTTGTTTAGAATAATCTCCATTTTCTACTAATATATGTTTATATTCCACATATAAGTCAAGAATATCTTCAAATTTATCCTTATTAACTTCTAAGCGTCCTGTATATTCCTGTAATTTATCACTTGAAACACCATATTCATCCAACTCTTCTAATAAATCATCTATGATTTTAATAAATTCAATATCTTGTTCTACTCTCTTAATTAAAAAATTATCTTTCCCTTCAAATCTTTTTATTAATTCAAGATAATTCATATATTTGTTTGTATCTGTTAAAGGATTTATATTTAAATTTAACATTGTTGCTAATTTACTATATAACCTTGATAAATTTACAACATCAATATCAAATGTCCCATCCAAATTTTCACACAACATACTTTCGAAGTTATAAGAATTTTGATCAGGAGTAACAACTATAATCTTGCTGTCAATTCTTCTAATTACTATATCTTCTAGTATATGATGGGTTTTACCCAAACCACTAGATGCTATAATCAACTCTATCATTAAAATTTACCTCCTTTTATAAAAATACTAGATACTAGCATTAACTAGTATCTAGTATTTTTATTTTTTATTATATTCAAAAACAACTCGAGCTAAATCGTCTAAAAGATCATCTAATTCATCCCAATCTTTTACTGTAGCTCCACTTGCTAATCTATGGCCACCACCATTATACTTTTCTGCAATATGATTTATTGAAGGTCCCTTAGATCTTAAACGAACTCTTATTTTATTACCTTCATCTATCGCAAAGCACCAAGCCACAAGACCTTCTAAACTTCGAATTAAATTCACTCCGCTCGATACTTCTCCCGGCTCGATCCCATATTCTTCCATATCACTTTTTGTGATTTTTAAATAAGCTACTCCATCATGATATACATCATAGTTTTTAAAGATGAACGATCTAAATCTCATCATTTTTTCAGTAGAAATATCTAGTTTATCCAATAATTCTGACATATTAAAATTATACTTTAATAGTTCCGAAGCAATTCTTAAAGTTTCAGAACTTGTGTTCGGGAATAAAAATCTTCCTGTATCTCCTATTATTCCTACATAAATTAACTTAGCTGCTTCATCCGTTAGTACGAAATTATATTTATCATTTAGATATGTATAAAAATCATATATAAGCTCACTACATGACGAAACTTCTGTATCTACCAGATTAATACTAGCATAATTATCTGTTGGTGGATGATGATCTATTTTTATCACATAATTTTCTTTTGTAAATAATTTTCCATCAATTCTTTCAAAATTAGCTGTATCTGTAGTAATAACTAAAGCATCTTTATAATCACTACTAGTAACTTCCGTTGTATTAAAAAGAAATGATAGAGATGGTGATTCTTTACCTACTACGACTACATCTTTATTATCAAAATTATTCTTTATTATTTCTGCCAGTGCTCCTTGAGATCCATATGCATCTGGGTCTGGTCTTTCATGTCTATGAATTATTATTTTTTCATATTGATTTATTTTTTGAAAAATTTCTTCGTATAGATTTATATTTTTTTCTATCATTGTACTTCTTTCTTAAAATTTAATTTCTTTGGAATACTTGACACGTAACTAAAGCCTTAGCTACCATATCATTTTTATCATAAACTTCAACATCAAATTTTGCTGATTTTCTTCCTATATCCAATATTGTAGCCTTTGCCGTTATTATCGTGTCTAAAGGTACTGTTTTCATAAAATAGATATTCACATTTTGCATCAGAACTTCACTTCTATTGTGATTATAACTTGCTATGTGAATAGATTCATCAACCATACTCAATAATGCTGAACTTGAAAAAGTTCCAAACTGATCTAACATTTGAGGCACAACTTTTATTTGAACTCCATCTACTTTTCTTACAATCCCTTTTCTGATAGTTTCATCAAAAGTATCGTTATTATGTACATCGTGATATCTACTATTAGTTAACATTGAATTTACAATTATTTTTCTTGTAACAATTCCTAACATCATTGATTTATCATCAACAACAGGAATTAATTCAAAACCTTCTGATAGAATTACATTACCTATAGATGATACAGGGTCATTTAATTTTGCAGTGGTTACTTTTTTCTCCATAACATCTTTAATTAATGTATTCTTATCCTTTAAAAATACATCTCTTGCAGTAACAACACCAACCAACTTACCAGTTTCATTCACTACTGGAAATCTAGTGTGACCTATATTTAATTGTAAGTCATACCAATCTTCTACAGTTTGATCAGACATCAGTGTATAAATAGACTCTTTCTTTATATATACCGACTCTACTGTCACTATATCTCTCTTTATTATTTGATCATTTGTTACTCTATTAATCAAATGCGCAATAGAGAAAGAGTCATGATTAGTTACAATAAGTGGTAAATTTTTTCTATCTGCTTCTTTTTTTATTTCAGGTGTAGGTATATATCCACCAGCAATTAAAATTGCACAACCTTTTTCCAATGCCATCGTTATTACATCGGGTCTATTTCCTACAATCAATAATGTACCTTTTTCTATATGCTCTGCTACTTGTCGTGAATCCATTGCTCCAATAGCGAAGTCTTGAACAATTTCATGAACTCCACCACGTCCTGCAATTAGCTGGCCTTCTACTATATTTACGATCTCAGAATAAGATAATTTTTCAATGTTTTCTCTTTCTTTTTTCTGAATTCTTACCGTTCCAACTCGTTCTATTGATGAAACAAATCCTTTATTTTCTGATTCTTTTATTGCCCTGTATGCAGTTCCTTCACTAACTTTTAAATCTTTTGCTACTTGTCTTACCGATATTTTACTACCTATAGGTAAGGATTTTATATGTTCTAATATTTTTTGATGTTTTGATTTCATAAAAAACTACCTTTCTGTACTAGTACTATATCTTAATTATATCATTTATACTTCATTAAAACAACACTCTGTTCTATATCAGAATACTATTTTCTACCAGCTGGTAATTTTTTAGCATATCCTTCTTTATTTTCTTGCTTAACTCTAGCTATAGCCAATGTATCGTCTTTTATATTTTCCGTTACTGTAGTTCCAGCCGCTACTACTACTCCATTACCTATTTCTAATGGAGCTATTAAATTAGAATTACATCCTACAAATGTATCATTCCCTATCTTAGTTTCATATTTATTTTTACCATCATAATTAACAGTTATTGTACCGCAACCAATATTAGTATTACTTCCAACTGTAACGTCTCCCATATAACTTAGATGTGCAGTTTTAGAACCATCTCCATATTTAGCATTCTTTAATTCAACAAAATTTCCTACTCTCACTTCTGAACCTAATACTGTGTTATTTCTAAGATGAGCGTATGGCCCTACAGTTGATTTATCTCCAACTTCAGAATCTATAATAGTTGACTGTAATACTGCTACTGCATTACCTATTTTAGCATTTTCTAAATATGAATTTGGTTTAATTTTACAATCTTCACCTATTACTGTATTAGATTTGATGGTAACATTCGGATAAATTGTAGTGTCTCTACCTATAACAACATTAGGTGCTATATATGTTGATGTCGGATCTACTAGTGTTACACCGTTCAACATATGTTTTTCATTAATTCTTTGGCGCATTACATTTTCTGCATATGCTAATGCAACTCTGTCATTAACTCCAAATGTCTCATCAAAATCATTACATAAATAAGTCTCTATTTTCTCCGAACGTTCTCTTATTAAGTATAACACATCTGGTAAATAGTACTCACCTTGATTATTATCATTTTTTACCAGTTCCAACATTTCAAAAAGTAATTCATTATCAAAACAATAAATTCCTGAATTTATTTCTTTTACTTTCTTTTCTGTGACACTTGCATCTTTTTCTTCTACTATTTTTAATAATTTACCTTGTTCATCTCGAATTATTCTTCCATACGAATAAGGATTCTCTGCATATGCTGTTAGTACAGTTGCCTTAGCCCCAGTTTCTTCATGGTGTTTTAGCATATTATCAACTGTATCTGCTTTTATTAATGGCGTATCACCGTACATTACAATAGTTGTACCTTTTTTATCAGCTAAAATATCTTTCGCCATTTTCACAGCGTGTCCAGTTCCCAATTGTTCAGATTGTAAAGCAAACTTACTTCTATTTCCAACGGCTTCCTTCACCAATTCTGCACCATGACCGACAACGGTAACTATTTCTTGCATATTTAAATTTGATACACTATCTAAAACCAACTCTACCATAGTTCTATCACAAACTTTGTGTAGCACTTTGTATAATTTAGATTGCATTCTTGTTCCTTTTCCTGCTGCTAAAACTATCGCATATCTATTGTTCATCTCTATTTCCTCTAAATTTCTAAATTTTTATTTATTTCTTTCAGTTGAGATAAAGCATTTCCTGGTTCAATTTCAAATTCCCCAGTAACTTCATTTAATTTCGTTAATTTTGATAAATATGTATAATTTTCTTCATTATCATATTCTGAATCGAAACATTGTGTTAATACTGCTTTTCCTACCACTTCTACATCAAATTCTTTCATAAGTGATTGCATACCTTTCATAACGCCACCACCTCTTAGGAAATCATCTACTAATAATACTTTTGATGATGATTCTAAACTTCTCTTAGATAATACCATTGTCTCGATTTTCTTTCTAGATCCTGAAACAAAATTTATCGCTACAGTAGTTCCTTCAGTAACCTTATTATCTCTTCTTATTATTACTACTGGTTTATTTAATATAGAGGCTACAGCATACGCTACTGGTATCCCTTTAGACGCTACAGTTACTACTGCATCTACCTCTCTATCTTGATATATATTAGCTATTAACAATCCTAACTTATTCATTATATTAGGATTCCCTATTATATCAGACATATAAATATATCCACCAGCAAGTAGTCTGTCTGTTGATTTTAAATTATGTAAAAATTCATCTATTACTTCATTAGCTGCTGTATCATTTAAAATCGGATGGAATATCACTCCACCATTTACCCCAGATAATGTTTTTATTGTCCCTATACATTCTTCTTTAAAACTATCTTTTATTATGTGTATATCTTCACTTATCGAAGATTTAGCTTGATTAAATTTCGAAACAAAATATGTTAATGGAATCAATTTGTTAGGATTTTTCAATAAATATTCTGTCATCAATACTATTCGTTCACTTCTTTTTAATTTCATTTATACCTTCTCCAAATCGTATGTTATACCTTCAAGTTTATCACGAACGTTCGTTATAGTAAAGTATTTATACTATAAATTTTAAAGAATTGAATAAGTTTTATCTTTGTAGTATAATTATTTTTATCAAAATAAATATCATATAAGAAATGAGGATTAAATATTTAAATTATGGATCTCAGTATCATATTAAAAATTCTATTAATTATTATTTTATTATTAGGATCTGCCCTATTTGTAATGGCAGAGTTTGCCTTAGTAAAATTAAGACCTACCCGAATACAAGAACTTGCTAAAAATGGAGATAAGAAAGCAAAGTTACTTATGAATATGCTTGATAATTTAGATAATTATCTTTCAGCTTGTCAGTTCGGAATTACAATAGTTTCACTTGGTTTAGGATGGGTTGGAGAATCAACTTTCCATGCTTTATTGCATCCGTTTTTTGAACTGTTAAACCTTAGCCCTACTATTAGCCATACAATCTCGTTCATATTTGCATTTGCTCTTATGACACTACTTCACGTTGTTTTAGGTGAATTAGTACCGAAAACAATGGCTATTCAAGCTGCTGAAAAATCTGCTTATAGAATCGCCAGACCAATGTATGTATTTTATAAAATAATGAAACCATTTGTATGGTCATTAAATGGTTTAGCAGGATTTATTACTCGTTCAATGGGCTACAGTTCTTTAGCAGGTCACGGGGAAATCCACAGTGAACAAGAATTAAGATCTATCATGCAATCTTCTCGTGCTCACGGAAAAATCAATGATAACGAATATAGATACGTAGAGCGAGTTTTTGAATTTGACAATAAAATTGCTAAAGAAGTTATGACACCTAGAACTGAAGTAGAAGCTATCGACTTAGATGATTCATTAGCCGTAATAACTCGTCAGATGAAGCAAGAAGAATACACTAGATATCCTGTTATTAAGGATGGTGACAAAGATGACGTGTTAGGAATATTAAATGTAAAAAAATTATTATTTGCTGATAAAGAATTAACTACAACTTCTGATTTAGAAGAATTTATTTCTCCTGCAATTAAAGTTTTTGAGCATACTCCTATTTCTCAAGTTTTAAAAACTATAAAACAAACTAGAGAACACATGATAATCATTACCGATGAATATGGTGGAACTAGTGGTATTTTAACTCTAGAAGATATAGTAGAAGAGTTAACTGGGGAAATTCGTGATGAATTTGATGATGATGAACAAAGTTTAATAAAAAAACTAAAGAATGGTCATTATCTTGTAGATGGTTGGGTTCCTATTCAAGATATAAATGCCCTGTTTTCAATAAATCTTCCACATGAAGAAGTAGATACTATAGGTGCTTACTTATATTTACAAAAATATGAATATAAAGTTGGAGCTACTTATATTATAGAAAATGTAAACTTTAAAGTTCGCTCTGTTGAAGAAAATCAAATTCGACAAATCGAAATTTGGAAAGATTAAAAAAAGAAGTGATTCAATTGAATCACTTCTTTTTTTTTACAAAATTTTAAAATATATTAATTATATTTTCATTCTCATCTATATCGATTTTAACTGCATTAGGGACCTTAGGTAATCCTGGCATAGTTAAAATTTGATTAGTATAAACAACTACAAAGCCTGCTCCTGCTTTTAGTTTTATATCCGTTATTTTTACAGTAAATCCTTCTGGTCTTCCTTTTAAGTTAGGATTATCTGATAATGATAATGGCGTTTTAGCCATACAGATTGGTAAATGACTTAATCCTAATTTTTCAATTTTTGAAATTTCAGCTAGAGATTCTTCACTTACATCAACACCATCTGCACCATAAATTTCTTTACATACAGTAGTTATTTTTTCTAATATAGATTTTTCATCTTCATATAAGAATTTAAACTCATTTGTATTGTTTTCGATTATATTTACTACTTTATTCGCAAGATCAACAGCACCTTGACCACCTTCAGCAAATACTTTCGTTTCAGATAAAGTTACTCCTTTATCTTCTGCCCATTGCTTCATTACTTCTAATTCAGCTTCAGTATCTGTAGCGAAAATATTTAATGCTACTACTGCTGGAACATTAAACTTAGCAACGTTCTCTAAATGTTTTTCTAAGTTAGCTAAACCTAATCTAAGTGCATCTACGTTTTCAATAGTTAATTCTTCTACTCCAATTCCACCATGCAGTTTTAATGCTCTTATAGTTGCGACTACAACAGCTGCTTTAGGTTTTAAATTGGCTTTTCTACATTTAATGTTGAAAAATTTCTCTGCACCTAAATCTGCTCCAAAACCTGCTTCTGTTACCACATAATCTGCATATTTCATTGCAGTTTTTGTAGCGATTACAGAGTTACATCCATGAGCTATATTAGCAAATGGACCACCATGAATAATAGCAGGATTATTTTCTAAAGTTTGAACAATATTCGGCTTAATAGCATCTTTTAAAATAGCTGCTAATACACCTTCAATTTCAAGATCTTTTACATAAATAGCTTCTTCATTAGAATTATAAGCAACAATTATATTAGCTACCTTACTCTTTAAGTCTTGAAGATTTTCAGATAAACATAGTATAGCCATTATTTCACTTGCTACTGTAATATCAAAGTGATCAGAACGTTGTTCACCGTTATTAGCAGTCGCAACTTCAATATGTCTTAAAGCTCTGTCATTCATATCTAGGACTCTATTAAATACTACTTTTTGAATATCTAATGCGTTCCCTTGGAATATGTGGTTATCTATCACTGCAGATATTGCATTATTAGCTGTTGTAATTGCGTGCATATCTCCTGTAAAGTGTAAGTTAATATCTTCCATAGGAACTACTTGTGAATATCCACCACCACAAGCTCCACCTTTCATACCCAATACTGGTCCTAATGATGGTTCTCTCAGCGCCACACAAGCTTTCTTTCCAATTTTATTCAGTCCTTCCGTTAATCCAATAGTTACCGTAGATTTTCCTTCTCCACCTGCTGTTGGATTTACAGCTGTTACTAGAATTAAATTAGAATTCGGATTTTCTTCCAAACTATCTATTTTTATCTTAGCTTTATAATCACCATATAAAATAAGCTCTTCATCTTTAATACCTATTTTATTAGCAATAGTTGTTATTTTTTCCTTTTTACTCTCTAGTGAAATTTGAAAATCTGTCTTCATGTTTACTTCTCTCCTTAATATATATAATTAAAATAAATTTTTAAAATTTTGTTGTCTTAATGCTTCATAAATGATCATTGCTGCTGTATTAGATAAATTTAAAGATCTAACTTTATCAGTCATCGGTATTCTCAACGCTTGATCTTTATATTTTTCTCTAAATTCTTCAGGCAGCCCCTTTGTTTCTCTTCCGAATATGAAGTAAATTTCTTCATCATTTGGATTAGAAAAATCAAAATCTGTATAATTTTGTTTACCAAATTTTGTAATTAAAAAATAATTTTTATCTTGTGTATTTTTTAGAAAGTCATCCATACTTTCCCAAACAACTAGGTCCAAATCGTTCCAATAATCTAAACCAGCTCTTTTAAGATGTTTATCGTCTATTGAAAAGCCTAAGGGTTTTATCAAATGCAATCTAGTATTAGTCCCTACACAAGTTCTTGCTATGTTCCCAGTATTAGCCGGTATTTCCGGCTGAAATAATACAATATTATTCATCTACTTAAAACGGTAATTTACCACCAAGTAACTTACCTAGCCCCCTTCTTTTAGACTTATTATTCATAAGTCCACCAAATTGTTTCATCATTTTTCTCATTTCTTCGAACTGTTTTATCAATTTGTGAACCTCGGCTACAGGTCTACCACTTCCTTTAGCAATCCTATTTCTTCTAGGAACGCTAATTATATCTGGATTTTGCCTTTCTTCTATAGTCATAGATTGAATTATGGCTTCTATATAAGTAAATTGTTTTTCATCTATTTGCGATAAATCAACACCCTTTAATTGCCCCATTCCTGGTAACATCCCTAGTATATCTTTTATAGAACCTAATTTTTTCATTTGATTCAGTTGACTTAAAAAATCCTCAAATGTAAAGCTTTGATTTAGCATTTTTTCTTGCATTTTCTTAGCTTCATCTTCATCTATAGATGCTTGGGCTTTTTCTATCAGAGTTAAGACATCACCCATACCTAGTATTCTTGATGCCATTCTTTCTGGATGGAAATACTCTAAATCATTCATTTTTTCACCCATACCTACTAATTTTATGGGTTTATTTGTTATTGATTTTATTGATAAAGCTGCACCACCACGAGTATCTCCATCTAATTTAGTTAGCACTAAACCACTTATATCTAATTGTTCATTGAATGAAGTAGCAATATTAACTGCTTCCTGACCAATCATAGAATCTACAACTAATAAAATTTCATTTGGATTAACAGCTGCCTTTATTTGTTGTAACTCTTCCATTAAAATTTCATCAATATGAAGTCTACCCGCTGTATCAATTATTATGTAGTTTAAATTATTTTCTTTTGCAAATTCTAAACCTTCTTTTACAATATCAACAGGATCTTTATCAACATAAAACACTGGAATATCTAATTGTTTTCCTAATGTTTGCAACTGTTGAACAGCTGCTGGTCTATACACATCGGCTGCAATTAACAGTGGTCTCTTCTTTAAAGTTTTCTTAACTTTTAAAGCTAACTTCCCAGCAGTTGTTGTTTTCCCAGCTCCCTGAAGTCCAGTCATCATAACAACTGTACTCTTACTACCTTGGTTTAAATCAGCATTAGCTCCACCCAGCAGTTCTACTAGTTCCTCATTTACAATTTTAACAATTTGTTGAGCTGGAGTTAAAGATTTCATTACGTCAACACCAACAGCGCGTTCACTTATTTTTTTTACAAAATCTTTTACTACTTTAAAGTTTACATCGGCTTCTAATAAAGCCAATCTAACTTCTCTCATCATTTCTTTTACATCAGATTCTGTTACTTTCCCCTTACCAGTCAACTTAGCAATGGTACTCTGCAATCTTTCTGATAAATTTTCAAATGCCATTTTCTTCTCCTAATTTTCTAATTTAAGCAGATGATCTACCAAAGTAGCTACATCATTATCTTTGTTTATTTTAGAAATTTCTTCTAGCAGTAACTTTCTCTGGTTACTTAATTCTATAAGAGATAATTTTCTCTCATATTCTTCTAAATCTGCAATACTTCTTTTTATATTATTAGATATTGCCTGTTTAGATATACCGTAAATTTCCGACATCTCAGTTAATGACAAATCTTCAAAATAATAATTTTTTAGATATTCACTCTGCTTATCACTAAGTAAATCAGCATAATAGTCATATAAATGGGTTACTTCTAATATTTTTTTTATTTCCACAACACACTCCTTACTAATCGTATTTACTCCTTAATTTTAGCACATTAGCAATAATTAGTAAATGATTTTAATATTCAAAAAAGCACCTTATTCTCTGAATAAAATGCTTAATAAAATTATAAGAACACTATTACAAAAATATTTTTCTTTGACTATTCTATACTTTTCTATAAATATTTAATTTTACTTGGAATGGATTTTCTTTTTATTTTGTTTATATTAACTCCTATAAATTTTTTATCTTTAATTTTTTCCATAAATTCTGCGATTTTTACTATAATAACTACAATTATTAACCAATATATAAACATTTCCGATCTCCTTTTATTAAGTTTTCCGTATTTATATATTAACATAAAGTTTTCCGTATTTCAACCCCTAAGATTATTGATTTTTTTTACGGATTACTTTATAATTAAAATAACAGCAGTAAAACTCAGGAGAACTATAATGAATAATACGCTATTTGGAGAAAGACTCTCTTCTCTTCTTAAAGAAAAAGAAATTAAACAATCTCAACTTGCTAAATTAAGTGGTATTACAGCCTCTTCAATAAGTGATTGGTTAAAAGGAAAATATAGACCAAAACAGGATAAAATTGAAACAATTGCAGCTATTTTAGAAGTTAATTCTCTATGGTTAGCTGGGCATTCTAATATTAAAATTAAAGTAGATGTACCTACTCCCGAAACCCCTTCCACTTCAGATTCGCTAAATAAAATCCCGCTAGTTGGAGAAATCTGTGCGGGGGACGGTATTTTTGCTGAAGAAAATTTAGAAGATTATATCTATAATAATCAAATACCTGGAGCTGATTTTGCCCTAAAAATCAAAGGAGACAGTATGGTTGATGCAGGAATTTTCGATGGCGACATTGTTTTTATAAAGAAAACACCAATCGTTAAAAATGGTTCTATTGCGGCAGTCCTACTATTAGACTCAAATGAAGCTACAATTAAAAAATTCTATAAAAAAGAAAAGCATGTACTACTTCAACCATGTAATTCATCATACGAACCCATCATTACAAAAGATGTGATGATAATAGGTGAATGTATTGGGGTTTTTAGAAAGTTTTAACAAAAAAACTGAACTGTATAAAATATACAGTTCAGTTTTTTATTTATCTTTGAACTTGATTTACTGTTGCACTAAACGGTAAATATGATCCATCTTCTAAATGGTATACTAATCTATTGTTAGCAACACCATATCCTTTTACATTATGAGTTGAATTTACTGAAACTTTTCCTTTTGCTTTTGTCAATTCTTTATCCTCAAATACATCTTGCTCTTCTGAAGGTGATATCGCTAATGGATAATTAATAAACTCAAAATTAGTTGCATCATTATTTGAAGTTACTTCCACTAACTTAGGATTAGCTGATATGTATTGTCCTGCAGACGGACCTGCTGCTATTTGATACATCATATACCCACCAGGGAATGATACAGCATTTACGCTCAAAGTAGTATCTTTTTCTACAGATCCCACTTTATTCGCCCACCCTGAAGATTGATAAGTCGTTAATATTTCTAATGTTTTTATTTCTTTAGCTACTGGTAATGTGATACCTGGATTATAAGTTGAATTTGCTGCTGACTCCTCTTTGCTAGCAAGCTCTGCTAACTCTGACGAATTATTATTTTCTGATTGAGTAGTTTCATTGTTGTTAGTACTCTCTACACTACTTTGAGTTGTCACTGTAGTTGTCGCATTATTAGGCATATAATCTCCATAAGTATCTTTCGTTGTAGAGAAATATCTCATAAATAATACTACTAATGTAATCATTATCAATGTGAAAATTAGTGAGAACAATATTTTAAATTTATGACCATGTCTAGCTTTTCTTACATACTCTAATCTTTCTATATTTTTTCTAAAAATATATTTAGCTGTATAATATTTTACAGAATCTATAAATACTTTAAATACATTTCTATCTTCATCAACATACTCGTATTCAAAATTATCATCCACCACAATAGTTTCTTGTTCTTTTTTCTCTACTACTTCCTTCAATGAAACTTTCTTTTTTTGTTTTTCATTTAGAAGTTGTTGTTTTAATTCACGTCTTTCTAATAATAATTTTCTTAATTTTTCTTCTTTTTCCTGGATAGATTCTTCTACTTGATCTTTTTCACCACTCTTGTTAAGGGCTATTAATTTCAATCTCTCTTTCTCAATTTCTTCTTCTTTTTCACGAAGAATATTTTTATTTTCCAAGACTTGTTCTTTTGTCTCATCTATATTTAAATCCACATCGTTATTCACATCAAGAATTTCTTGCTTAGAATGAGACTTAAATTTTTTAGATTTTTTCTTTTTCTTACTCATTATAATCTCCTCAATTTAAATTTATATCTAATTATAGCATATTTCTTTTAATTTATGTAATAAAGTATATGCTCATTTGTTAAGTTTTAAAATAAAAAATTACTCTCTTACTTTACTAAGCACCGAGAGTAATTTTTGAATAATTTATTTTTTTGTTTTTAAATTTTCTTCCCAAGATTGCAATCCATTCTTCAACATATATATATCTGTATATCCATGTTTTTTTAATGTATATGCTGCTCTTGGAGCTAATGCTCCATTTTTATCACATAAATAAATCGGCTTATCTTTTAATAATGACGAATATTTAAAAGATAACTGAGAAAATGGAATATTTCTAGCTCCATTAATATGAGCATAAGTAAATTCTGTCTTTTCTCTTATATCTATTAATTGAACTTTTCTTATATTTTGTTTAAATTCTGCATATGGTAATTTTGTAACAGCTTTACTCATTCTATAGTAGTTAAACAATCCTACTAAAGCAATTATAAAAATAATAACTAATAAAGTTATGAAAAATTGCATAAAATCCTCCTAATTTATGATATAATTAAAATAATTATATCATATTAATTCTAACAAGTCACTACATTAAATAAAAAGCCATATAATAAGGTTTTTATTTTTTTAAATATCTAACAATACCTAACAATATATTTAATCTCGTATACTTTTTCGTATACATTTAACCACTACGGCAAGAAAATCCCCTAAACCTTGATGAAGAGGTCTAGGGGGATTTTATCTATTAAGGTAATCTAGTTATAAATAACTCATCTGTAGAGATTTCACGCTTGTTATCCATGCACGATCTATAAATTTTATTAGCTACTATATCTGCCGCTCTTATTAACGTGTGTTTTTCTGAATTTAAATATTCTACTAATACATTCTCCATTCCTTCAAATAATGGTGGGTGATACATATTATATTTAAAATTATGTGTCCCATATTTTAATTCTTGATATAACGCTTCCCTCAGTTCATATAATCCATTTGTTGCTGTAGAATGTTCATCTTGATAAACATATACCGTATTTATTGTTGTCTTATCTATTATTTTTCTCTCTATCAAAGTCCCTAAAGTTCTCTTCAATCCTATTTTAAAAGCATAATCCAAATATCTTTGTTTGCTTTTCTTACTATTAAATATTTCGGCATTAACTCGCGACTCCTTGATTATCACAGCAAATTTATAAGTACCTTTTAATGAATTAAATAACCTTCTTTTGTGTTTATTTTTTAAACGTGTTGCTTTAAGCACTCCATTTTTTACACTAGATCTTTTTCTAAGTTCTTTCTCTACACCAGTATATTCCCTAATACTCTCATCTTTTGATTCTTTAGATAGGTATATTACCCCACCAAAAACAAAATATTCATTATGCTTGTAATCAAACACTCCTGATTCATCTGAATAAATATATAAATCCATCTACACTCCTGCTCTGTATATGAAAATAGGTCACCTAAAATAGGTGACCTACCCAACAAGATGACGCACTTACAGTACGCTTAAACGTTAATTCATTACTTGTCGGTACACAGTATATTTTCTATCTGTACTATCATTATATTATCTAGTATTAAAAATGTCAACTAAAAATATACTACTATACACTCTATATAATAGTTGGTCTTTTTATTTTCTTATCAAATATTTATAAATATCTTTTCTGTGTCCTACTGCTAAAGATAAGACTATCAGCCTATCATCTACAATATCACATACTACTCTATAATTTCCTACTCTATATCTCCATAACCCTTGTTTATCTCCGGTTAGAGCTTTACCTTGACTTCTAGGGTTACTAACTCCATCTATATTTTTATAGAGCCATCTCACAATCATTTCTGCAACTGGTTTATCTAGTTTTTTTAACTGTTTTAATGCTTGTTTATCTATTTCTAATTTATACATTATAGCTCAATACCTAATTCTTTAGCCACTTCTTCTATGCTGTATGTTACTGGATTCTTTTTATGTTCTTCTAGTGCTTTAATACCTACTTCATAATCTAACTGGTCTTCTATTTTTTCAGCTAGTGCTACCTTGAATAATTCTGATAATGATTTCCCAGTTAATTCAGAATATGCATTAAATACTGTTTCTTCTTTTTCATTTAATCTTAATGATACTACTCCCATAATCTTACTCCTTAACACTTCCATTATTTGTAATACATTGTAATACATTTTATAAATGTTGTCAAGTTATACTACTGTAAATAATAAAATCATCAATATTTATAATATAGAACGTTAAATTTATGTTGTAAATGGAAAATATAGGCTATTTTTCCTATTAGAATTGCCTACCCAAAAACTAACTATACCTTGTGGTAATCTTGGGGCTTTTTGAAAGTAATATCAGTACATAAACATAAAGAAAAAACAGCTATAAAGCTGTTTTAATAAAAGAAATAAAATTGTTTTGATAACCTGAATATAAAGAACTCTTTCAAAGTTTTTTATATTATTTGTTTAGGTCTATATTATATCATTTATATTGTTGTTCTTACAAATCAATATAACGTGTTTTAATAGGTTTACCTTTGTAAAATCTTAGTATATTCTACTTGTTATACCTAGCCCTAATCTCACCATTTTTATAGTTATACCTCCCCCTAACCTCCCCCTTTTTTATAGCTATACCTTACCCTAACCTTACCGTTATTCCGCTTCAATTAATAGTAGTTCTCTCCGCTTCTAATAAGCGGTATTTAACACGCTTCGTACTTCTTCCGTTCTTAATATATCCGCTTCTCATTATTAAGATTAACAGCACTCTTATTATTTGCTGTACCGTGTCTATTAGTCTTGCTTCTTCTTACTCTCGTTTAGTACTTCCTTACGGTCGTACACACTTCAAGAATAATAATTGTCAACTAGTCATCGTTAAGTTAATAGAATTTCTTCAACTGCTTGTGGTGGGGGAGTTACTTCAAGTCTTGCCTTTTTCTCCCCCCTAACTGCTAGACTATGTGCCTACGACTAAATAAAGACTAGTTGTAGTCAAGACTAGTTTAGGGATTAGTTACAAGCAAGGGAGTGGAACGAACCTTGTGCCTTATACTGCAAATTGTAGCGGTAGAGATAGCCCGTATATGCTTAATCTACATTCTTTAAGCGGTACTCTATCTATCTCAATCATAGAAGCGGAACACCCTTCTATTTTGCTGTTATTTGAAGCGGATATAATAAAAACACCTAACAAAATGTGTACTGCACCCCAAAAGTTAGACAAAAAACTTTTTGGGGTGTATTTATTATGA
>JAUMWC010000039.1 GCA_030529855.1 Gemella sp.
GAATGATATGAAAAGGAATAAAGGAAATAATGGATTAGCTATAGGCATTGCATTAGGTGCATCTATAGGTTCTGGGCTAGGTTTGACGATAGGTAGTGCACTAGATAATTTGCCTATAGGATTAGCGATAGGCCCAGGTATTGGTATGGTAGTAGGACTTATAATTGGAACCTTGATAGATAAGAAAAATAAAAGTTAGTGATTATACTAGATAGGAGTGGATAAATATGAAAAAAGCGGGAGAATACATGTTATTAGGAATGGTTTTTGGTATGTGTATAGGACTTGTTTTTGAAAATATTGGTATAAGTATTGGATTAGTTTTAGGACAGTCATTAGGGTTCTTGATAGGGTTTGCTTTAGACAAGAAAAGTAAATAGTAAGATAAATTTTAAGCAAGTACAAATGTACTTGCTTATTTTATTTTTTATAATATAATAAATTATGCTAGAGACAAGAAAAATGTACTGAAAATAATAAAGGATATAAAAATGCACTCAAAAGAAATATTAGAGCATGCAAAAGTTTTGTATGATTTTCATAATGTAAATAAAAAAATAAATAAGGCTGACTTTATTTTAGCCATGGGTTCACATGATACTAGAACAGCATATAAGGTTGCTCAATTATATAAAGAAGGCAAAGCAAACTTTATAATTTGCAGTGGCGGTTTTGGGAAAGTCACTAAAGACATATGGAAGAAGCCAGAGGCTGAAATATTTGCTGAAATTTGTATAAACCTAGGAGTACCAACAGAAAAAATTATTATAGAAGATAAGGCTACTAATTCAGGAGATAACTTTCAATTATCAAAATTAATCCTTGAAGAAAAAGGAATAGAAGTAAGTACAGGTCTAATTGTTTGTAAAAATTATCTTGCTAATCGTGCAATTTCAACAGGTCAAAAACAATGGTCAGAAGTAGACTGGTATATTGAAACGCCGGATATTACTTTTGAAGAATATCCAAATGAAGAAGTACCACTAGATAGAATGATACATCTAATGGTGGGAGATATAGAGAGATTAATTTTTTATGCAGACAAAGGATTTCAAGTTTCGGTTCAAATACCTCAATATGTCTTGAAATCTTATGAATACCTTAAAGAAGAAGGATTTACTACTTTTATACTAAAGTGAAGATGATAGAAATATCATCTTTTTTGTTATCTATGCAGGTTTTACGCTAGAGTTTAATGATAGACCTGATGGTACAAAAGGTTTAGAGTCAGCTTACGGATTAAAATTTGACGTTACAACTATGAACTATGTTCTATTATATTCAGCAATAAAATCTAATGAAGTTGATATTATAGAAATCTACACAACAGCTAGTCAGCTTAAAGAAAATGATATGATAGAGTTGAAAGATGATAAAAACTTCTTCCCACCATATCAAGGAGCACCACTTATGAAGGAATCATTACTGAATGAATATCCAGAATTAAAGGATATCTTGAATAAATTATCAGGTAAAATTTCTACAGAAGAAATGATTCAAATGAATTATGAAGTCTCTGTTAATAAAAAATCAGCCCAAGACGTAGCGAAAGAGTATTTGAAAAAAGAGGGATTAATAAAATAGTGTTCAGAAATAAACAAAAACAGTAAACTCAATGAAAGTTTACTGTTTATTTTATTTATTAAGCTTATCAGAACGGTCTTTAATAAACTTTTCTACGCATTCTTCGAAATTTAAATCCATTCTATCTGCTAAAACAGAAAGCCACCACACACATTCACCGATTTTATATTCTAACATATCCTCGTCTTTGCTAGGCCATCTACCTTCTTTACTCATAGTGTAACGACCAACTAGTCCTGCATCTGTAAGAAATGCCAAAGCATCTTCTTCAACAGACCATTCTGAACCGTGGATTTTTTTCTCTAATTCATGATATGCATGACGGATTTTTGCAGATTCTTCTTTAACTGTTTTTAAATCCATAGTAGTAACTCCTCAGAAATTATTTCACTTTAATATCCCATTTAATACCAAATTGATCAACAAGGTGGCCAAAGTGATCTCCCCAAGGTTGAACAGCTAGTGGGTAGACTACATTTCCATTTTTGCTTAATTTAGCAAATAAGTCTTCAGCTTTCTCAGCAGTTTCTACTTCTACGAAAATAGAGAATGCTTGTGGATTTTTTGTGAAGTCTGTTGGAATATCTGGAGAATCATTCCCCTGGATTTGGTGACCATCTACTTCAATGGCTACATATAAAACACGCTCTCCTTCTTCGGTTCCTTCAAGGTTAGGCATCATTGATTTCTTTCTAACTATTGGCGAAACAAATTCAGTTTCAAAAACTTCTTTATAGAAATTAA
>JAUMWC010000004.1 GCA_030529855.1 Gemella sp.
TAAAAGAAATTCATAATTTATATGAAACAATTAAAGATGAGAAAACAAAATTAATTTCATCATCAGAAAAGGCAGTTATCACTTCAGAAAATAAGGTAATAGCTGTAGGAGTTAAACCATCAGTAAGAGAAGAAATTACTGCTAAAGCTGGTGTTATCTACGAAGAAGACAAGTCTATGGCAGTAGATTCAGCACCTGTAACTAAACAGGCAGGTCAAGATGAGAAAACTAGATTTGTTAGAACTTATCTACTTGATAAGAAAACGGGGAATGTAACTGCTAACCCTGAAACTTCTGAAAAAACACAAACAAAACAAGATATGATAGTAGTAGTTGGAACAATGCCAACAACTAGAATAGAAACAAGAAAATATAGTATTGAGTACAAATCTTCTGATAAATTAGAAGTAGGTCAGGAACAAATAGAAATTCCTGGAAAAGATGGAAGTGTAGTCTATACAACAACATACACGCTTGATAAATCTACAGGAAAAGCTGTTGCTAATCCAGAAACTGAAGAAGTTAAAGAAGCAGTAGTAAATCAAGTTATCTTAGTAGGAACGAAACCAAGAGTGGTAACTAGAACTATTAACTACAAGATGGAAGATGGAAGTAAAGCACCAGAGTCTAAAGTTCAAACAGTAGAATTTATTAAAGATATTGTATCAACAGATTCGACTACAGGACTAAGAACATATAGCGACTGGAAAACTGCTAATAATGAATTTGCAAGTGTAGATTCACCAACGGTAGCTAAATATACAGCAGATAAAAAACTTGTAGAAAAAGAAAGTGTTACAGCTGATTCAACAGATAAGACGGTAGATGTACTTTATAAAGTTAATATTATAGAAACAGAAGATAAGAAAGTAGTTAAACGTACTATTAATTATCTATACGAAGAAGACAAAAGCCCAGTCTTTGATCCATTTGTTCAAGAAGTTACATATACAAGAACTAAGTTTACTAATGAAGTAACAGGTGAAGTAAAATATGGTGATTGGAATATAGCTAGTCAGAATCTTGATGAGAAGATTTCTCCAGAAAAAGATGGATATGTTGTTGATATTGAAAAAGTAGATTTACTAGCTACAAGTCCAGATTCAAAAGATGAAGAAGTAACAGTCTTATATACTGATAAATTTATAGAAGTTAAAGATGTAGATACTGCTAGTTTATACTTTAGTTTAAGTGGTGGAGAGTACACTAGAGTAATGGCTTTAGACACAGTACCAACTGATTACAGTAAATATTATGTAAAAGTAAAATCTGATCAGTTTAAAGATTTACAACTATCTGTTAAATCTATTACAGAAGACACTGTAAATGGACAAGCAGTATATAAAGTAGTAACAACTCATCCAAAATTAAAACAAGATGAAAACTACAACGGATATGAAGAAGACTATACAATTTATGTAGCCAAAGCTGATGCTTCTCTACAAGGGGTTAGAACATTTAGAGAATTGTTAGATAGGGTCAAGGCTAATCCAGCAGAAAATATTGTTTTAGCTAATGATATATCAGCAGAAGGTTTTGATGTGAGTCTTAAAGATACAGCTTATATTACAGAGAACTTTACAGGTAAGTTATCAGGGAAAAATGGTGATAAGAACTTTGCCATTTATGATTTAAAATTACCTTTATTCTCAACCTTAAACAAGGCTACAATAGAAGATTTAGCGCTTAAAAATGTAGATATAGATTCCAACCATTATGAAGTAGTAGCGCCACTAGCGAAAAAAGCAGAAAATGGTTCTGTATTAAGAAATGTAGTAGTTCAAGGAAATATAGCAGCAAGTAATAACTATGGAAATTATGATTCTGGAGATAGTGGACCAGCAAGACTAGTAGTAGGTGGAATTGTTGGAGAACTTGCAGCATCAACTATGACGGATAGTGTATTCTCAGGGAATATAAATGGGGATTCTACGGGTATTCGTTATTGGGATTCTACTAGCCGTGGTAGAAATACCGACTTAGTCTTAGGTGGTTTAGCAGGAATTGTATCAGGAGCTTCACAGGTTCTGAATAACAAGGTATCATCTAATATTCATATCAATGCAGTTGATGGTGTTGGAGCAACTAATGATCCAGGAAGATGGGTTAGTGATCCAATGGGTAATCCATTATATGCTGGAACATTAGTAGGGTTAGCAAGTGCAGGAACATACGCTAATAACTATGCTGAAGGAAATCTTGTAAACCAATTAGATAATCAATATACTAGATATACTGATTCAAAAGATAGATCTCATCATACTGGTATAGTTGGTGGATTATTTGGTTCTGTTGGAAGAACTACTATGAGAGAAAATACAACGGCAGTAGCAGTAACGAATGGTGCAGTTGTATCGACATCGGCAGTTAATGGACAAAATGTTGTGACAGGTCTAGCAAGTGGAGACAAGACTAATCCAGGAACGACTAGTTCTGTTACTTTAGCAGATGTGGCTACTAGTAAGGATGCAATTAAAAAGGCATTAGAACAAAGTAATCAATATATATCAAATGAATTTGATGTTGATTATGCACAAGTTAAGGGATATCAAGCTAGTCACGCACAAGCGTATGCTAATATGGAGAAATTACTTCCATTCTATAACAGAGCCTTTATTGTTAAAGAAGCAAATAAATTAGCAGCAAGTGACAATCTAGTTACTAAGAAATTATTATCTGTAACTCCTATGAAAGACGCAGTAGTTGTATCTGATGTATCTGGAGATAAGGATGCTATTAATAAATTATTATTACATTTTGCTGATTCAAGTGTAGAATATAGAGATGTAGCATATAAAGAAGAATTCAAGAACACTAAAATAGCTGAGTATAAACTAACAGAATCAGGCGTAGCATATACTACAGATCAGTTTGTTAATTCTTATGAAGCTATTGTAGCTGTGGTTAAAGATGATTTATCAACTGTTTCTTACACAGGTGATGAAGTTTGGGCTGCACTAGATACAAATGTAACGAAAAATGAAACTAAGATTAGAGAACTATATTTAGAAGAAAGATTTGAAGAAGTTCAAGCAAATCTTGAAAAAGTTCTTAAGAATGTATTAGGAACGTCCACAGCCTATGCTAATTCGAATGATGTTATAGACTACATTAAGAAAAACAAAGCAGAATTGCTATTAGGTCTTTCTTATGTAAGTCGCTGGTATAACATTGACTTCAACGAAACTAATGTTCAAAACTTAGTTACATATCAACCAGACTTCTTTGGAAAACAAGTGTCTACGTTAGAGTGGCTTGTAGAAGTAGGTTCTGCTGGTTATAGAGCATTAAATCCTAGAGTTAATGATGAAAAAGCAGCAAGTTTAGTTGGGGAAAATAATAATAGTGAGAATCTACATGAAATATTGGATTCTTATAGAAAAGTATTTGCTAGTGATAAAACAATGGAAGAGTGGTATAACTCGTCAGTAAAAGCATATGTTGCAACTGGTAAAGCAATAGATAAAGATCGTAATGAAATAGGAAATTCAGACTTATACCACCAGTTAAACACACGATTAGCGAGTGTAATATATTTAAGTGGTACGAGTGTGGATTATAGTAATGCAATACTGCCATTACTAACAGCAAGAAAAGATAAAATTTATATTATAAGTACAGGGGCAAGTATGCAATTTGGTTCTCTAGATGCATACGTAAATAGAGAATTAAAAGATACTAATCAAGCCGAGTATAATAGTGAATTAGAAAAAATTAAGAGAGCCATTGATAAGGTTGCACATAACCAAGCTAAGCACTGGGAAGCATGGCATGCGGTAGCTAATGAAAATGTTGAAGGACGACTTGTATCTAACAAACCAGTTTGGGATACATTATTTATGAAGACTGCTACAGGTAAAACTTGGTCTGATAAATTTGGAGAGAATGCATCAGAAGCTATTAAGGACTTCTTCGGACCACTAGGAAAACATTCAGCTACTCAACCACGTTCTGGTCAAGAAGGTTTTTCAAATGGAACAGAAGTGTACTTTACTCATGCTAATGCACTGACAGCAGATGGTGAGTCAATTTGGACTCATGAGCAAGTTCATAACTGGGACGGTGGAGTATATCTTGGTGGAAATGGAAGAAGAAGTGGTGCAGGAATGGAAGCATATGCAGAAGGATTGTTACAAGCACCACGTGGTAGAACAAGAGATGCATTAGGAATTAATATGTATTTTGATAATACACTTGAAAATAATCCATATCCAGAATACAACTCAAGTCCTGAACGTTTCCAAAATGCAACAGATTTACAAAACTTTGTTAAAGGGATGATGGATGTTCTATATGTAATGGATTATGCCGAAGCAAAATCTATTATGAATCTTACTCCAGAACAACAAATAGCTAAATTAACTAAGCTAACATCTATTCCAAGAGGAACAAGTGTTCATAAAGATGATAAATTTGTATCGATAACAGCCGATGACTTGAAGAATGGATTAACTACTATTAATGATTTCATAGATAGTGGTTTAGCTTTAAGTAGATACTATGGTAATAATACAGTAGGGGAAACCGGAGGTACTAATTTCTATAGATCATATGTAAAAGTAAATATGTTTACACCATTCTTTGGATTAGAACAAAATGACACGGGAGTATCCGGTGCTTATACATTTAGACGAGCAGCGTTTGAAGTATTAGCTGAGTATGGATACCAAGCCTTTATGGATTATGCTTCTGGTAAGTACAAGACTGATTTAGAAGCAGTAACAGCAATCTTTAATGGAAGTCATGGTAATAATCTAACTGACTTCAAGAAGGATATGTTCAAGCAAAGAATTGATAGATTGACAAGTCTGAAGCCTGTAACATTTAATGTTGGAAGTAAAACATATACAATAAATAATTCTGATGATCTGATGAATACTATGAATGAGTTAGTACAAGCTGGTAATAACAATAACATAGTAAACTTCAAGAGAGCTATGTATGTAGCTTACATGAAAGATACGAATGAATTTAGAACAAGTATATTTAATGTATAATTAGAAAGAAGCTCTAAGCAATAATTTGCTTGAGCTTCTTATTTTTGAAACGAAACAAGCACATCTCATATAGAGATGTGCTTCGTTTATACTATTCAATATTATTGTTTATTTCTTAGAAAGCAGGAGTATTAACTGCTTTTTCAGTTAATAAGTTCTTAACTGCATCACTTGTTAATGCTTTTTGTAATGCTTTAACTTCTTCAGAATCTTTGTTATCTTCACGAGCAGCTAAACCTAAAGCGTAGATTGGATCTGGTTTTTCTTCTTTAAGAACAGCATCTTCTACTTTAGTGTATTTAGTAGCTGAACTTGGGTAATCAAATACTAAATCAGCTTCTTGGTATTTTTGTCCAATTGTAGCTAGAGAAGTTGGTTCAATTGTGATGTTTTTAACTTTAGTAACGTGTTGGTCAACTTCGTCAGGCTTAACAGCAAGTACAGAAGAATCTTTTAATTTGATTAGACCAGCTTTTTCTAATAATTTTAAAGAACGAGCGAAGTTGAATGGGTCGTTAGGAACAGCAACTTTAGCTCCATCTTTTAAGTCTTCTAATTTTTTAACATCTTTCCCGTAGAACGCTCCAAGGAAGTTGTAAACTGGTTGAACGTGAACTAGGTTAGCGTTTTTCCCTTTGTTGAATCCTTCCATGAATGGTTTGTGTTGGAATAAGTTAGCGTCTACTTCTTTGTTGTGTAGTGCATCGTTAGGTGCAGTGTAATCAGAAAATTGTTTAACTTCTAGTTTGTATCCATCTTTTTCTAATTCTTTTTTAGCTACTTCTACGATTTCATCAACTGCAGAAATTTTAGCTACTGATAATTCAATTTCTTTGTTGTCAGCTGAAGCTACTGATGTAGAAACACCAGTTGAAACTAAAGCAAATGTTGCAGTTGCAACGAATAATTTAAATAATTTTTTCATTATAATGTATTCTCCTTAATATATAACCTTTTTATCTTTTGTTAACTCTGTTTGCAAAGAAATAACCAATATTTTGAATAATATAAACATATACAATAAATATAAATGCTAGTAAATACATAACATCATAATCATATTCTTGGTAGCCATATGTATAGGCGAAGTCACCTAAACCACCAGCACCAATAACTCCCATTACAGTAGAGTAAGAAAGTAAACTAATTGTTACGGATGTAAATGATAAAATTAAATCTACTTTTATAGAAGGTAGTAAGAAATATCTTATCATTTGGAATTTTGTAGCTCCCATAGATATAGCTCTGTCAGTGATTTTGTCAGGAACATTAAGTAATGCCTGTTCAACAAATCTGCTGTAAAGACTAACGGAAACTAGTGTTAAAGGTAAAACTGCAGGTAAATTACCAAATCCTGTTCCAAAGATAAATCTATTTACAGGAATAATCATAAGTATAAAAATAAGGTAAGGAATACTTCTTACTGTATTTAGTATAATACTTAGAATTTGATATGCTAAAGCATGCTCTAATAAATATTTATTTCTAAATGAATATAATAAAAATCCGCAAGGTATTGCAATAAGTAAACACAATATCAATGAAGTGAAAACCATAAAGTTAGTTTCCCAAAATGCTTCCCAAATTAACTTGTAATATTTTTCGAAAATACTAATCATTTGTTAAAAACTCCTTTACGTGATTGAAATAATCATTAGTGTAGTTAGAATTAGTGGATTTTTTAGGGATAATAACATCCTTGATTTGTGACTCTCCAATAATAATAACTTTGTCGCAAAAGTTTTTTAAAATAGATAAGTTGTGAGAAATAACAACAAGTGAAATGTTGGTTTGTTCTCTTAATTTGGAAAGAAGATTGAATATTTCTTGTTCACTATTAACATCAAGTGCAGAGCTTATCTCGTCGCATAAAAGAACTTTTGGTTCTTGCAAGATAGACATAGCTATTGCTACTTTTTGTTGCTGTCCACCGGATAGATTTCGGCAAGTTTCTTTCTTTAAATGAGAAATATTCATAAAATCTAGAATTTCGTCAATTTTTGCATCATCTACTGTTTGCTTGTTTAGTTTAAAAACAAGGGATAGGTGATAGTAAACAGATTTTCCTTCTAGTAAATTAGAATTTTGGAAAATATAAGAAATAGACTTTCTCATTTTTCTTAATTCTTCATCATTCATATCAGATATGTTTTTTTTATCAACAAGAATTTGACCTGAATCATAAGGGATTAATCCATTCAACATTTTTAAAATAGTGGATTTTCCAGAACCATTAGGTCCGATAAGACCAATTATTTCTTTTTCTTTTAAGTCAAAAGAAATATCATTTAACTGGAAATTTGAATTTTTATATTGTTTAGAAATATTATTTACTTGAATTACCATTAATTTTCCTCCCGAAAATAATATAACATTATTTATAATAAAAATCAAGCCCCTTTTTTGTTGTCTTATTGGGGATATTTTTATGTCCGTAAAATTAAAAGTAGTGAATAAAACCTTTTCTTGACACCTGTTATATATATTAAAGTGGGTCTGTATCAATATTTTACTATAACAGCAATATAATATTTTTAGTGCAAATTAAATTTACAATTATTTATAAATCCAGTATAATAAAGGGGAGAGTAAATTAAAGGATGCAGAATATGAAAAAAATAACGATTGTAGATATTGCACGTTTAGCAGGAGTGGGAACTACAACAGTATCGAGATATTTTAATAATGGAAGTTTGAAAGAAGAAACCAGGAAGAAAATAAAAGAAGTTGTAGAAAAATATAATTATAGTCCTAATACTTTTGCTAAAGCATTGAAAAGTAATGAGAGTAAGATAATAGGAGTAATAGTTCCGACCTTAGCTTCGTTTGTTGCTAGTCGAACATTAATGTATGTTGACCAAAAATTAAAAGAGAGTAATTATGAAACTTTAATAATGAATTCTAATTTTAGCGCAGAGTTGCAGTTAGAATATTTAAAGAAACTTGCTAGAATGAATGTTGATGGGATAATTTTGCTGCCGACAATTATGGATAAGAAGTTTGAGGCTACAATAAAACAGATAGATGTACCTGTAGTTGTCTTGGGACAAGAAGGGGAATATACCTACAGTGTTGAGTATAATGACTATAATGCTGGAAGAGATATTGCTAATTTTGTACTGGCATCAGGACACAAGGATATTATTTATCTTGGAGTAGATGAGAAGGACATAGCAGTAGGTACATATAGAAAGATGGGAGTTGTTCAAACATTAGAAAAGTATGGAGTGAGCGCTAGTGAACTTATCACTACGTTTGATCAAAATTATTCATTTGAAGTAGTTAAGGAAAATATAGAGTTATTGAAAAAAGCTACGTGTTTAATTTGTGCCACTGATAATATTGCTTATGGAGCTATAAGGGCATTAGAAGAAAATAATTTAAGAGTTGGAGAAAATTATTCGGTTGCGGCCTTTGGAAATTATGAATCTTCACTATTATTAAAGCATCCACTAACTACTATTGATTTTAATATTCAAGAAGCTGCTGAGAAGACAGTAGATATAATTTTGAAAACTATAAAAGGGGAAGAAGCAACGATAAAAACACTAATAGGTTATGAATTGAAAATTAGAGATAGTGTTGTTGATTTAGGATTTAAAGAATAAGAAAAGTTGTGCTTTGGCACGACTTTTTTATTTATATTTATATTTGGATTTGGTTTATGATATAATTAAAAAATTACTATGTGTAGGAGAAATACTATTATGTTTAAAAAATTTGGAAAGATTTTTACAAGCAAAAAAGAAAATGAACAATTAAGAGATTCAAAATACTATATCCAGGGAAAATTTAGAAATATAGAAGAACACCCTATTTTAACAGAAGGGGTTACTTTATTTGATATTTTAAAAGAAGAATATATTAAGAAAAAACCTTTTGTAGAAACACAACCTAGTAATGAAGTACCATTTAAGAAAACGGATTTATTTAGATTAGCAGAAAATGAAGAAAAAGATTATTTAATTTGGTTTGGACACTCTTCTTATTTGTTAAGCATAGAAGGGATTAGATTTTTAATTGATCCAGTTCTAAGTGGAAATGCTTCTCCAATATATAAAGGAACTCCAGCTTTTAAAGGAGCTGATTACTATAAGGATTCAATGTTACCAGAAATAGATTATCTTTTAATAACTCACGATCACTATGATCATCTAGATTATAAAACAGTAAAAAATTTAATACCTAAAGTAAAAAATATTGTTTGTCCACTTGGAGTAGCAAAACATCTTCAATACTGGGGATATGAGAAAAAAGTAATAAAAGAGTTAGATTGGGGACAGTCATTGAAAATTAAAGAGCAAATGAATTTAAGTTTTGAAATGACAAATCATTCGTCAGGAAGATTATTAAAATTCGATCAATCTTTGTGGGGATCGTATATTCTTCAATCTAAGGGGAAAAACATCTATCTTGGTGGAGATTCATGCTACGGGGAACATTACAAGAAACAAGGAGAAAAATATGGAAATTTTGATTTGGTTTTATTAGAGAACGGTCAATACAATAAATTATGGAAATATAGTCATTTGTTTCCAGAAGAAACTTTGCAGGCGGCCAAAGATTTAAATGCGAAGTATTTGTTTCCTATACATAATTCTAAATTTAAATTGTCAAGCCACGCTTGGAACGAACCGCTGAAAGAAGTAGTAAGAATTAATAAAGAAAAATTCAATATAAATTTAGTAACACCTCAGATAGGTGAAGTTCTTTATCTAGATGAATTGAATAGAGAATTTTCAAGTTGGTATGAATAAATCCTAGGAGACGTAAAGAAATTAAATGAAAGTAAGTATAATTTGTGTAGGAAAAGTAAAAGAAAAATTTTATAGAGATGCGCTAAAAGAGTATGAGAAAAGATTATCAGCTTATGCTAAGGTGCAAACAATTGAAATAAATGATGAGAAGATAAAAGTAGAGAATGATTCTGAAATACAAATTGCTATGGAGAAGGAAGGGAAAAATATACTTTCTAAGATAAAAGATGGACAATTTGTGGTGACGTTAGAAATTCTTGGAGAGAATATAAGTAGTGAAAAACTAGCGTCTAAAATAAATAATTTAGGAATTCAAGGAACAAGTGATGTTGCCTTTATTATAGGTGGGTCTTATGGTCTATCAGATGAAGTTAAAAAACGTAGTAATTATGCTTTATCTTTTAGTAAGATGACATTTCCACATCAGCTTATGAGAGTAGTTTTATTAGAGCAAATTTATAGAGCCTTTAAGATAATTAAGAAAGAACCTTATCACAAGTAGGTAGTATATGATTATAACAACAAATGTAAATAAGAAAAAAACAGATAATCTATTAGAAGGTAGGGCTAGAGAAATTGCTGAATATTTTCAATGTGAGTATATTGAGAGAAATAGACTAACTGTTAAGGAATTAATTTCTAAATATAAGGAAATTATTATTGTTTATAAAAATAAAACAGTATATATAAATGAAGATGCAGAGGAATTGTATTTTCATTTAGATACGGCAATGCTAAGAATTAAAAATAATAGTGAGCCGCTTCTTGATATTATTAGTGGAGAGAAGCAAAGTGTTTTAGATGCTACTATGGGTCTTGCTAGAGACAGTGTAATACTATCATACTATGGACATTCAGTAACTGCTCTAGAAGCTAATAAGATTATTCATTATATCGTATCGCAGGGATTAAAGGAATTTGCTTCTGGTAGAGAAGATGTTAATGAAGCTATGAGAAAGATAGAAACTTATAATATTAATAGTTTAGAATTTTTAAAAAATCAAGAAGACAAGTCATTTGATTATATATACATAGATCCTATGTTTATTTATAAAATTAAAGATTCTAATAATATATCTATTTTTGACACATTGGCTTGTCAAGATTCAATTAGTGAAGAATTGATGAAAGAAATGAAGAGAGTAGCTAGAAAAAAGATTGTACTAAAGGCTCATAAATCAGACCCGATATTTGAAAGGTATAATTTTAATGTGGCATCAAGAGCAGGTGCTAAGTTTTTTTATGGCTATATTGAATTGTAATAAGGAATATACTATGAAAAAAGTAATAATAATATTAGCGATAATCTTACTAGTATTATTAGCGATTATAAATTTATTCCCACCAGTAGAAGAGTTTTTACATAAAGTTACGGGTTGGAATTAGAGGAGAGAGTATGAAGTATAAATATTTATTATTTGATTTAGATAATACACTTTTTGATTTTGATAAGTCACAAGATATTGCTGTAAGAAAATTATTAGAGTTTCATAATGTGGATGATATAGAAGTGTATCTAGAAAAATATATAGAAATAAATAAATCGTTGTGGCATTCACTGGATATGAAAGAAATAAGTAGAGATTATCTGGTGAATAATCGTTTTAAATTGGTATTTGAATATTTCGGTATAGATGTCGATGGAAGTTTATTAGCAAAGCAATATGAAGAAATATTATCAAAACAGGCTCATACATACGATGGAGTAGAAAATTCATTATACAATTTGAAGAATAAAGGTTATATGATTTTTGCAGCTACTAACGGACTATCTACAATTCAAAGGGGAAGATTAGAAAATTCTAATTTTCTTAAATATCTTGATGATATATTTATTTCGGAAGAATTAGGCCATCAAAAACCAGCGAAAGAATTTTTTGAATATATTTATAATAAGATAGGCGGAGATAAGAGTGAGTATCTTATGATAGGAGACACGCTTTATTCAGATATTGCTGGTGCTAATAATTTCGGTATAGATAGTGTTTGGTGTAATTATAAAAAAGTATCAGTAGAACAAGAAATAACTTCTACATATGTAGCATATAAGGTATCAGAAATAGGGGAATTGTTATGTTAAAGTATGTATATAATAAAAAGATTTCTCTTATTATAATTGTATTTTTAATGGCTACTATTTTTTACTTTTCACATCAAACTGGTCAAGATTCTAGTAAGATGTCTAATAATTTAATGATAAGAAAACTTGCCCATATTACAGAATATGCAGTATTATCATTTTTTATATATGCACATTTAGTAAATTATAAGAATATTAGATTTAAAGAGATACTAGCGGGATTTATAGCTGTTGTATATGCAGCAAGTGATGAGTATCATCAAACACTTATTCCGGGGAGAAGCGGCAATCCAACAGATGTATTAATTGATAGTATTGGGGTATGTATAGGTATTTATTTATCAACTGTTATATATAAAAGAATTAATAACCGTTAAAAATTTGTATTTTTAGAGTAATAATTATACAATATTTAGTAGATTAATTTAGGAAGGAGAAATAATGGAATTTAATTATCCAATTGATTATACCTTGTATAACGTAGATGAGATTACATTAATTATAAAATTCTTAGATACTGTAGAAGAGTGTTATACAAAAGGTGTAGAGTTAGAACAATACAAAACCTTATATAGAGAATTTAAAAAGGTAGTAACATCAAAATCTGAAGAAAATAATATGTTAAAAGAATATAAAGAATTGACAGGTTATGATGGATACTTAACAACGAAAGAAATGAAAAATAATGTAAAAATTATTAGATTAAGAAAATAGGAGAGAAAATGGAAAAATTTAAAGAGTATTGGAAGTGTGCTAGGCCGCATTCATTTCCAGCTGCAATAGCGCCAGTATTAGTGGGGGCAACTTATGCCTTGTTTTATATAGAAAACTTTTCTTTTGTAAAGTTTTTTGTATTTTTAATAGCGTGTTTATTAATTCAAACATCAACAAATTATTTTAATGAATATTATGATTTTATAAAAGGACTAGATAAGAAAGACTCACAAGGAATAGCAGGGTCACTAGTTCATGGTAGACTTACTCCCAAAGAAGTATATAAAGCATCTATGATACTATATGCGGTAGCATTAGTCTTAGGTATATATCTAGCAAGTGTAACGTCTTACTATATTTTACTAGTAGGTTTAGTATGTATGTTGGTAGGGTATTTATACACAGGAGGTAAATATCCAATAGCTTATTCACCTTTCGGAGAGGTCGTTTCTGGTTTCTTTATGGGAACTATAATAATTGCTTTATCATTCTTTATTCAAACTGGATTTGTAAATGCTTCAGTTGTATTTCTATCATTACCAATTTTCTTAATGATAGGTAATATTTTATTAGCTAACAGTATTAGGGATGCAAAGAATGATAAAGAATCAGGAAGAAATACTTTGGCAATAATTTTAGGTAAGAAAAAATCAGTTGAATTATTAGGAATTTCTTTCTTATTAGTGTATATCTTAAATATTATATTTATATTTACTCAAAATGGTTCATTTTATAATTTATTGGTTTTAGTAACTATTCCTTTATCTGCTAAGATACTAAAAGGTTTTGCAAAGAACAACACTAAAGAAAAAATGGCACCATTTATGGTTTTAACTGCTAAGAAAACTATATTTGTAGGATTCTTGATGTCAATTGCTAATTTATTAAATTACTACTTATAATAAAAAAGTCACACTATGTTAAATAGTGTGACTTTTTCCTATTATTACGGCTTTAGAATTGGGTGAGTGACCAATTTCTTTATCTCTTATTATTGTGAGATGGTTAGGGGTATATTTTTTCAGAATAGAAACTAAATCTAAGTCAGGGATAGTTTTGTCTAATTCTGTGAATTGCCCTAAAATTATAGAATCTACTTTTTCGAATGCTTTCATTTGTTTTAATTGTCTAAAATATGACTCTGCTCTGTTTAAATTTCCAGACATAGCTTCTAGGAGTAGAACACTTCCGTCTAAATTTGGGAAGAATTCTGTAGAAGCTAGTTTTAGAAAACAGCGTATATTTCCACCAACTATAGTTTTACTAGTATCCTTATGTGAAAGTAGGGAATTATTATTTTTGAAAAATGTATCAATAAAAATAGATTCTTGCCTACTGTCTAATATATTCATTACTTGGTATAGGTAGGAATATTTCTTGCTTTTTGTGTGTAGAGCGTTGATTATAACAGTAAGGTCGCTATACCCAAAGAAGATAGTATCTGATTGTTTTATTAAGTTATAATCTAAATATTCTAGTACTGCATTAGCAGAATCACCACCAGAAATATCAAAAATGGCTTTGAATTTATTATCAGCAAAAAATGAATTAAATTCTTTTGCTTTTTTGATAATTATTTCTTCTGATGTATTTTCCTGATAGAGATAAGAACTCAGACTTACAATTAGTCCCATATTTTCAAGTGTCTCTACAAGTCTATTTATTTTGGGCTGAATATTTATATTTCTTGGGTCAGATAGGGCAACTAGAACTACCTTATCACCTTGTTTAAAAATACTAGTCATTTATATCAAACTCCAATTCTTTTTCTTTTCTATCTAGTATTTTAAAGTTATTGCTTGTCATTTCTTGGATCCATTGTAGGAAATTCTCTTCATCTTCTTTCATAACATAGATGTTATATATTATTTTATCTGTATAGTTTAAGTTGTTAACAAGGAAAGGGGTTTTAGCAATTTCGTATTCTATTTTTCCGTTTAGATGATAATCAATTTCTAAATCGATTTCTAGTGCATGTTTTTTTTCAACAAGAGTAACTTCTTTTATCGCTTCAATCAAGCCATGTGTATAGGCTCTAACTAAACCACCAGTCCCTAATTTTATTCCCCCGTAATAACGAATAACAACAGCACACACATTTTTTAAATTATTCTTTGTTATGCAATCTAGCATAGGGGCTCCTGCAGTTCCGCTTGGTTCTCCGTCATCGTTCGCACGGCAAATTTCATTATTATCCCCTAAAGCAAATGCAGAACATACATGTGCTGCATTATAGTGTTCTTTTTTCATAGCTTTAATAAAATCTTTGGCCTGCTCTTCGCTTGTAATTCTAATCAAGTGTGTGATAAATTTGGATTTTTTTTCGATAAATTCAGTTGTGATATTATTCTTTATTGTAATAAATTGTTTTTCCATAAATAAAGTCCTTAATACGTAATTATGATATATCTAGTATAACACAAGTGTATTATTTATCGGTTAAAAAATTTGTAAAAAATATAGATAGTAGTGTATAATGATAATGTTAATATAAAAGTTAACTTAAAAGTTTATTAATTCAGAAGGTGAAATGATGAAAAAAATTAAAATAATTACAGATTCGACAAGTGATTTAAGAAAAGAAGAAATTGAGAAGTATGGAGTAGAAGTAGTTTACTTAACGGCTATTATTGATGGTGTTGAGTATAGAGAAATTGATAATACAGAATATATTCACAAATTAAGGACTGCTAAAGATTTTTCAACAAGTCAACCAGCGGTAGGGCAATTTATCGAAGCATATGAAAAATGGACAAAAGAAGGGTATGATATCATTTCTATCCACTTAACACCAGCTGTATCAGGGACATATTCTACAGCAGTATCTGTTGCTAATGATTTTGAGAATGTTAGAGTTGTAGATACTACTACTAGTTCAAGAGGGATGATTTACTTTATTAAAGAAGCATACGAATATATTCAAGAAGGTAAATCTTTAGACGAAATTTACGATTTACTACAAGCTAAACGTGAAAAAATAATAACTTATGTTAGTATTGATAAATTAGATAACCTTGTAAAAGGTGGGAGATTGAAAAAATCAGCAGGATTTATTGGTGGTTTACTTAATTTAAAAGTTTTAACTAAAGTAACAGAAAATGATGAATTAGTTCCAGTAGACAAGGTTAGAGGAAAGAAAAAACTAGTCCAAGCATTGATAGATAATTTGAAAAAGGACTTGGTAGGGAAAGAGATAAAAACTGTAAGTTTAGTTCATTCTTTATCTGATGAATATGTGGAGTTAATGTCATCAGCGTTAAAAGAAGCGTTTGGTTATGAAATGAAGCAAGAAGATATTGGTATAGTTACAGCTGTAATTTCTACGCACGTCGGAGAAGGAGCAGTAGGTATTCTAATTGAAACAAAATAATATAGTAAAGTAAGAAGGGAAGACATTGATAGTATCTAAAGTAATATTTATCTTTATATTTATTAAGTTAATAGAAAAATTAGAAAAAAAATCTCTATCTGCTATAATCCTTCAAAGTATTTTAGATTATAGAAAATATAAATTGTCTAAAAAGGTAGATCCATATAAGGGGAAAGAAACTTTTTTATCGAGAAAATATAAGTATCTTATGGATAATCCTGAAAAAACAATTTCTTATCCAGTTAAAGAAAAATTTTATGACGATATGCAAGTATATACCATAAATGATAATGGTGATAAGAATCAGAAGGTATTAATATATTTTTATGGAAGTGCATATTATAGGCAGATAACTTCCTTACACTTAAAAAATTTGAAAAGAATTATTGACAAGACAAATGTTAAAATAATTTTACCAAATTACCATAAGGCTTATGATCATACATTTAAACAGGTTTATGATAAAGTCCATAAAATGTATGAAGATGTTATAAAAGATAATTCAATTTCTAATATTTATATGGCTGGAGATTCTTCTGGTGGGGGACTTGCTTTAGGTTTCGCTAAGTATCTAAGAGATATTAGAGTAGAATTACCGCAAGAAATCTTTTTGTTTTCTCCTTGGTTGGATGTTTCGTTTAAAAATGAACAGTACAAAAAATACGAAAAGTATGAAGCCTATTTAGATGTCAAGAGATTACGTGATATAGGTGAATGCTGGGCTGGAGGAAAAGAGTATGTTACTAGTGCTTACGCCAGTCCTATTTACGGGGATTTAAGAAACTTGCCGCCACTACATATATTTACAGGAACTAATGAAATTTTTTATCCAGATGTTAGAAAATTACATAAAGAATTAAAGAAAGTAAATATAAAACACTATTATTCAGCGAAGAAGAATATGATACATGCTTATAATGTTTTTCCTATTAGAGAAGCAAAAAGCGTAATAAATTATGTTGCAAAAAAAATAAAAGATATAAAATAAAAGGACTGAAATTAATTTCAGTCCTTTTATTTTATTCTAGAATACCGAATTCGTATCCTTGATCTTTAAAGTGTTTGATAATTTGTGGCAAGGTTTCTACTGTTATTTCACGACCAGTAGTATCGTGCATTAGAACAACTTTTACGCTAGTTTCTGGGTAGTATTGTCCAGAACCATGGAAATAAGTCATCATTTGTACTGGTGTTTTTGGTTTTCTTAGTGGTGATTCTGCATCACCATTCATAAGATTCCAGTCAATATTTTCAATACCTTCTGCTTTAAGAGTAGAATCAACTACCTCTAAACCACGCCAAGACATGTGTCCACCTGGATATCTCCAAACAGAAGAGAAATAATCATTTCCTAATATTTTTTTGAAAGCATCATGAGTGTCTCTAAACTCTTGAAGAATAACAGGCGTATTACCAACCATACCTGGATATAACAGACCGATACTATGTGTATATGAATGTACTCCGATAGCGTGACCTTCACGAATTTGTCGTTTCATAATTTCAGCTGTTTGTTCATTGGCGTATTGACCAACTATAAAGAATGTTGCTGGAACTTGATGTTCTTTAAGTATGTCAAGTACTTGCGGTGTTACAATTGTGTCGACACCATCATCGAAAGTAAGGAATACCAATTTTTTATCTGTTTGAGCTTCACCTTTGATATAACTGTTTATTTCGCTAGTTTTATAGGCATATTTATCAGCCTCTAAGTTGTGATTAGAATTTTTCTTTAAGGCAGTTCTATCAACTGTTTCTGAAGTAGTTGTAGCAATCGGTGCTTCATTTTTGCTAGTTCCATGAATAAGTTTTTTTCCTAGAGAATAAGAACCAAATAAAACTGTACCCATAGTAGCAAAAGTAAGAGTATATAAAAATATTTTTTTCAAAATCAGGTCACTTCCTTTACGAATTTGTTACAAAACTAGATTAATTATAACTTAATTTATAAAAAAAATAAAGACCTACAGAAGAATTTGGCTAGAAAATATAGTTTTTTTGTAGTATAATTTTGTGGAAATAAAAAAATAGGTGAGAAGATGGAAAATAAAGAAAAGTTATCGAGAAGTCAAAGGCACTTAGATGAAAAAAAGAAGGCTAAGAAAAAGAAAATAATAGCTATATCTATTTTAATGTTCTTATTTGCTTTCTTATCTTATGGAGCCTACATGCTTTATAATAATATAAATAGTGGTTATAGAAAATCTTCGTCAACAGCAGCGATAGATCCAAACTTTAATAGTTTTTCTGTGTTGGTGATGGGGATAGATGAGAATGATTCTAGAAGAGCCCAGGGGCAAACTCGTGAAAATAGTAGAACAGATGCTCTTATTTATTTGGCTGTAAATAAAGAGAAGAAAAAGATGGATATGGTTTCTATTCCTAGGGATTCATTAAGTCTTATGAAAGCAGAGTTTGATAATAGGGACAATTCATATTTCTTTGATAAAATAACTCATGCTCATGCTCATGCTGGAACTGATGGAACTATTGAATCTGTATCAAGTTTGCTAAATGTTCCCGTTAACTTTTATATAGTTATAAATTTTGCAGCTTTTGAGAAAGTTGTCGATTCATTAGGAGGGGTAGAATTATATGTACCATTCGATATGAAAGAACAAAATGCTAATGGAGAACAGGGGACTATAGAACTAAAACAAGGTTGGCACACATTGAATGGAGCTCAAGCTCTAGCATTTTCAAGGTCAAGATATTATGATAGTGATATAGATCGTGGGCAAAGACAATTACAAGTTATTCACGCAGTAATAGATAAGGCTAAATCTTTAGGTGGACTTTCAAAAATAAATGAATTAATACAGATTACAGGTTCTAATGTGACGCATGATTTATCGGTAAGTAACATAGCAACAATCGCGACAATGTTTACTACCAACGATATGAATATTGTTGCTCATAAAATAGGAGGATATGATGCTTATATGGATGGAGTATATTACTATTATCCAAAACCTAAGCATCTACTGTACTTATCATCAATTTTAAATGATACGTTACAAAGACCTCTTCCAAAGAGAGATGAGATTACGAATATTGCATATCAAGATTATATAAGACCTTTAGAGAGAAAGTATTCATTAGGGGTACCAACAAACTTAGAAGAAACTCACTCAAGATTTTCGTATGTTAATTTAGAAGCAGAAGATAGGAAAGAAAATCTTCCAACACAATTAGCGGAAGAAGATTTACTAAGAGATCCTACTATCAGTAATGAAAATAGACCAACAGAGTAATCTATAATCTGAAGAAAACAAATAAAAAACAATATATTCCTGAATAAAGGGATATATTGTTTTTTATTTGTTAGCAATAGACTATAGAAAGTATATATGATATAATTACTAAATATATTGTAAAATTGAATTAAAGATTATAGGAGATAGTTTACTAATGTTTGGTTTTTTTAAAGGTGTAGTTTCTGAAATGAAAAAGGTAAGTTGGCCTACATTTCCAGAACTAATGAAAAAGACAGCTATTGTTGTTTTTACAATGATATTATTAATGGTATTTATTTATTTAGTGGATTTAGGAATATCTACATTAATTAGAAATATAAAATAGGAGACAAGTATGGAAAATACAGTAAAAAAAGCTTGGTATGTTATTCATACATATTCAGGATATGAGGATAAAGTAAAAGAAAACTTAGAAAAACGTGCTGAAACTTTAGAGATGCAAGATCAAATTCATAGAATTGTTGTTCCTAAAGAAAAAGAAACAACAATAACTCCAACAGGGAAGAAAAAAGAATTAGAAAGAAAAACATTCCCTGGATACGTTTTAGTAGAGTTAGTAATGTCTAACGAAGCATGGTTTATAGTAAGAAATACTCCTGGGGTAACAGGATTTGTGGGGTCTCATGGTGGGGGAACAAAACCAGAACCACTATTAGATGAAGAGATTGATTTTATCTTACGAGAAATGGGACTATCTACAGTAACAGAAGTAGATTTCCAAGTTGGAGATTATGTACGTGTGATTTCTGGTCCATTTAATAACATGGAAGGTAAGGTTGTAAGTATAGATTTATCAAACTATAAATTAGAAGTGTTATTAGAACTTATGGGGCGTGAAACTAAAACAGAATTAGAGCTATATCACGTAAAAAAAGCTAATTAATTTAATAGGAAGGTAACTAATTTAAGTGAGTAAAATAGCGGTATTAGTAGATTCTACGGCCTATGTTGGTCAAGAATTGAAAAGCAATAACAATTTAAGAATAGTTTACCTATCAGTAACGGTAAATAATATAACAAAAAAGGAAGTAGAAGAAATATCTTTAGATGAATATAAAGTATATTTAGAAGGAAATGACGGGGATTTTCCAACAACTTCACAACCAGCAATTGGAGATGTTGTCTTGGCGTTAGAAGATCTTAAGGCTCAAGGATATACAGATGTTATAGCCATAGCTTTATCTAGTGGTATAAGTGGAACATTTTCTTCATATTCAATCGCAGATTCAATGGTTGATGGAATTAATGTTCATCCATTTGACTCAGAAGTATCAGCTCAAGCAGAAGAATTCTATGTAAAGAAAGCATTAGAGATGATTTCTAATGGTTCAACAACTGATGAAATCCTTACTGCTTTAACAGAGATGAAGAAAGTGTCGAAAGCTTACTTTATAGTAGATGATTTAAGTCATTTGCAAAGAGGTGGGCGTCTAAGTTCAGCTCAGGCTCTTATTGGTGGATTGTTACAAATTAAACCAGTATTACATTTTCAAGATACTAAGATAGTACCTTATCAAAAAATAAGAACTTATAAAAAAGCAATTGCGGCAACTTATGATTTATTTGATGAGTTTTATCAGGAACATAAGGGAGAAAATATTAATCTTTGTATTATCCATACTTTTGCAGATGATAAAGCAAAAGAAGTAGAAGAATATTTAAAAGCAAAATATCCAGATGTTAAGATAGAACAAGGGATTATTGGACCAGTAATAGCTACGCATTTAGGTTTAGGTGCTATTGCTATAGGGTGGACAATTTTATAAGGCAAGTGGCTTTACTAAAAAAAGGTTATGAGATATAATTTTAATTATAAGACTCATAATCTTTTTATTATGAGTTAATTTATATTAAGGAGACTTACCATGGCACAAAAAATGGCACACACTTGCTACAGAGTAGCTAACTTAGAAGAATCTGTAAAGTTTTATACAGAAGCATTTGATTTTTCAATCAGTCGTAAAAGAGATTTCCCAGAGCACAAGTTTACATTAGTGTATTTAACTTTACCTGGAGAAACTTACGAGTTAGAATTAACTTACAACTATGACCACGGTCCTTATGAATTAGGAACGGGATATGGTCACATTGCAATTGCTGTAGACAACTTAGAAGAACTACACGCAAAACACAAAGCGGCTGGATACAATGTAACTGACTTAAAAGGATTACCAGGTATCCCACCAAGCTACTACTTCATTATGGATCCAGATGGATACAAGGTAGAAGTAATTAGAATTAAATAATAAAAATAAAGGATACATAATTGTTGTTATGTATCCTTTATTTGTTTAAATATATTTTATTTTTTTTAAAAGTTTTCTTACTACCACGAAAGCTAATATTATAGCAATTACAAAGTATATAAAAGTTGGAATATACCAGTAATTAGGGAAAGATTTAGTATAGAAAATATTGGCACCTATTGTAGCAGAAGCAAAAATTATAAGTAGTATGAATTTTATAAATGTAGCAACGCCACTAACTTTTCCTCTGTTTACAAGCTGTGTTGTATTTGCCCAGCCGATAAATGGTTTCTTAATATCTCGTATAAAGAAATGTATAGAATAGCTAAGAGAAGTAATAATAAATAAAACTAGTGAAATTATTATTACAAGTAAACCAGCATCTAGTATAAGCAATATTCCTAGAAAAATTATAGTAATAATTGGTAATTGCAAAGTTAAAGCCCAATATAGCTTATTAAGTATGTAATTTTTTATATTTAAAGGCATAGTTTTTAAACTTTCATAATTTTTATAATCTATGGATATAGCTAATGCAGAAAATGATGCATTAGAAATCATTAGGAATGTAAATACAATAGCGAATGCAAGTGCTGTAGGTAAAACACTGATTCCACCATTAGTAAAATATCCAAGTTCTCTAAGTCCTAGAAACCCTCCTATTAGCATCATAGGTAGAAAGATAGGGGCTGCTATATTTTGAATAATGATACTAGAATTTAATAGCGATTTTAGGGTCATTTTTCTAAATATTGTATTTGCACTATAGTCTGTATTTTTATCTTCTTTTACTCTTTGTTTTGCAGTTTCAGATTGACTAGTGAAGGTAGTAGTATAGTTCTTGACTAGTTTATTTAAAAGAAGGATAGAGAACCCAGCTATCACTGTGATTCCAAATATAGAGATAAGAGAACTAATTTCTAAAGTATGAGCTACTATATTAAATAAAAAATCTCCCTTGTAATCACTAGCTTTAACTAATTCAGTAGAAGTTGACGTAGATGATATTATTGAAGATGTAAATGCGAATGAAGTAATCACTCCTACAGTAGCAATAACAGAATTAAGAATTTTTTTATGCTTTTGGAATATCTTTATTTTTGAGATTGACATTAGTAAAAGTATCGCTAACGTATAGACTAGAATTATAAACGCTAGAGAATAACATAAAATTAAGATTATGCTCAATAAATTAAATCCCGAAAACATTATATGACTTATTATTTGTTGAGCAATAAATCCAAATATAAAAGCAAAATTGTAGAATAATAAAGTTAAGATTCTACTATAAAAAACTTCTTTATCGCTTACTGGTAAACTTACTAGATTAGATGTTAAACTATCTTCATAGAAAATAGAGTAGAACATTTGCATAACAAGAGCTGCTCCGAGAATAGAAAATATAATGGTGTTTGTTGCGAATCTATTAGCCATAGATGCTATGTCAGTAAATAGCAACATTAGCGGAAAAATAATAATAACTAAACTATTCGCTAATAATAAACTTATGAACATTCTATTTTGCAAATTTTTTTTCTTTTTACTAGCTTTTATTCTTTGGTTATTAGTTTTTTGTGGGTTGACATAGAGTAGGTTAGTTAGAAATAAGGATTTAATGACAGGCCATCTCATATTATTCACCACTTTCTATTTTATTAGATTTGATAATATCTAAATATATTTTCTCTAGACTTTCACCTTGGTATTTAGCCTTAAGTTCTTCAAGTGTTCCTACAAATAGTAGTTTACCTTTTGATAAAATACCAATTCTATCACATAAATTCTCAGCGACTTCTAGTATATGAGTAGAGAATAGAACAGTGTTTCCATTTTCTTTATGTTTTCTCATAATTTCTTTTAAATCGAAGGCTGCTTGAGGGTCAAGTCCAGTAAGTGGTTCATCAAGAATCCAATATCTAGGACTAGCAACTAAAGCCCCAATAATAAATGTTTTTTGTCTCATACCGTGAGAGAATGAATCTATTGCCGAAAATCTATCTTCATAGATATTAAACATTTTAGCATAAGTTTCTATTCGTTCTTCACGAGTTTTTTTATCAATGCTATAAATATCAGCAACAAGGTTCCAATATTCAAGTGCTGATAACATAAGGAACATATCTGGATTATCAGGAATGTAGAATAGTTCTTTCTTACATTCAAATCTACTTTCTGTTAGTTTTTTATTATCAAAATAGATCTCTCCGCTAGTAAAATCAATAGCAGAAACTAAAGATTTTATAGCTGTAGATTTTCCAGCACCATTATGTCCTATAAGTCCAAAGATTTCTCCGTCTTTAATCTCCATACTAAGATTATCTAGAGCAATTTTGGTATCATAAACTTTTTGTAAATTTGTAAATTTAATCATATTAACCACCTTCCTATACAATTATTATACCATCTTTTTTTTTTTTTTTTTTGAAAACTTTTTTGAAAATTCTCAAAAAATTCTACAAATAATAGTCAAAGGTAATAACTGTCTTAATAGGTTTATTTATGTTATAATTTTAAGATAGTAAATAAAGGAGTAACTAATGAGAAGTTCTGATTACAAATACGATAAAAATTTAATATCTAAACTTGCTTATGACAGGATAGTAGAAAAGTATGGATTGGATAAAGAGAATGTTAATCAAGCTATTTATTATGCAGTCACTTCTTTGGATAGTCATATCAATTCATTGATTAAAATAGAAAACAGTGAAGAGAATGTTTTGTTAGGAGATTATTATTCTTTTGAATATTATAATTTAGTACAAGGTAATCTTTTATTGTTAAACAAAATTTCTTCGCATATGTCGGATACTTATAAATATTTGCAGACAGGTAATTTAGAAGATGCTGAGCTTTATCATATAATTTTCAACTTATATGTAATACTTTTAGGGGAGTATGATATAAAAATGGATAATGAAGATATAGATTTAGTTATTGAAGCATATGAGAATACATATCATAGTAAGTTATCTAGTGTAGTAGATGTAGAGTTTAACAAAGAAAATCTATTGGAAAAAGCGAGGGCTATGAATGATAGAGAAGTATAAAAAAGATATAGCATTAGCAAGGGAAGAGATAAAGAACATTTATGAGTCAGATGATAAAGAACTGAATTCAATTATTGATGAATATTTTAAGGCTGGTGGTAAAGGGATTAGGCTAATACTATCACTTGTATTTTCTAGGTTAGGAAATTATGAAAAAGAATATTCTAAATTGATAAGAAATGCTGGTTTAGTTGAGTTGATACATACAACTAGTTTAATACACGATGATATTATTGATGGTGCGGATAGTAGAAGAAATAAGCCTACACTTAATAATATTTATGGAAATAAGAAAGCTTTATTTATAGGAGATTACTTATTTTCAACTATATTAAAAGAGGCTTCAAGCATTCCTAATGTAGAATTTCATAAATATTTATCTATAACTCTAAAAGAATTGGTTTATGGTGAACTTATTCAAAATAAGGATTTATATAATATAAATACTAGAAAATTAGATTATTTGAAAAAAATAAAGAGAAAAACAGCCATACTGATTGCTTTTGCTTGTGTCTCTGCAACAATTTTGGCTGAAGCAAGTGAAGAAGAAATTAGGGCCAGTTACAAGTTTGGGTATTACTTAGGGATGTCTTATCAAATAATGGATGACTATCTTGATTTTATATCTGATAAAGATTCATTAGGAAAAGATATAGGGCAGGACTTAGTGAATGGTAATATAACTTTACCAATAATTTTAAAAATAAAAAAAGACAGAGAAAGATTTTTAAATTATAAGGAATTATCTCTAAAAGAAAAATTAGTTCTTGTTGATGAAATAAAACACGACCAAGAAATTATGAATGAATTAAAAGATATTAGTGATAGATACTTAAAAAAATCTTTAGATGAATTAAAAATCTTTGATGATAGCATTAAGGAAGATTTAAAATATATTGTAAAAATACTTAGAGATAGAGAAAAATAAGGAGAAATTATGGATTTTCAAAAATTTTTAGATGAGTATAATGAATTAGATTTAGAAACTTTAGATAGAGAGCAATTAGAATCTTTTAGAGGGATATTTGTAGATCACGGAGAATTAGAGAAAGCTTTAGAAATTTCTAAAATAATTTATGAAACATATGAAGGGGATGAAGCAGCGATAGTTTCTTATGCTGATAATTTAATGCATCTTGGAATGAAAGATGATGCATTGCTTGTTCTATATAAAGCGCCTAGAACTGCACAAGTAATCTTTTTAGAGGGGATTATTTATCAAAATGAGGGGCTAAATGATGTTGCTGAGGATAAGTTTAGACAAGCTTTAAAACTGTCATCAGATGATGAAGATTTGAAATTTATGATAGAATCATATTTAGCTAATCTATATACAGAAGAAGGAAGAAATGATGAAGCTTTAGAGTTATCATTGAAAAATTTCCAACTGGATCCTAGTAGAAATACATTTATTCCAGTGTTTGATAATCTTATATATTCTGCTCGATTTGAAGAAGCGATTGATTTTTATAATGAGCATGGTAGAGACTATGAAGACGCTTCTATATATTTTGCAGTTTCATTCACTTACAACCAATTAGGTGATATGGAAAAGTCTAAGGAATTTTTACTTAAGACAATAGAATTGGATGAAGAACACCAAGATGCACATATGCATTTAGGATTTATGTCGCAAGGACAAGAAGCTATAAAATATTTTGAAAAATATTTAGATTTACAAGGAAATTCACATAATGTATATTTACAGTTAACTACTTTATATAAACAAGAAGAAAGATATAACGATATAAGAACTCTTGTTAGAAAAGCATTAACTGAAATGGGTGTAGATACAGATTCATTATATATAGCGATAAATGCCTTAAGAGAATTGTATGAAACTGAGAAGGTATATGGAATTTATAAGCAACATAATATCATCAAAGAAGATGCTCCTTTACTAACTTTAACTTTATTAACATTATCTGAGGAAGAAGATTATGTTGATTTTGTGGAAGAAGAAGTAGAGAAGTATCACGAATTCATAAAAGAAGAATATTTCTATTATGAATTACTACAAAATATTTATCAGTCAAAACCAAGTTCTAAGATAGAGGCTTATTTGACTGAAGTGCAAAACTTGAGATTTTCTTCGATGGAATAGTTGAGAAAAAAAGAACTCTGCGATATAAGCAGAGTTCTTTTTTATTTAACTGTCTTAACAGATTTTTTTCTTTTAGCTATTAGGTATTTTATGAAACGAACTAATTTTTTTATTACGTAACCAGAACCTTGTCCACATAAGTTTAAGAATATATATAATAAAGCGTAGACAAAAATTTCAAAGTTCCAGAATAGAATACAAGAAATTAGGAAACATGCTCCTGTAAAAATAGCGAATAGATATGAGAAATCTTCGTTGTTATATGAATAAACAAATGATACTAAGAATGTAGATAATGTAAATATAATTACTAAAATATTTATCATAGCTTCCGACTTGTTAGTAAAGAAATGATAAGCTATAGGCAAAATCACAAATAACAAGAACGAAAAGATAAAGTAAGGTAATTTTTGAATATGTGTTTTAAGCATAAATTCCTCCTAAAATATATTAAAATTTTAACATAGAAGATAGGAAAAAACAAATGAAAATTATGTTGTTATAGTGTTTTATGATATAATGTTAAAATAGGATAATAATGAATATAATTAGGATGGATAAGATGAACGGTAAATTTATAACTATTGAAGGGATTGACGGTTCGGGTAAGAGTACCATGAGCCAACGAATAGTAGAGAGAATAAAAGAACGTGGTTATGATGTAGTGCTAACTAGAGAACCTGGTGGAACAGAAGTTAGTGAATTAATAAGAGATATAATATTACATAACGACATAGACTCTAAAACAGAGGTGTTACTTTTTGCAGCTAGTAGAAGGGAGCATGTTTCAAAGAAAATTAAGCCGTCTCTTGAGAAGGGTATTTTTGTAGTATGTGATAGATTTTTAGATTCATCAATAGCATATCAAGCATATGGAAGGGGACTTGATATGCAGGATATATTAAATATAAATGAGTATGCTTTAGATGGTTTAAAACCAGATGTCACTTTATATTTTGATGTAGAAGTAGACCGTGGTTTATCAAGAACTCAAAAACGAGATGATAATAATAAATTAGATAAAGAGTCAGTGGAGTTTTATGAAAAAATAAAAACTGCCTATGATGATTTATATGAATTAGAACCACTGAGATTCAGAAAAGTAAACGCTAACGCTGAACTTGCAGATGTGGAAAAAGAAGTTGATGATTTGATAGAGAGATTGTTTATAGAATGGAAAATTTAACGGACAAATATTTAAACAATATAATAAAGAATAATAAGATTAGTCACGCGTATTTGTTTACTGGAAATAATGAAGAAACTATAGAAGAGTATATTAAGATGTTTGTAAAATCTTTATTTTGTTTAGAAAACATAGATAGAGAATTATTCTTTTGTAATTCGTGTAAAATCTGTAAACAAATTGAACATAATAATTATGTAGATTTCTATAGTGTTAATGTAGAAAATACAATAAAAAAAGAAGATGTGCTTATTTTAAAACAGGAAATGAGTACAAAACCAACATACAGCAGAAAAATATATTGGATAAAGAACGTAGATAAGATGACGCCCCAAGCATCTAATAGTATTTTGAAGTTTTTAGAAGAACCGGAAGAAAAAATAACGGCACTACTAACTACAACAAATTTAAATGCAGTCTTAGATACTATAATTTCTAGATGTCAAATTGTAAATGTAGTTTCCGAAAAAAAGCAATCTACAGAAAATGTAGTTGAATCACAAAATTATGTAGATTTTTTTGAAATGTATAAAAATAATAGAACGCTTGCTATTTTAGAACTTATAAATTCTATGGAAAACAAAGAGATGGCTGAGCAATTTATTGATTATATGTTATTGAAAACAAGGAATTCTAAGTCAATTCATAATAAGGTGAATTTATTAAGTATACTATTAGAAGGAAAGAAAGATTTGACATTAAATGTGAATTATAATTTAGTGATTGAGTCTATACTTTTTAATATAGTAAAGAAGGATATTGAATTAAATGAGTAATATAAAAAAAGAAAGAATAGATTATTTATATAAGAATTTAAAGTTTATTCAATATGAAGATCATTATAGCGTTTCTACAGATACATATTTACTAGCTGATTTTGTAAATATGACGAAAGTTGCTAAGAAAAAAATGATAGAACTTTGTAGTGGTAATGGCGCTATCTCTTTAATTTTAAAAGAAAAATATAATATAGATATGACTATGTTAGAAATTCAAGATGACTTGGTAGAATTATCAAAGAAAAATATTGAAATTAATAAAGTCGATAATATTTCTGCTATTCAGGGTGATATTAAAAATATAAAAGATTTGTATAGGCCATCATCCTTTGATTATGTAGTGTGTAATCCACCATATTTCCCTATAGAAAATATGCCTAATTTAAAGCAAGGAAGTAATCATTCTATATCTAGACACGAAATACTTTGTAATTTAGAGGATGTTGTATCTAGTATTAGATATTTACTAAAACAGAACGGGAAATTTTTTATGGTTCATAGAAGTTATAGATTAGCCGACATTATTCTGACTTGCAATAAGTATAATTTGGGGATAAAAAGAGTACGTTTTGTTTATAGTAAAGCTTCAAGTGATAATAGTAAAATTATTTTGATAGAAGGCTCAGTTTCTAATGTGCACGATATGAAGATAGAACAGCCTATGTATATATATAATGAAGACTCTACATATAGTGCGGAGATGAAGAAGGTTTATGGATTGTAAAAAACATTATACTTATATATTGAAGTGTTCGGATGGAACTCTTTATACTGGTTATACTACGAATATTAGAAAAAGGATAGAGACTCATAACAATAAAAAGGGAGCTAAGTATACTAAAACAAGAACTCCAGTAAAATTATATTATTATGAGGAGTTTCTTGATAAATCTAGTGCTATGAAAAAAGAGTATGCTATCAAACAACTGGATAGAAAACGTAAATTTGAATATATTGATGAAAATATGAATGTAGAGAAAAAAGAATATATAATTAATATAAATAAAGGAGAAGAATAATGTTGTATGTAGTAGGGACTCCAATAGGGAATCTTGATGATATTAGTGTTAGAGCACTCAAGACTTTAGAAAATGCAGATGTTATTGCTTGTGAGGATACTAGGAACACTCAGAAATTATTAAATCATTTTGAAATAAAAAATAAAAAATTGATTTCTTATCATGAACATAATGAAGAAGATACAAGTGATAAAATAATTGACATTATCCAAGATGGAAAAACGGTAGCTTTGGTATCAGATGCAGGTATGCCTTGTATATCTGATCCAGGATATGTATTAGTTAATAAATGTATAAATGAAGGAATACAAGTAGTAACCATACCAGGACCTAATGCTGCATTAACGGCACTAGTATCTAGTGGTATTGAATCATATACATATACATTTTATGGATTTCTTCCAAGAAAGAATAAAGAATTAAAAGCCAAACTTAATGAAGTTTTATCGTCTAAACAGACTGCGATATTATATGAATCACCGCATAGAATAATTAATTTAATAAGTACAATTACCGAGTTAGATGGAGAGAGGGTAATATCAATATCTAGAGAATTAACAAAAATGTTTGAACAAGTAGAAACTGGGAGTGCGAAAAATATTTTAGATAAGCTAGATAACGGAAATATTAAAGTAAAAGGTGAATTTGTTGTAGTAATAAGTCCAAATAAATCTGTAGATAAAGAAGAAGTAGATAATGAAAAGTTAATAAAAGAAGTTGAAACATTTGTGGAAAATGGTATGAAGAATTCTGCAGCAATCAAGATGGTAGCGGAAAAATATGGTATAAATAAACGAGAGGTGTATAATTTGTATCATGAAAAGCTTACATAAATTAGTAGTTGTAAATGTTATAGTTATTTTAGTACTTGTTTGTACAGCGTTATTAGGAGTGAAATTAGAGTTTTTATTTATTCCGTTGGCTATTGTAACATTCTTAAATCTGTTTTTACTATACAAAAAGAGTAATTCTATGGATAAACAAGAAGTTAAAAAGAAAATTATGTTACACCAAATGAAAAATTCTCTGTCGGTAATATTAGGTTATAGTGAAGCACTAAATGATAATGTAATAACAAAAGAGGAATTTGAGAAGAATCTTAAATCAGAAATTGATAAAATGGTAAAAAGCATAAGAACAGAATTGTATAAATAATTGACAATAGTGTGGTTGTATGATATATTTTATATAAATGAATAAACCTAAGAAGCGGTGAATTTGTGTATTCTCCGCTTTTTTTGTAAATAGAAAGAGGTGTTTTATGGCTATTATAGATAAAGTAAGGGACCTAGCTTTGAGAAAAGTGGAGGGAACAGAATATAGTTTATATGATGTCGAGTATGTTAAAGAAGGGCAAGATTACTTTTTGAGAGTATATTTTGATAAAAAAGGTGGTCTTAATCTAGATGATTGTGTAACTTTAACAGATTTAATTTCAGAAGATTTAGATAAAGAAGACTTTATTAAAGACAATTACTATTTAGAAGTTTCATCACCAGGGATAGAAAGAGAATTACGCTCGTTTGATGAAGTAGTTGATTCAATTGGAAAGCATGTTTTTATAAAAACTTATGAAAAAATTGATGGAACTAAAGAATTTTATGCTGATATTGTAGAAATAGAAGAAGAAAATCTTTTAGTAGAGTACAAAGACAAAGCTAGAGTGAAAAAATCAACTATTCCATATGAAAAAATAGCTAAAATTCGTTTAGCAGTTAAATTTTAATTTTATTTTTAAATATTAAGGAGAAAGAATAATGAGCAAGGCATTGCTTAAAGCGATAGAAGTAATAGAAACAGAAAAAGGTATATCAAGAGATATATTATTTGAAGCAATAGAAATGGCGTTATTATCAGCTTATAAAAAGAATTTCAATGCTTCTAAAAATGTAACGGTAGATTTTAATAGAACAACAGGTAAGTATATCTTCAAAATTTCGAAAGAAGTTGTTGAAGAAGTATATGATGACAGAATTGAAATTTCATTAGAGGATGCATTACAGATTAATCCAGCTTATGAAATTGGAGACCTATATATAGAAGAAGACATTCCAGAAGAATTTGGAAGAGTTGGTGCTCAAGCTGCAAAACAAGCTTTAATGCAAAGATTAAGAGATGCAGAAAAAGAAGTGCTATACAATGAGTACCTTGAGTATGAAGGAGAAATTCGATCAGGATATATTGATAGAATTGATTCAAGATATGTATACGTAAAATTAGGAAAAATTGAAGCTATTTTAGGTGAAAATGAAAGAATTCCTGGAGAAGAGTATTTACCACAAACGCCTATCAAAGTATATATTGCGAAAGTTGAAAATCCAACAAAAGGAAGCAGACCACATGTACTAGCATCAAGATCACATCCAGATTTTATTAAACGATTATTTGAACAAGAAGTTCCTGAAATTTATGATGGAGTAGTTGAAGTTAAGTCAGTTTCACGTGAAGCTGGTGAAAGAACTAAGATTGCGGTTTACTCAGATAATTCGAATATTGATGCAGTTGGTTCTTGTGTAGGACCTTCTGGAAGTCGTGTATCTACGATTTTACAAGAATTAAATGGAGAAAAAATTGATATTGTACCTTGGGACAAAGATATAGAGAAATTTGTTACAAACTCTTTATCGCCAGCCAAAGTAGAATCTATCACTATAAATGAAGAAGAAAAAATAGCGAATGTAAAAGTAGCACCAGAACAATTGTCATTAGCTATTGGTAAAAAAGGACAAAATGTAAGACTTGCAGCTAAGCTAACTGGTTGGAAGATAGATATCAAGACAGAAGAAACTTCATCAGAAGAGTAATTTAAGGTAGAGAGGTAGAAAATTTATGAAACAGAAAAAGATACCTAGTAGAAAATGTATTCTTACAAATGAAATGTTTCCTAAAAAAGATTTACTTCGTATAGTAAAAAACAAAGAGGGAGAAATTTCTGTTGACTCTACTGGAAAAAAGGCTGGAAGAGGAGCCTATGTAGTTTCTGAACTTAGTGTAATAGAAGAAGCTAAAGAAAAGAAAAAATTAGAAAAATACTTTGGTACATCTCCTGAAGTAATGGAAGAAATCTATGCTGAAGTTATTAGATTAATCTATAGAAAGTCGATTCCTAAAAAATAATGAGAAAAACATTAAATTTATTAGGCTTAATGACTAGAGCTGGAAAAATAATCACAGGTGAAGACTTAATAATTAAGAATATTCAAGATTCTAAAGTGAAATTATTAGTGGTAGCCAGTGATTGCGGTAAAAATACAAAGAAAAAATTAAGTGATAAATCTGAATATTATAAAGTTGATAAAGTAGACTACTTTACTATTGAAGAAATTAGTAAAGCGATAGGTCGTGAAAACAGGGTAGCTGTAGCGATAACAGATTCAGGTTTTAGTAAAAAATTAAAAGAATTAATAGAAGAAGAAGGAGGATGTGTCGATAATGAGTAAAATTAGAGTACATGAATATGCTAAACAAGTAGATAAATCTTCAAAAGAAATCATTTCAACATTAAAAGAATTAAATATAGAAGTAGGTAACCATATGTCTATGATTACAGAAGAAGCATATGACCAGTTAGAAGCTATATTTAATAAAAAAAATGTAGTGAAAAATGAAGAAAAGAAGGCACCTAAAAAAGAAAAGAAAGCAGCTATTGAGGTAAACCCTGAAGATTTAGATCAGGAACTTATTAGAAACAATAAGAAAAACAAAAAGAAAAAAAATAAAAAAGAAAAACAAAAAAAATCTACTAAGCAACAACCTGCAATGATTGAAGCGCCAACTGAAGAAACTATCAGTGATGATACAATTCTAGTTAAAGATGGTATGACTGTTGCTGAACTAGCAGACGTATTATCAATTTCTTCAACTGAGTTAATCAAAAAATTATTTGTTGAATTAAAAATAATGGCTAATATTAATCAATCTCTAACTTTAGAACAAATTGAATTAATTGCTATGGATTATGGTAAAGAAATCCAACAAGAAGTAGAAATTAACAAAGAAGATTTAGATGTTTACTTCGAAGTAGAAGAAGATGAAGAAAACACTAAAGTAAGACCTCCAATTGTAACTATAATGGGACACGTTGACCACGGAAAAACAACATTATTAGATACAATAAGAAATTCAAAAGTAACTGCTGGAGAAGCTGGTGGAATTACTCAGCACATTGGAGCTTACCAAGTAAGAGCTAATGACAGAAAGATTACTTTCTTAGATACACCGGGACACGCGGCCTTCACAACAATGCGTGCTCGTGGAGCTAAAGTTACAGATATTACAATACTTGTAGTTGCTGCAGATGATGGGGTAATGCCTCAAACAATAGAAGCTATTAACCATGCTAAAGCTGCAGAAGTACCAATTATTGTTGCAGTTAACAAAATGGATAAACCACAAGCTAATCCAGATAAAGTTATGGGTGAATTAGCAGAGCGTGGACTTACTCCAGAAGACTGGGGAGGAGATACAATCTTCGTTCCAATTTCAGCTCTTCAAGGTGAAGGTATTGATGAATTATTAGAAATGGTTCTATTAGTTGCTGATATGCAAGAAATCAAAGCGAACCCAGATCGTTTAGCTATGGGAACTGTAATTGAAGCTAAATTAGATAAGGGTCGTGGAGCTGTTGCAACATTATTAGTACAAAGTGGTACATTAAATGTAGGGGACCCAATAGTAGTAGGTAATACATTTGGTCGTGTTCGTGCTATGATTAATGATCGTGGTAAATCAATAAACCACGCTAAACCATCTATGCCGGTAGAGATAACTGGATTACAAGATGTTCCAAACGCTGGAGATAGATTTGTAGTATTCGGTGATGAAAAAACTGCACGTCAAATTGGAGAACTTCGTCAACAACAACACATTGAAAGTCAAAGACAAAATGCATCAGCAGTTTCATTAGATACTCTATTTGAGCAAATGAAACAAGGTGAGATGAAAGATCTTAATGTAATCCTTAAAGCAGATGTTCAAGGTTCTGTAGAAGCTTTAGCTATGTCACTTGCTAAGATTGATGTAGAAGGGGTAAATGTTAAGATTATCCACACAGGAGTTGGAGCAATTAATGAGTCTGATATTACTTTAGCTTTAGCATCTAATGCGGTAGTAATTGGATTCAACGTTCGTCCTGATAACAATGCAAAAGTTATGGCACAAAATGAACAGGTAGATATTCGTTTACACAGTATTATCTACAAAGTTATAGAAGAGATTGAAGCTGCTATGACAGGATTATTAGATCCAGAGTTTGTAGAAAAAGTAATTGGACTTGCAGAAGTACGTCAAGTATTCAAGGTTTCAAAACTTGGAAATATCGCTGGAGCATATGTAACAGAAGGAAAAGTATCACGTGATGGAAAAGTACGTGTAATCCGTGATAGTGTTGTTATTTATGAAGGTGAAATTGATACGTTACGTCGCTTCAAAGATGATGTTAAAGAAGTACAAGCTGGATATGAGTGTGGTATGACTGTAGAAAACTACAACGATATCCGTGAAGGTGATGTATTTGAAGTATTCGTTATGGAAGAAGTAAAAAGATAATATCAAGGGAGGATAAGTAATGTCTGAACTAAGAGTAAATAGATTAGGGGAACAAATTAAGAAAGAAATTACATTTGTTCTTGCTACAAAAGTAAAAAATCATGATTTAGGTTTCATAACTATTACTGAAGTAAAATTAACTGGTGATTATTCACAAGCAAAAGTTTACTATACAGTATTAGGTGGGGAAAAAGAGAAAGAAAAAACTAAAACATCATTAGCGAAAATAAAAGGATTTATTAAATCTGAAGTAGCTAAAAAAGTTAAGGTTAGAAAATTCCCGGAACTAATCTTTGAGTATGACAACACTAGTGAATATGCAATGCGTATTGAGAGTTTAATAGCTAGTGTAAATAAAGGAGATAAATAATGTTACAAGTTACTAATTTAGCTCTTCGCTTTGCGGATAGAAAACTATTTGAAGATGTAAATATTAAGTTTACAAATGGTAACTGCTACGGTTTAATTGGAGCGAACGGAGCAGGAAAAACAACGTTCCTAAAAGTCTTATCAGGAGAAATTGACTCACAACAAGGTCATATTTCACTTGGAAAAGATGAGCGTTTAGCAGTGTTACGTCAAAATCACTTTGATTATGAAGAAGAAAAAGTAATCGATGTAGTAATGATGGGACACGAAAAACTTTGGGATGTAATGAATAGAAAAAATGCTATCTATATGAAAGATCCATTCACTGAAGAAGATGGAGTAATTGCTGCAGAATTAGAAGGTGAATTCGCAGAGATGGATGGTTGGAGTGCAGAAAGTGATGCAGCTCAATTGCTAGAAGGATTAGGAATTCCTAGTGATATTCACTATTCATTAATGTCAGAAGTAGATAACTCACAAAAAGTTAAGATTTTATTAGCTAAAGCCTTATTCGGTAATCCAGATGTATTACTACTAGATGAGCCTACTAACGGTCTTGATTTAGCTGCTATTCAATGGCTAGAAGAGTTCTTAATTAACTTTGAAAATACAGTAATCGTAGTCAGTCACGACCGTCACTTCTTAAATAATGTATGTACACATATCTGTGATTTAGACTTTGGAAAAATTCAATTATATGTAGGGAACTATGATTTCTGGTATCAATCAAGTCAATTAGCACGTAGAATGCAAGAAGATTCTAATAAGAAAAAAGAAGAGAAGATTAAAGAACTTCAAGATTTCATTGCAAGATTCTCTGCCAATGCATCAAAATCTAAACAAGCTACAAGTAGAAAGAAAATGCTTGATAAGATTTCATTAGACGATATTAAACCAAGTAGTAGAAAATATCCTTATGTAAGATTCACTCCAGATAGAGAAATTGGAAATGATTTACTTATTGTAGATGGTATTTCAAAAACTATTGAAGGAAAAGAAGTGCTTAAAAATGTAAGTTTTACAGTTAATCCAAATGATAAAGTAATTTTATTAGGTGATGAATTAGCTAAAACAACATTACTAAGGATTCTAGCTGAAGAAATTGAGCCAGATAGCGGTTCGATTAAATGGGGAGTTACTACTTCTAGGTCTTATATGCCAAAAGATAATGGTGAATACTTTAACGAAAAGAAAGTATCACTAGTTGATTGGTTAAGACAATATGCATCACCTGAAGAGGAGACTGAATCATACTTACGTTCATTCCTAGGGCGTATGTTATTCTCAGGAGAAGAAGCCCTTAAGAATGCAGATGTTCTTTCTGGGGGAGAAAAAATGCGTTGTATGCTTTCTAAGATGATGTTATCTAAAGCAAATGTAATTTTATTAGATGAACCAACTAACCATTTAGATTTAGAATCTATAACAGCAGTGAACGAAGGTATTGCACAATTTAAAGGTTCGGTATTCTTCACGTCACACGATTACGAGTTTATTCAAACTATAGCTAACCGTGTTGTAGATCTTTTACCAGAAGGTGGAGCAGTTAATAAAGAGATGGATTATGAGTCATATCTAAAATCAAGTGGAGTAATTAAATAAAATCCTTGACAAATTAGATAATAAAATATTATAATCAGTACATAATAAAATAAATAAACCTCACTATGTGGGGTAGAGGTCGCGAAAATTATGAGTAAGTGAGTGGAGATTGTAGAAAATCTGAGAAACTCACCTAAAGGAGTTTTTGCCGAAACAACATTTCATTCTACGGAAATGTTGTTGGGGTTATATCGAATAGGTATAAAACTGTCATAGTTTTTACTATGTTGAGCTACTAGTATTGAGGTGCAAAAAATGCACAGCTTTATGTTGTGCATTTTTTATTTTATAAGAAATTTAGGAGGATGTATGGCACAAGAGAATAACATACAAAGAAAATTAAAATCTCGTCATATTACCATGATTGCAATCGGAGGTTGTATAGGAAGTGGATTATTTATGACGAGTGGTCAGGCAATTTCTAATGCAGGACCTGGTGGAGCGCTATTAGCTTACTTATTTATAGGATTAATGGTATATTTCTTAATGACTTCATTAGGAGAGATGGCAACTTATTTACCGACATCTGGATCGTTTTCAACATACGCTTCAAGATATGTTGACCCATCATTAGGATTTGCTTTAGGGTGGAACTATTGGTTTAACTGGGTAATTACAGTTGCTGTAGATATAGAGTTATCAGCATTGGCTGTTTCTTATTGGGAACCAATGAGAGTTCTACCGGCGTGGGCTTGGTCAATAATATTCTTATTGATAATTATTGGACTTAACTCGTTAAGTGTTCAAGTATATGGAGAAAGTGAGTACTGGTTTGCTTTAATTAAAGTAGTAACAGTAATTGTATTCTTAGTGATAGGATGTTTAACAATTTTTGGAATTTTAGGTGGTCCATTTATAGGGCTTGAAAACTTTACAATAGGTGAAGCACCGTTTATCGGGGAAGATACATCATTATCTAGTAAAATTTTAGCAGCAATTGGAGTATTCCTAATTGCAGGATACTCATTCCAAGGAACAGAGCTTATTGGGGTAACAGCTGGAGAAAGTGAAAATCCAGAAAAAGCTATACCAACAGCGGTTAAGCAAGTTTTCTGGCGTATATTAATTTTCTATGTATTAGCGATAATCGTAATTGGTTTATTAATTCCGTATACATCAGAAGATTTAATGGGAGCAGCTAGTGCTGAAGAAATTGCTAAGTCACCATTTACTATTGTATTCCAAAATGCAGGATTTGCATTTGCAGCATCAGTTATGAATGCAGTAATTCTTACTTCAATTATGTCAGCAGGAAATTCTGGAATGTTTGCCTCAACTCGTATGTTATACGCGATGAGTAAAGAGAAACAAGCTTTCCCAATTTTTGCTAAGTTAAATAAAAAAGGGACGCCTATTAACTCATTAATAGCTACAACTTTAGTAGTAATTGCAGTATTATTAATACAAAAAACTAGTGATGGAGCATATACTTATATAGTAGCAGCAAGTGGACTTACAGGATTTATCGCTTGGTTAGGTATAGCGATAAGTCACTACAGATTCAGAAGAGCCTATTTAAAACAAGGAAAAGATTTAAATGACTTGAAATATAAAGCTAAGTGGTTCCCAGTAGGACCAATTTTAGCCTTAATTTTGTGTATTATTGTTATTATTGGACAAGATACAGAATTAATTACAAAAGGTGTTGTTGATTGGGGAGCAATTGTAACAACATACATGGGAATACCAGTATTCTTATTCTTTTATCTATATCACAAAATTAAATATAAAACTAAGCTAATACCTTTAGAAAAAGTAGATTTATCTAGAGATGTAGATTAATAAAAAAAGAGATTTTACTATTCAGTAAGATCTCTTTTTTAGGTTGTATAGTAACAGATTATATGATAAAATATAAAGTATAAAATATTAAGGAGAATTTAGTTATGGGATTATTTTCAAAATTATTTGGTAAAGAAGAAAAAGTAACAGAGCAAACAGTAAAAGCTTTTGCTACTGGAGATGTAGTTAACATTTCAGAAGTACCAGATCCAGTTTTCGCACAAAAAATGATGGGAGATGGTTTTGCTATAGTACCTTCTGAAGGTGTAGTAGTTTCTCCAGTTGATGCTGAGATAGTAAACGTGTTCCCAACTAAGCACGCAGTAGGACTAAAAACTAGTGCAGGTGTTGAGTTATTAATTCACATTGGTTTAGAAACTGTTAGTATGCAAGGTGAAGGATTTGAAGCTCACGTTAAAGAAGGAGATAAAGTTTCTGCAGGAGATAAACTAGTTACTTTTGACTTAGAATTAGTAAAAGAAAAAGCAAAATCTACTATTACTCCTTGTGTTGTAACAAACATGGATGCTGTAGAGTCGCTGACATTTTTAAAAGAAAATACAAAAGTTAACTTCCTAGATGAAGTTGCTACAGTTAAACTTAAATAGCCATTGGCTATTTAAGTTTATTCATTAAGGATGAATTTTTAATGAGTGAGAAACAATTTTGGAAAATAGCATATTTATATACAACTAAATATAATTATGACATTTTGCACTATAGACCAGAAAAAAAAGATATATGGTTTATAAACTCATATAATGAAATAACTCGGTTAATATTTACAGAAAATTTAAAATTAGCAGATGTAGATGCTAATGTTTATAATATAATCAATAATGAAAATCGATTAAAAAAAGTATTTAAATTATCTAGTCTGAAAATTAAAACTCTACATATTGTTAGTGATTCAGAAAATAATATACAGGAATATAAGAAATATAAAGTTTCAGACACGCTGATTATTGAAAGAATACTGGTTTCAGAAAAAAATATTTTAAATTTTATTGATAAAAGAGATCAGAAATTTATTAAGTATGCAGCATATAATGAAAGGTATAAAAAGAAAGTAGAAGATAAATATAGTTCTAAAAACAATACAGGATATACTATTAATTTTTATTTTATGTTTTTAGCGCTGATATTTATAGTAGCTTTTGCAACAAATTATTTATTGTTATATCTAAAAAAATTTAATTTATATGAATATATAGATTATAATTATCAAAAAATAATTAGTGGTGAATTCTATAGACTGTTTACTGATATATTGGTGTTTAGTGATTCAAATCAGCTGAGTATAGTAGTATTGACGGTAGTTTGTATGGCAATCTTTTTAGGAGATTGTATAAAAATTAGCTCAGCAGGTATAATTGTATTTTTTACGACAGTAATATATAATACTTTAAGATTATTAAGACAAATAGATACTCTTGATGTAGTAAGTTTATCTATATTTTCGTTACTAGGTTCCATGTTTATTGTCGAATACAATAAGAGAACTAACAATTTAAAACTTATGTATGCTACAATAATTCCTATAGTTTATACGGTTGCAACTAGTCTATTTGTTGATACAAGTGTAAATATTATGCACTATCTAGTGTCTTTTGTATTAGGTGCTTTGATACAATTAAGTTTATATAAAAAAATAAATGTAATTATATCTTATATAATAGCAGTTCTTCTGCTAGTTGTGGGGATAGTTGTGCAGTATTCTGATGTAAATTTAAAATCTAAAATAAATAACTATCATTATAGTGCAGTAAAAGATCGTTTCGCTGGAATAAACGAAGATACATCAAGTGAATCATTAGAAAAAGAATTATTATCGGAGAATCGTTCAGTACTAACGTACTATGAATTAGGGTTAATAAAAATGATAACAACTTCTAGAGTAGAGGCAAAAAAAGTGTTCTTAGAAGCAATAAATTTTGATGGAACATTCGCCCCGACTTACTACCAGTTGGCGTTAATAGAGTATTCAGAAGATAATATTGAAAAAAGTAAAGAATATATAAACAAGGCAATAGAATTAGATAGTACCAATACTGTGTATATTGACTTAAAAAATGAGTTAGGTTAGTGGGGATTCAATTATGAAAAATTTTTATGATGTCCAACAATTATTAAAATCATATGGTATAGTCATTTATATGCAAGATAGAAAGCAACATTTGGATTTAGTTGAATTTGAGATAAGAGAATTATATAGAACAGAACTTATCCAACAGAAAGAATTTTTATTAGCAATAGCAATTATAAACCAAGAAAGACAGCATAGTTAGTATATGAATAGATTTAAGCAAATAATAAGACGAGCCTCAAAAGAAAAAAGGCTATCAAGAATAGATTTATATGTAACAATATCACTGATATTGCTCCTTATAAGTAGTTGTATTATGGTATATAGTGCAACTATGATAGGAAATAAATATGGAATGTTTACTAATGGGGTTCCAGTTTCATCAAATTATTTTTTATCTAGGCAAAGTATATGGGCTCTACTATCATTAGGAGCATATCTAATATTTGCTACAGTGCCATATGAAATATTTAAAGATAAGAAATACTATAGTTATGGTTTTTTAGTTATATCTATATTATTATTACTTCCTAGATTAGGTTCGTCGGTAAATGGGGCGTATTCATGGATAAATATAGGAGGGTTTACTTTTCAACCATCAGTTCTAGCGCAGATTTTTGTCATAGCATATATGGCTTTAATTCTAGAATCTAGAAAAGAAACTTTAAGAAGACCTACCAAACCAATGGATTTAAGTAAAATTTTTGCAGTTCCTTTGGTAATATTATTTTTAATTTTCACGCAAAATGATACAGGAACTATGCTTATAACTATAGCAGTAGTAATCATTATAATGTTTTGTGCTAATATAAGTTTTAGAAATATACTATTGCTTATAAAAATAGGATTAGCTTCTCTAGTTGGGTTAGCATTAGTTATGTATATTAGAGGTCTTATTACTGGTGGAACAACTTATCAGATAAATAGGATAAAAACCTTTTTTGATCCTTTTTCAGGAACAAGTAATTCAAATGAGCATATCATTAATTCTATGATTTCGTTTGGAAATGGTGGTTTATTTGGAAAGGGACTAGGTAATTCTATTCAAAAATTAGGATATTTACCAGAGGCGCACACTGATTTTATTTTAGCAATAACTGCTGAAGAATTCGGATTTTTAGGTGTAGTTGCAGTGGTAATGTTATTAATAATTATAATTATTAGAATTTTGTATGCTGGGTTAAATTCTGGGAGAACTTTTGAATCTATATTCGCATTAGGTTTTGCGGCATTATTATTTACTCAAACAATGGTAAATATAGGAGGAGTATCAGCAGCTTTACCGATGACAGGAGTTCCGATTCCATTTTATTCGTTTGGTGGTAGTTCTATGTTAGTATTATCAGCAACATTAGGAATTGTAATGAATTTATTATCACATATAAAATATGTAAAAGGTAGCAACTAAGCTACCTTTTTATTATGTATAGGAGAAATATAAATGAAATTAGAAAATTTTGATTTTTATTTACCGGAGAATTTAATTGCTCAAACACCTTTAGAAAAAAGGGATAGTAGTAAATTACTTGTGGTTGATAGAGATAACAATAATTATGAGCATAAATCATTTAGTAATATAGTGGAGTATTTACAAGAAGGGGATACCTTAGTTTTAAATAATACGAGAGTGATGCCTGCTAGATTGATTGGAGAAAAAGCAGACACTAAAGCGACAATTGAAGTATTATTGTTAAAAAATAAAGAAGATAATATATGGGAATGTCTCGTTAAACCAGCTAGAAGAGTAAAGATAGGAACAATAATTAATTTTTCGGATGTTATGAAAGCTGAGTGTATAGCAGTAAAAGAAGATGGATTTAGAGATTTTAACTTTATTTATTCTGGAATTTTTCAAGAGAGACTAGATGAACTAGGTTCTATGCCATTACCCCCTTATATAAAGGAAACTTTAGAAGATAAGGAAAGATATCAGACAGTATATTCTAAAGAATTAGGTTCTTCAGCTGCACCAACTGCAGGTTTGCATTTTACAAAAGAACTATTGGAAGAACTCAAGGAGAAAAAAGTAAATATTACATATTTAACTTTGCATGTAGGATTAGGGACATTTAGACCGGTAGCTGTAGAAGATATAGAAACACATAAAATGCATTCTGAGTATTATGAAGTTAGTCAAGAAACAGCAGAAATTATTAATAAAACAAAAGCTAGTGGAAAAAGAATAATTTCTGTCGGAACAACCACTACGAGAACTTTAGAAACAATAGCTAGAGATAATGACGGGATAATTAAAGCATCATCTGGATGGACTGATATTTTTATTTATCCAGGATTTAAATTCAGATGTGTTGATGCATTAATAACGAATTTCCATTTACCGAAATCATCATTATTAATGTTAGTAAGTGCTTTTTATAATAGGGAGTCTATGTTAGAATTATATAAAATAGCAGTAAATGAAGAATATAGATTCTTTTCTTTTGGGGACTCTATGTTCATATATTAATATAGGAGAATGTTAATGAAAGATATAAAAGAAAATGCAGTGTGGTATGAACATATCAAAACTTGCAAACAATCAGGAGCCAGATTAGGTAGAGTACATACACCACATGGAACATTTGAAACACCAGTTTTTATGCCAGTAGGAACTCAAGCAACTGTTAAGGCTATGTCTCCTGAAGAAGTTAAAGGAATGGGAGCAGACATCATACTTTCTAATACCTATCACTTATGGTTAAGACCTGGAGAAAAAATTATAGAAAAGGCCGGTGGACTACATAAGTTTATGAATTATGATGGAAGTATTCTTACCGATTCTGGAGGGTTTCAAGTTTTTTCACTTAGTCAATTAAGAGAAATAACAGAAGAAGGGGTATCATTTAAAAATCACTTGTCGGGAGAAAAATTGTTTTTATCACCTGAAAAAGCAGTTGAAATACAGACTTCTTTAGGAAGTGATATTATGATGGCTTTTGATGAATGTCCTGATTTTGGGCATGAGTATAAATATATACGTCAATCAGTAGAGAGAACTAGCAGATGGGCAGAACGCTGCTTAAAAGCACAAACTAATGAGAAAAATCAATCGTTATTTGGAATTGTTCAAGGAGCAGGTTTTGCTGAATTAAGACAGCAAAGTGCAAAAGATTTGGTAGCTATGGACTTCCCAGGTTATGCGATAGGGGGATTATCTGTAGGGGAACCTAAAGATGTAATGTATAGAGTTTTAGAAGAAACTACACCTTTATTACCGACAAATAAAGCAAGGTATTTGATGGGAGTGGGATCACCAGATGCCTTATTTGAAGGAGTTCTAAGGGGAGTGGATATGTTTGATTGTGTATTACCTACAAGAATAGCAAGAAATGGAACATGTATGACGAGTTCTGGTCGAGTGGTTATAAAAAATGCTAAATATGCAGAAGACTTTACACCACTGGATCCGGAATGTGATTGCTACTGTTGTAAAAATTATACAAAAGCATATATGAGACACTTATATAAAACGGATGAAATTTTTGGGACTAGACTTACGACAACGCATAATATACATTTCTTATTAAATATGATGAAAAATATAAGACAAGCTATATTAGAAGATAGATTACTTGATTATAAAGAGGAATTTTTTGAAAAGTATGGATTGAATAAGGAAAATCCTAAAAATTTCTAGAAAAAATTAAGAATATATAGTACAATATAGTGTATACTATTTGAAAGGAATTAAAATAATGTCACAAAACTTATATAGTATTTTTATGTTTGCGTTAATATTTGGATTTATGTACTTTTTCATTATTAGACCGCAAAACAAGAGAAATAAAGAATTAAAATTATTACAGGATTCATTAAAAGCAGGAGATAATGTAGTAACATTCTCAGGAATCTATGGAGAGATTGTTGAAGTAGGAACAGCTACAGTAACACTAAGAATTGCTCCAAAAACAGAAGTAAAAGTAGATAGAAATGCTATTAGATCTTTAGTAGCGTAATAGAAGAATGCAGAGTGGGATTAAATTTCACTCTGTATTTATTTTACTTTACTTGTAGTATAGGTTATAATTGAGTAGATTAGTTATATCTACATTTAGGAGATAATATGTTTAAAATTTTTAAGAAAAAAGAAGTAAATCAGGAAAATAAGCCTAATTTACAAAAAATACCAGAGCACGTAGCCATAATAATGGATGGAAATGGAAGATGGGCACAAAAGAGAAATCTTCCTAGAATTAAAGGACATTATGAAGGAATGCAAACAGTAAAAAAAATTACTAAATACGCTAGTAATTTGGGGATAAAGTATCTAACTTTATATGCATTTTCAACAGAAAATTGGTCAAGACCAAAACAAGAAGTAAATTATTTAATGGATTTACCAGAAAAAATGTTTTCTAGTTTTATGCCAGAGTTAATGGAGAATAATGTAAAAATTTCAGTAATAGGAGATACAGATAAATTACCAGCAAATACACAAAAAGCTGTTAATGATGCTATAGAAAAAACTAGTGTTAATACTGGTTTGAATCTGATTTTCGCATTGAACTATGGTTCTAAAAAAGAAATAATAGATGCTGTAAAAACTATTGCTAAAGAAGTAAAAGATGGTGAGTTAGAGTTAGAAAATATAACTGACGAATTATTCTCAGAAAAACTACATACAAAAAACATACCAGATCCGGATTTATTAATAAGAACATCTGGTGAAAAGAGATTATCGAACTTCTTATTATGGCAATTAGCATATAGTGAATTTATATTTACTAATGTGGCTTGGCCTGACTATACAGAAGAAGAATTTTTCAAATCACTATTAGAATATCAATCTAGAGATAGAAGATATGGAGGTTTGAATGAAAACTAGAATAATTACAGCAATAGCAGCAATTATTGCGTTTATTCCCTTTTTGATAATGGGTGGTAACTATTTTTTATTTGCATCAATTGTACTTAGCATGTTGGCGGTATATGAAATAGTAAAAATTTGTTTCGGATATATAAATAAGAGTGTTTTGATACTCGCTAATATATTTGTGTTATCAATATTCTTTAAAAATGATATTGACTACAGTATGTGGTTAATAATGTTTTTATCAATAGTATTTTTATTACTTGCTGAGATAATAACATCGTCACATAGAGTAAAAATAGTAGATATTTCAACAGTTCTATTTTTATCAGGGTATGTAGCGGTAGGTTTCTATTCTTTATATAGTATTAGACTGATGGGAATATTATGGATACTATTCTTATTATTAACAATTTGGGTAACGGACTCCCTAGCATATTTTGGTGGTATGAAGTTTGGAAAGAGAAAATTATCTGTTAATATAAGTCCGAATAAGTCAGTAGAAGGGTCTGTGATAGGTTCATTATCTACAATAAACGTAGCGGTAGGTTTTTATGCACTAACAGATGTTTTTAACAATCTGATAATAGCTATTCTAGTGACTTTATTAGTGAGTATAGTAGGACAAATGGGAGACTTAATAGAATCGGCATATAAAAGAGAGTATGGTGTAAAAGATAGTAGTAATTTATTACCAGGGCATGGTGGTATTTTTGATAGATTTGATTCTATTATATTATCGGCACCTATGCTGTTTGTTCTATTAGAATTTATAAAATAAGGAGACAGTTATGCAAGGAATATTAGTTTTTATAATAGTATTTTTTATAGTAGTAACAGTTCATGAATTAGGACATTTTTTAGTTGCTAAAAGATCCGGAATCCTGTGCCAAGAATTTGCAATAGGATTTGGACCGAAGATATTCCATAAAAAGATAGGAGAAACAAACTTTACGATAAGATTGTTACCTGTTGGTGGATATGTAAAAATGCCTGACAATGTTTTTGATTTTAATAATGAAGTATCACCTTATGATATACAAAAAGGTATGCAATTAAAATTAAAGCTGGACGAAAATGATCAAGTAGAAAAAATAATACTTGATAAGAGTAATGATATAGAATTATTACAGGTGGAAGTTAATGAATTTGACTTAAGTGAAAAACTTTTTATCGAAGGATATACAAATAACGGGGAAGATTTAGAAAGATTTTCTGTAAGAAAAGATGCTTGTGTCGTATTTTCAGGAATGGAAGAACAGATTGCTCCCGTAGAGAGAATGTTCTCAGCATATTCTTGGCAGAAAAAATTTGCTACATTATTCGCAGGACCGTTGTTTAATTTTATATTAGCTGCTTTTATCTTTGTAGGATTAGCAATAAAAACTGGAGTTCCAGTATTGGATCAACCAGTAATAGGTGGAATAACTGAAAATAGTCCAGCTGCAACAGCAGGATTAAAAGTGAATGATAAAATTAAATCAATAGACAATAATGTTATTGAAAAATGGGATGAAATAGGGCCACATATAATAAATTCTCAAGGGAAAGAAATGACGTTTGTTGTTGAACGTGATACTCAAGAGCAAGTTATAAAAATTAAAGCCCAAGAAACTAGTATTACAGATAGTTCAGGAAATGAACAAAAGAGATATTTGGTAGGAATTAATCCGCAACAGAGATATGAAAAAGATATTTTAGGATCAATAAAATACGGATTACTAGAAACGCTAAGTTATGGAACAATGATATTTACAGGTATCATTAATTTATTCAAATCATTTAGTATCGATCAACTAGGGGGGCCAGTGGCTATCTATGAAACAACTAGTGAGGTAGCACAGGGTGGATTAGAAAGAACACTTAGATGGATAGGATTGCTAAGTGTTAACTTAGGATTAATGAACTTAATTCCAATTCCTGTATTAGATGGTGGAAGAATACTATTTGTGCTGTACGAGGGGATATTCGGAAGACCGTTTAGTAAAAGAGCACAATACTACGCAACAGCAGTATTCAGTATATTATTAATAATACTTATGTTAGCAGTAACGTGGAATGATATAACAAGATTATTTTCATAAGAAAAAGCACTATGATTTCATAGTGCTTTTTTTTTATAAATAAATTGGCCTATGGTATAATAATATATAACTTTATAAAGGACGAGGACTAATGCAACAGTATTTTGTAAAAGAAAATTATAGTAAACAAAATTTTATATTATCTAAAGACGACAGCTTTCACATCACAAGAGTTATGAGAAAAAAAGCTGGAGATAAAGTATTTGTTGCTTTTTTAGATAATAAGAGATATGTAAGTGAGTTGGTAAAGGTAGAGGTAGAAGGTGTAGAAATTTTTCCACTTGAAGAAGTAGAATACAGTACAGAATTGGATATCGACATCACCATAGCAATACCACCATTAAAAAATGATAAAATAGAATATTTAATTCAAAAAGCAACAGAATTAGGAGTGAAAAATATAGTTCTATTTGATTCAGAAAGAAATATTGCTAAGATAAAAGCAGATAAGTTTGATTCAAAGAAAAAACGTTGGGAAAAAATAGCAAAAGAAGCGTCAGAACAATCTAAGCGTGGTGTAATTCCTACAATACAATATGAAAAATCAATAGTTTCATTAATAGAAAGTTATAGTGATATAGATTATAAATTAATAGCTTATGAGAATGAATCTAATAATATGGCTAATAATAATTTATCACATTTTTTAAATGGTGATTTATACAAAAAAAGTGTAATAGCTGTTTTTGGAAGTGAAGGCGGCTTATCCGAAAAAGAAGTAAGTACATTTAATAGTAATGAGTATAAGTCAATTGGATTAGGTAAAAGAATACTAAGAGCAGAAACAGCACCACTTTTCTTTTTATCAAGTGTAGCTTATTTTTCTGAACTTAATTAGAGGAGAAAAAATATGGAATTTAATTTAAATGCAGTAGAAATTTATGAAAAAGAATTTACAAGAAGTAAGAAAGATAAAGAATTTTATAGTATACAAGAAGTAAATGATTTTCTAGATTTAATAATAGAAGACTATCAAAAAATTGAAAAGGTAATGGAGAAAGTATCATTACTAGAAGAAGAAAATAAAGCTTTAAAAGAAGAAATTTCAAGATTGAATGGAGTTGAAATTTCACCAGAAGATACTAAAAAAGAAGCGGTAAAAGAAGAACAGTATTTAGTAAATAGTGCAGTAGGATTAGTTGCTGCTGATAACGTAGTGAGAGATGAAGTAATAACACAGCAGTCAGTTAATCTAGAAACAAAAGAACTAGAAGTAGATACTACACCAGAAATTATTGAAGATTCATTAAATGAAACAACAGTTGTTGAAAATTCTATTGAAGAAAAAGAAGTAGAACTAGAGAGCATAGTCGAAGTGGATGCAGAAGCAGAAGAGAACACAGCTATTATTCCTGTATTAGAATCTTCTGAAATCAAAGAAGAAAGTAATATTATTTTAGAAGAAACTGCACTAGAAGAATCGAATAAGATTCCAACAGAAGATGTGGTTGAAAGTTTAACGTTGGATGATATAGCAGAAATAAGAAGATTATTACAAGAAGAAAGAGCAGCTCTTTACAATAGAAATGAGGAATAATAAATTATGAATATTTTACAAATTGTTTCTGGTGGAATAGCTGTCTATAAATCAGTAGAGTTAACTAGAGAATTAGTAAAAAGCGGGAATAATGTCAAAGTAATAATGACAGAAAATGCTAGAAAATTTGTCACAGAATTAACATTTCAAACAATATCTAAAAATCCAGTATATGTAGATACATTCTTAGAGGAAGATGAGAGTCAGATTCAACATATTGATCTTGTTAAGTGGGCGGATAAAATAATAATAGCCCCAGCCACAGCAAATCTAATAGCAAAGGCAGCAAATGGAATAGCAGATGATTTGGCATCTACTTTGCTATTAGCTGTAAGAGACTTTTCAAAAATATATATAGCCCCAGCGATGAATACCGTTATGTATGAAAATCCTATTACACAAGGAAATATGCAGAAGTTATCAGAATTAGGTATGAATTTTATAGAACCTAATCAAGGATTGTTAGCTTGTGGTGATGTAGGAAAAGGAAAATTAGCAGATACACATACTATTATAGAAAATTTAGTCGATAGAAAAACTTTACTGAATAAAAATATATTAGTAACAGCAGGAGCAACTTTAGAATACATTGACCCTGTAAGATATATATCTAATCCGTCAAGTGGGAAAATGGGAATAGCTATAGCTGAAGAAGCTGCTCGAAGAGGAGCCAATGTAACTTTAGTAACATCAGCAAATTATGTACCGGAATATACAAATATTAGAAAAATAAATATAGTATCAACGGCAGATATGTTTGAAGTAGTAAAAGCTAATTATGAAGATAGTGATGTAGTGATAAAATCTGCGGCTGTATCAGATTATACACCAGTAATTACTCACGATAAAAAAGTAAAGAAACAAGAAGGAAATGTTTCTATAGAATTAGAGCGAACGCAAGATATATTGTTGTATTTAGGACAGAATAAAAAACATCAATTACTAGTAGGTTTTGCAGCTGAAACTAATAATTTAATTGAATATGCTCAAGATAAAATAGAAAGAAAGAATCTAGATTTAATAGTAGCTAATGATGTATCAAAAAAAGATATTGGTTTTGCATCTGATGATAATGAAGTATATATCATTGATCAACAGAAGAATGTAAATAAATTAGAAAAAGAATCTAAAAGAGAAATAGCAAAAAAATTAGTTGATAAAATAGAAAATATGTTAAACAAGTAGGTGATTATAAGTGTTTGTAGAAGTAATAGTAGATATAAAAAATTCAAGTTTGAATAAAAGCTATTATTATAAAATACCAGATAAATATAATTACATAGAAGACTATCTAGGGTATAGGGTAGAAGTACCATTTGGTAAAAGAAGTATTCAAGGATATATAGTAAGGCAGACAACAACAGTTGATTTTGATGAAAGTAAATGTAAATCAATAAGTAAAATAAAAGATGACTATCCTGTATTAAGTAAAGAATTAGTTCTTTTGTCTGAGTATCTTTCAGATGAATTGTATTGCACGCAGATTCAAGTTATAGAGGCAATGCTACCTACAATATTGAAGAATCAATATAAAGAATATTATAAAATAGTAGATGAAACAAAAATAGGTGAAAATTATAAGAGATATTTTTCTAAAGATAATATTGTAGAGAAAAGGAAACTAGAGGAAGCTATTGAATTAGAAGAACTAGAAATAATGTTATCAAAAGCTATAATAAAACTAGTGAGTCTTTCTCAAGACCAATTAAAGGAAGATAGGGAAATATTTTACGCACTTAATAATCAAGAAATTATTGGTAAAATAACTCCTAAGCAAAAACTATTAGTTGAATATCTGCAAGATAATACAGAGATAAAAAAATCTGAAGTAAAAGAAGTATTAGGAATAGGTACTAGTGTAGTAAAAAAATTATTAGAAGCGGCAATTATAAAAGAAGTAGCTAAAGAAAAGACAATTGACCTGGATGAAGCTTATTATAAAAATAATACCGAGCTAAATAAAGAGCAGAATGAAGTATATGAAAAAATTAAGTTTGCACTGGATTCTAATAAATATAAAGATTATCTATTGCATGGTATTACAGGTTCAGGAAAAACAGAAGTCTATATAAAATTAGTAAAAGATTGTATAGATAAAGGAAAAGAAGCAATAGTTTTGATACCAGAAATAATACTAACACCACAAGTGGAAATGAAGTTTAGGAATGTGTTTGGTGACAATATAGCAATACTTAACTCTAGATTAAGTAAGAAAGAAAAATATAGAGAATGGAAAAAAATTAAAGATTCTAAAGTTAAGATTTGTTTAGGAACTAGGTCTTCTATTTTTGCTCCATTTGAAAAACTGGGGTTAATAATAATTGACGAAGAGCATGAGTCAACATACAAGCAACAAGACACCCCAAGATACGACGCCAAAGATATAGCTAAGAAAAGGGCGGTCTATAATAAGGCTGTCGTTGTATATGCAAGTGCAACTCCAAGTATAGACTTGTATTATGAATTTTCGACAAAAAAAGAAGAAAGATTATTAAAACTTCTAAAGAGATATAATAATACATTACCAGATGTGAATGTAATTTCTTTGGAAAAAAAAGAAGATATTATATCTGAAGAATTAATGACAGCAATTAAAGAAACAATAGAAAAAAAAGAACAAGTTCTTTTATTTATAAATAAAAGAGGATACACTAACTTTATTCGTTGTTTCACTTGTGGACATGTTTACAACTGTGAAAATTGTGATATTAGTCTAAATTATCATAAAAAAGATCACTCACTCCAATGTCATTTTTGTGGATATAGAAAGAGAATTGTAGACATAAGTAAATGTTGTGAGAATCCAGAACTAGTATCAGGGATTTTTGGTATTCAGAAAATCGAAGAGTACTTGAAAGAACAAATTGAAGGTGTAAGAATAATAAGGATGGACTCTGATACCACAACATATAAAGGTGCTTATGAAAATTTATTGAATGATTTTAGAGAGAAAAAAGCGGATATCTTATTAGGAACACAAATGATATCTAAAGGACTAGATTTTCCTAATATAACATTAGTAGGAGTCTTATCAGTAGATAGTATGGTTTCTTTCTCTACATTTAAATCTAATGAAAAAATATTCCAATTATTAGTACAAACTGCAGGAAGAGCAGGACGTAGCGATAAAAAAGGTAGAGTTATTATTCAATCAAATATTGATTCCAATGTAGTAGACTATGCGATACATAGTGATTATGATAAGTTTTATAATTATGAAATTAAACGAAGAGAAATGATAGATTATCCACCGTTTTGTCGTATATCATTTATTACAATAAAGGGAACAAATGAGAATAAAACTAGTCAAGCAGCCACTAGTATCTATAATTTCTTACACAAACACTATGATGGGAATAAGATATTAGGTCCAAGTAAAAGTGTACTTTATAGGATTAATAATGAATACAAGTATAATATAGCAGTTAAATTTACAGAAGAAGACTATCAAAAACTACATAGAACGCTAAAGTATATTCATACTTATTTTATAGATGTGTATAATAAAGATAAAATATCTTTAACAATCGATAATTCAGCTCATGATTATATATAAAAATAAGAAAAAACTTAATATAATTACTTGATTTTTAAAATACTATTTATTATAATAATTAAGTATGTGATTATGTCACAAAAATATTCTGTTCATACATAAATGTTCAGGGCACAAAGGAGAAACACAATGAAACAAGGAATACATCCAGATTACCGTAAAGTTGTATTTTTAGATACAACAAGTGGATTCAAATTTTTAAGTGGGTCAACTAAACCTGCTAAAGAAACAATCGTTTGGGAAGACGGAAACGAGTACCCATTATTAAAAGTGGAGATCTCTTCTGATACTCACCCATTCTACACAGGACGTCAAAGATTTGCTCAAGCAGATGGACGTGTTGAGCGTTTCAACAAAAAATACGGAATCAAGTAAGAAGCATAAAACAGACAGCAAAAGTTGTCTGTTTTTCTTATGTATTTCTATGAACGGAGAAAAGAATTATGTTTGAAAAAAGAAGAGTAGGTTGGATAGAATGTATATGTGGTTCTATGTTTTCAGGGAAATCAGAAGAACTATTAAGAAGAATCAGAAGAGGGTTAATAGCCAATCAAAAAGTATTGGTATTTAAACCGAGTATAGATATAAGATATCATGTCGATAAAGTAACAAGTCATAATGGTACATCGTATGAATCTACAGCTATATCTAAACCAAGAGAAATATATGACTATATAAAAAATGAAAAATATGATATTATAGGTATTGATGAAATTCAATTTTTTGACGATAGTATAGTAGAAGTAATTCAAAAACTAGCGGATAGTGGAATAAGAGTGATAGTAGCCGGTCTAGATATGGATTTTAGGGCAGAGCCATTTCATCCAATGCCAGAAATAATGGCTGTAAGTGAAATAGTAACAAAACTTCATGCAGTATGTAGTAGATGCGGTGGAGAAGCCTATGTTAGTCAAAGGCTAATAGATGGAAGACCAGCCAACTACGATGATCCTATAGTAATAATAGGAGCAAGTGAATCTTATGAAGCAAGATGTCGTCATTGTCATGAAATAATTAAGAAGACTGAGGAAATATAATATGGAAATATTAAATCAACTTGAAATAGTAGAAGAACGTTATGAAAGATTAAATGAGTTATTGAGTGACCCTGATGTAGTAAGTGACACTAAAAAACTTATGGAATTATCTAAAGAGCAACGATCTATAGAAAAAACAGTATCAGTTTTTAGAGAATATAAAAATATTGCTAAACAAATTGAAGAGACAAAAGAACTTCTTGAAATCGAAGAAGATAAAGATATGAAAGAAATGATGCAAGAGGAACTTAAAGAATTAGAGCCAACACTTGCACCAATGGAAGAAGAACTTAAGATATTACTACTTCCAAAAGATCCTAATGACAGTAAAAACGTAGTAGTAGAAGTACGTGGAGCTGCTGGAGGAGATGAAGCTGCTTTATTCGCAGGAGATTTATTAAGAATGTACACTCGATATGCAGAGTCTCAAGGATGGAAAGTAGAAATTTTAGAACGTTCTGAAATCGGAATCGGTGGAGTAAAAGAGGCAACTTTTGTAGTTTCTGGTGATGAAGTTTACTCTAAGATGAAATTCGAATCAGGAGCTCACAGGGTTCAACGTGTACCATCAACAGAATCAAGTGGACGTATTCACACATCAACTGCAACAGTAGTAGTACTTCCAGAAGTAGAAGAAATCGAAGTAGATATTAATGAAAATGATATCCGTGTTGATACCTTCGCATCTTCTGGAGCAGGGGGACAATCAGTTAATACAACCATGTCAGCCGTTCGTTTAACACACATGCCTACAGGGGTTGTAGTATCTATGCAGGATGAACGTTCTCAAATTAAGAACAAAGAAAAAGCGATGAAGATTCTTCGTGCTAGAGTTTACGACATGTTCCAACAAGAAGAACAAGCGAAGTTTGATGCAGAGCGTAAATCTAAAGTAGGAACAGGGGACCGTTCAGAACGTATCCGTACATACAACTACCCACAAAATCGTGTGACAGACCACCGTATTGGTCTAACTATTCAAAAATTAGATCAAATCATGGAAGGGAAGCTAGACGAAGTTATGGAAGCATTACGTATTGCTGAACAAACAGAAAAAATGGCAGAACTTAACAAAGGTGATGAACTATAATGAAAAGAAGACAAGCTTTGGAAGAAGCTTGTTTTCTTTTAAGAAAGCAAGCTAAAGAAGAAAATTTAGCACGATTTTTACTACAGTATATGCTAGAAGAAACAAGTTTAGAGTTTAATTCTAATATGGATTTAGAATTAGAAGAAAGTTTGGCAGATAGATATAAAGAACTTATAAAAAAACATATCGTAGAAGATACTCCGCTAAGTCACTTGGTAGGTTTTGAATATTTCTATGATAGAAAATTTTTTGTTAATGAAAATGTACTGTCACCTAGAATGGAAACAGAAGAATTAGTATATAAAATTCTAAATGATACTAAAAATATTCAAAATAAAAAGTTAAAAATTTTAGATTTATGCACTGGTTCTGGGATTATAGCTATAAGTCTTGATAAGGAATTAGAATGTGATAAATGTATAGTTGCTAGTGACATATCTGATTTAGCTTTAGAAGTAGCTAAAAGAAATGCAGATAATTTAAAATCAAGTGTTAAATTTATTCAATCAGATTTATTTGAAAATATTGAAGATAAATTTGATATTATAGTGTCTAATCCACCATATATTGCCTATAGTGATATGAAAACTATGGAAAAGAATGTATTAGACTATGACCCGCATTTAGCGCTTTTTGCAGATGAAGAGGGCATGTACTTCTATAGAAAAATTATAGAACAAGCAGATAAGTATTTAGAAATTGGTGGGAAAATATATTTTGAAATAGGACATGACCAAAGAGAAAAGATTATAGCTTTATCTGAAAGGCATAATTATTCTTGCCAGGTTATTAAAGATATTAATGGAAAAGATAGGATAGCAATTTTAGAAAGAGAGAATTAAAAAATTCTCTCTTTTTTTATTGTAATTCTACTTTAAATAGCATCCTATATTGATTGCTAAAAACTACTGTAAGAAGCTTGACAATATATATATATAATAGGGATTAAAGGTTATTTTAAATTTAATCAAAAATTTAAAGGAGAGTATAAATTATATGGACACACATTCAAGTGCAGAAATAAAAATTTATTCAAGTAAAGAAGATTATTTAGGATATGATTTTGTTATATATACAGCTGTCAGTTATGTTCCTGGTAATAATAAAATATGTAAATTATTTGTCAAAATTTATGATATGAAACTGAATAAGGTAGTTAGAGAAATCAAAGAATCAAAAGAATATTATGACACACAGTTAGTCAAATATGATGTTTTTAAAACTACTTTAGAGCAAGGGTTAGAAAAGGAATTTCAGAACTATAAAGAGTTAAAATTACTTTTTGTTACGAGTGATGAGCTAGTTATTAAGCAAATAAACAATATATATGGATCGTCTTATTCTGTTCTAGAATATGTTAAATATATACAAGAAGCTAGAAAAGAATTTAAAACAATTGATTTTTTATATCATCCTAAGAGAGCGGAACACATTGATTGGACAATGAGAGATATGCAAAAAAATGCAAAAAACATATAGAATATTGGTTAGAAAATAAATAAGTACTAAAGGAGAATTAAACTGTTATGTGGATAACAAAATTACAAGGAAGCAGTTCAAGTAGTTTTATAGGAAGTGGAATAGACATATTGGTATTTCTAGAATATCAAGACGGGGTAATTAAAGGTACAATAGCCGGTGAAAGTACTATGGCTTTTGGGGATTTTGTAAAATTAGATTTAGACTTGAGTGTAGATGAAGAGAATAAAAATTTTGCAGAAACTATTAAATTTTCAAAGTATATGGAGAAATTATTTGATGCAATTAAAGAAGGAGAAATAGCTGCTTTAAGTAATAAAATAGCGTTTATATCGAAAGATAGTAGAATATTAGAGGCCATAGATGATGCGATTCGCTATATAGTGAGTAGTGAACATGCTGAATACACATTTTCTGTGGATATAGATGAGCTACTAAATTTTGATATGTCAAAACTAGCTAATATAGGACAAAGTTTATTAGAGTACGAGTGCAGCCTACATTTACTGAAATCATACGTTGATAAAGAAGAATTCTTAGAAGACCTAAAAGAATCTGCACACGAATTAATATAGAAGAAGGACATTATAAAATGAAAACTAAAAATAAATTAATTATTGGTGGTGCCGCATTAGGTACTGCTTTTATCACAGGTCAAACGGTAGCTCATGCTAACGAAGTTACGACAGAAACTCCAACGACTACGCCAGTAGCTCCGGTAGTAAGTGTTGCGCCAACACCTGAAGTTCCACAAATTCAAGAAGCAGCTGCTAATTACTCTGCAGCTAAAACTACAACTCAAAACTTACAAACAGCGGTAAATACTCAAACTAATGAGTTAAATACTGCTGTATCTAATCAACAAGCGGTGCAAGCGCAGGTTTCTCAAAAAGCAGCCTTAGTTCAAGAACAAAAAGCATTAGAAACTAAAGTAAGTGCTGAAACTAACAAAGTTGATACTCAAGTTGCAGAAACTACTAAACAAGTAAATGCTGCAAAACAAGATGTACAAACTAAACAAACAGCTGTTGAATCAGCAAAAACTTCTTACAACCAAATTCAGACTACAAAATCTGATTTAAATACTAAGAAAGTTAATGTTGAAAATCAAATTAAAACTGCAGATGCACCTAAATCAGAACCTGCACCAAATTTAAATATGTCTAAAGAATTATTAGATGGTTTAAATGATTACCGTCACTATGTAGATGAATTCGAAATGTTTAAGAATTCATCAAACAGATGGCAATACAAACAATGGGATGAAAACCACGCCCAAGAATCAGTACCTTATGTGGAAACTAAGGACAGAACTTTACGTGTTCAAAAGGACGAAGCTCGTGATTTACGTATGAAGTGGCTCAACGATGTTGACGGTCGTAAATCTAAGTATCTAAAAGAAATGGCCGACTTAAACTTAAGCGAAGCTGACTTAGTCGAAGTGGGTATGGATAACCCTCACGCAGAAGTCAAAGCTCTTCACGCTAGTCAGTGGGTTAAAAATGGTGATATTGATTATTCAACAACTTGGCAACAAGATTACGATATGTTAGAAGCTAAACACAAAGAACGTGAATCTAAAGTACGTACTCTTATTGCTTCTAATCCTTTAAAATATGTTGAAAATTCAGCATACGATAACACAACCAAACATGATATTAGAAATATTCCAAGTGACTTGAAACTTGAGTTATCACATTATGCAGCATCGATTTATAGAGATTTCCAAAATTCAGTAACTAAATTTGAAAAAGATAATAAATTATCTTTAGAAGGAAAGAACCTTCAAACGAGAGTAACAGAAAATGCAATCAAATTAGTAGATGATGTAAAGAAAGCCTTAAATGGAGCAAATCCATCATCACAATACGAATTTGAAAAATTAGTAGCTAAAGAGGCTCTGAAAATTGGTTTAACAAACAGAGATGATACATGGTTATTCTACCCAGGATATGATGAACCTTACTACAAAGATAATAAAATAGGTATGTATCACTTCACAAAAGAGGAAGATTTAGCAGAAGCTGAATACTATGAGAAGAATGTAAGATATCGTTTAGATTACGTTCACCGCTATGTAACTAATTTAACGGATGTTCATAAAACCGCATCTGAATTAAGAAAATTAGTATTCGATGCAGTAGTAGATAATATTTACAACATCGATAATCCCGCATGGCATGAATCAATGCACCGTTTAAGTATCTTAGATAGAAACGCAGCTGTAGATTTCTACAATGCTAATGGAAAAATCGGAGTATTATTATCAACATTCTCAAATGAAGATGCTGGAGTAGGAAATGCAAATCACACTCACGTAGCTAACTATGTAGTATCACGAGTTGCAGGAATTATGAAAGATTCAGATGAAAATCCAGGATGGGAAAAATACGCACATCTAACACCAAAAGAAATCATGAATAACCACAAAGAATTATTGCATGACAATAAAGAAGATGTAGCAATCGATATAACGTTCGATTTACCAGAAGAATTATCTAAGATTTCAGAAGATGCAATTTACTTCGTAAATCCAGATACCCTGAATTCAGCTTTATTTGCTAAAGGTAATAAAGAAGTAAACTTACAAGCAAGAACTTCAGAAGCATTATCAGTTTTACAAAATGAATTAAAATCAATCACTGATTCATTATCAAAATTAGATCCTGCAGCTAAGTTAGAAGAATTCAAACCATACCAAGAAGCAACAAAAGCATTAGAGACATCTAAGCAAAACTTAAGAGCTTTAGAAAATAAATTATCAACAATTTCTAGCCCTGAATTAAATGATTTAAGAAGTAGATTAAGCGATGTAACTAAGAAAATTGACGCAATTAAATTTACTGAAAAAGATTTAATAGACGCAACAAATTTAGTAAATGATTTAACTAGAAAATTAGAACAAACAAAAGAAAGTTTAACTAAAGCAATCAAAGACGAAGAGAACGCACTATTCTTATATACAAAAGCTTTAGCAACTTTAAAACCAGCAGACTCTAACAAGGGTGAATCTACACCCGCGGTAGAAGTTAAGGAAGAACCAAAACCAGTGGTGGAAGTTAAAGAAGAAGCAAAACCAGTAGTAACGTCTAAAGGAGAGCCGGTATTCCAAGATGAAAAACCTATATTATCAGAAGAATTGGTAAAAGAAAATCCTAAAAAATCTGAGCCGGTATACGCTAAAATAGAAGCGTTAGTTCAGGAAGAAAAACCAGCACTACCAGAAGAACTAATAATTTCTAACAGAGCAGCAGATACTAAAACGATATCTAAAAATGATGTAGAAAAACAAGTACAAGCAGCTATTCGTAAATTAGAGAAAACTAATAAAAAACCTTTTGATAAAGTATTACCTAAAACAACAGCGCAAACACCGGTAAAATCAGATATTGCTTTAGCATTATCGGTACTAATAGGTGCAGCAGCAATCTCTACTAGAAGAAGGGAAAAATAGTGTGTTATTAGAAATCCTAACTGAATTAGGCCATGTAGTATTATGGATAGCTTTACTAATTTTTGGTGTGGTATTTCCACCAGCAGTAGTTTATTTCATAATAGTCTTAATGAAGATATGTTGTGGCCTTCTATTTTATCATGGTATTATATATAAAATATTGGGATTAATGGGGATTATAATATTGATACCAGCGTTATGTTATTTTGTGTATCTAGTATTTAATATTGCAGTAACTGTAGTAAGTATAATACTATATTGTTTATTTTTCACAGGAGAACGTAATAAAAAGATTGTTTCTTATGATGAACGTGGTCGTAAAATAGATGAACGTTATTATTAATAGATAAGTTAAAAAAGAAGATTTTTTCAAATCTTCTTTTTTTATGGGGATTTTTGTAAAGTACACTTGACATTATTTCAAGATGTGGTATACTAAAAATGTAAAGTATAGTTTACATTTAAAAGGAGGGAGAATTTGGAAAATAGATTAGAAGAATTAAGAAAAAGTAAGGGGTTAAGACAGGAAGATTTGGCTAACGACTTAGAAGTTTCTAGGCAAACTATAGTATCGCTAGAAAAAGGAAAGTATAATCCATCGCTTGTTTTAGCTTTTAAGATTGCTAAATATTTTGATTTAAGTGTAGAAGATATTTTTATTTATAAGGAGGAAGTGCAAAATGATTAAGGAAAATTTAAAATATTACATAGGTATGGGAGCAGGTGTAGTTGCCTGTATATTATCGTGGATTGTAATTTCTGATAAGGTGTTACTTTCTGTTATGAATATATTCTCTCTATGGATATTTTCATATTCATTTATAACAATGTATGATAAAAAGATGATGAAAGAAAATAAGGAATATAGAATATCTTTAAATGATGAAAGAGAAACAAGAATTAGAGAGAAAACAGGAGAAACTATTTCTATAATTTTCTTATTGTACTTTTCTGTCTTATGTGTATACTTTGCATTGAACGATAAAATATTAGAGGCGGTATTAACTGGTGTAGTAATATTTATTCACCCAATTTTGTTTAAAATAGTATCATATATACATGGTAGAAAAATATAATAAGATAAAGTGAAAAGGAGATTTAATTATGTTGAAAAGATTGTATAAATATGTAGATGTAACAAGTGGTGTATATTTTTTATTGGTTGTAGCAGAAATTATAATAGAGTTATTCAAATTAGGAGAAAATTCGACAATTACAACAGTTTTTGGAGTGAGAATGACAAATCATACAACGCCAGAAACTTTATCAACGGATTTTATTCTAGATAAAAGTTTCTTTATTCAGTATTTTATATTTATAAGTGTTGTAATATTTATGACCTACATACTTCCATTAAAGAAAAATAGAAACAATTAAATAAAAAAGAAGTTTTGGATTAAATATTCAAAACTTCTTTTTATTATCTATTTTAGAGTTTTTAAAAATTTTTGATATAAGGCTAGATTTTTTTCGTTTTTGTTATTTGTATTTGCGTGATAGAATTTTGTTCCTAATAGTTTTTTAGGTAGATAGTCCTGTTTTACATAGTTATTTGGATAAGAATGAGGGTATTTGTATCCAATTCCAGCACCTAGATTAGCAGCACCTTGATAATGAGTGTCTTTTAGGTGGTTAGGTATCTCTATTTTGTATTTATTTACACTTGCTAGTGCAGCGTCAATTGCTGTATAAGCTGAATTTGACTTTGGAGATAGTGCTAATTGCACAACAATATTAGCTAGTGGAATTCTAGCTTCTGGAAAACCTAGTGATTTAGCTGTTTCTATAGCTGCGTGAACAAAAGAACCGATGCTAGGATTAGCTAGTCCGACATCTTCATAAGCAATGACACTAAGTCTACGACAAATAGTTTCTAAATCGCCGCTATCAATAAGTAGGGCAAGGTAATATAGAGATGCATCTACATCACTGCCACGAATTGATTTTTGCAAGGCAGAAATAGCATTATAGAAATAGTCCCCATCTTTATCGTAAGATTTGAAGTTTCCTAGATTAAGTCTGAAGAAATATTCTTCGTTAATTGCATCTCCATCATTAGAGAGATTGTGTATTATCTCTAATGTATTAATAGCGAATCGCAAGTCACCTGATGCACCTTGTGAGATGATTTTAAATACATCATCAGCTATTTCAATATTTTTTGTAAATAAGTCTTTGTTAGAAGATATATGTTTTAAATAATCATAAATTTCTTCTGCTTCTATAGTTTTTAATTCAAATATTTTTAGCCTTGAACGAATAGCAGGTGCTACACTATGATATGGGTTTTGGGTTGTACAACCTATCACAAAGATATTATTATATTCAATTTCTGGAAGAAGTACGTCTTGCATAGGTTTAGTTAAACGGTGAAACTCATCTAAAAGTAAGACTACTTTTTTAAATCTTTTTGATTCTAAAATAACATCAGTTAAATCTTTTTTACTGCAGTTAACGGCGTTTAGAATTTTGAATTTATAGTCTAATTCATTGGCTAAGGCAGATGCAATAGTAGTTTTACCAATACCGGGTAACCCATATAGAATGAATGAGAACATAGATTTTGTTTCTACTATTTTACTTAGTACACGACCTTCACCAATTAGATGTTTTTGGCCGACAACATCTTTTAAAAATTTAGGTCGTAATTTGTTATTTAATGACTGCATAGTGCTCCTTTCTTTGTAATGAAAAAAAGTTTGATTTGTGTTACAATTATTATATCATAAATACGAATTATTTAATTTGTATCAAGATTATAAATGATAAAAGAGGGGTAGTAATGAAATCATTAAAGAATGCATTTTTATTTTTTTCGCTAGGAGTAGCAGCGTATGCAACATATAAAAAGGTAAATTCTGTTCAAAAGGAAGAAGGATTTATTACAGATTGTAAAAAACAAATTTTAGATAGAGGATATGAGATAAAAGATTCATGGTGTTTTAATTTACCAGAGAACAACTATTTAGAATTTACATTTACAGACTACAAAGGAAAAGACTATACTGTAGTTTACAGCAAAACTGAAAGTAAAATTACATCATTTATAGAGGTATAATATGGAAAATTCAATTAAAGTTTTTAAGGAATTAACATCTTTAGACGCAGTTCCTGGGTTTGAAAAGGAAGTAGCGGAATATCTAATAGAGAATTTGTCGCCGTATGCTGATGAAATTAAGAGAGATAATTTAGGTGGTGTATATGCCTACAAGTATTCTAAAAATCCTAATGCTAAAACTTTGATGGTAGCAGCTCATATGGATGAAATTGGATTTATGATTACGAAGATTTTACCTAATGGATTTTTGAAATTCGAAGCATTAGGTGGTTTTAGAGATGATACTTTATTAACTCAAAAATTTACTGTTACAACTTATGAAGGTAAAAAATTTGTAGGTGTAATTCCGGCAGTCCCTAAGCACTTTGTATCAGGAAATGAATCAGCTATCAAACTTTCTGAAATGACTATTGATATTGGAGCAGAATCTGATAAAGAAGTTAGAGAGTGGGGAATTAAAGAAGGGGACATTGTTACCCCGAGAACTGAGTTTGAAAGATTATCGGAAAATCGTATATTAGCTAAAGCTTTTGATAATCGTTATGGTTGTGTTTTAGTAGTAGAAACATTAAAAGAATTAGCAGATAAAGATTTAGATTGTAATTTAGTTGTCTGTGCAACAGTACAAGAAGAAGTAGGTCTTAGAGGGGCTGGTATTGCAGCTAATTTGGTAAAACCAGACCTTGCTTTAGTAGTAGACTGTAGTCCTGCTAATGATATGGGTGGGAATAAAGATGCTAATGGTCGTCTTGGTCAAGGTTTCTTAGTAAGATTAATGGATAGAACTATGATTTTACGTGGTAACTTAAGAGAAAGAATTATAGATTTAGCAAACAAAAATGATATTAAATACCAATACTTCACATCTCCAGGTGGAACAGATGCAGGTGCAATACATCAAGCATTATTAGGGGTTCCTACTGCAGTAGTTGGAATTTGTGGAAGATATATTCATAGTCATAATTCTATGATAGATATACGTGATTATTTAGCTGCAAAAAACATTGTCAAAGTTATTGCGGAAGAGTTAAATGATGAATTTATTGAACATATAAGATTATAAAAAGGTCTGGGATGTATATCCCAGACCCTTAAATTAGATATTCTTATGTTTATTGTTGTTATGAAGTTCTTGATATGTATCTTGAATAAGTGGTTCTTCGTAATTAGTGTCATCTTCAAAACTAGCGGCATATTCATTTTCTTCAAAATCTTCTTCGTATTCTTCAGTGTCAGCTAGTTGTTCATAGTAGATTGTATTATTAATTTTTAATATTATAGCGAAGAGTATTGAGTTTGCGACAAGTGAACTTCCACCATAACTGATAAATGGTAAACTTATACCTATTACTGGAATCATAGCAGTAGTAGAATAAGTATTTATAATAAATGGAAACGCTAGGGTGAATACAGCTAATATTGTGAAATAATAACTGAAATTACCATGTTGACATTTTTTCGCAATTCTAAGAATATACAATAAAAATACTAAGTATAAAGCTATGAATAGAAAACTACCCATAAATCCAAAACTTTTAGCTATTACAGTGAATATAAAATCATTATATAGTTCAGGTACAAAATGAGTATTTTCTGAAAAGGTACCTGTAAGGCTACCTTTTGAAATTTCTTTTAGGACTAAATTACTTTGATATGAAAAATCAAGTCTAAATGATTCAGGGTATATCCAAGATAATATACGATTAGATTGATAGTTTTTAAATCCAATTATATTTAAAAGTTTTGGGAAATACATTGCAGCAGCAATAATTAAACCTATAGCAAATAATATTATTACGTATATTCGCAAGAATGTTTTATTTTTACTTGATACTATAAATGCTAATAGTAAGAACAGAAAGATGAAAAATAGGGCATTACCTAAATCATTTTCTTTAGCTATTAGGAAAAAAGGAATAGCTATTATAAGTCCTAATTCTAGTAATTTAACAATATCAGGTAGTTTATGAAAATGTTCTTGTTTTAATAGTAAACTTACGGCTGCTACTGTAGAGATTTTTGCAAATTCAGAAGGTTGAACTGTGAAAAGTCCAAAATTGAACCAAGCTTTTGCTCCATTAGTAGTAGGTGCTATACTTTCTGGCATTACTAAGAGTAATAGAAGTGCAGCTATACTGAATAAAAATAGAACTATACTAAATTTTTCTAATGTAAAAATATCAATTTTTTGTATTAGATATATTAAACCTAATGAAACTATAAAGAATAGAATTTGTTTAATAAATAGGGTCGGATTTGCTCCATTACTATATTCAGCTAAGAATATCGAAGTTATACTAGTGAATACTAGTAAGAAGTAAAAGGAAAGTAAAATTATATTTCCCCTATCTGTTAAAAAAGTTTTCAAATTTATCAACTCCTTATCATTTGCAATAATTATACAACAGCGAAAATACAAATGCAATGATAAGATTTTAATTTAAAATTTAAGAAAGTAGGTATTTTATGAAATATACACCAATGATAGAACAGTATCTTAAGATAAAAAAAGAGTATTCGGATTGTTTTTTATTTTATAGATTAGGTGATTTTTATGAAATGTTTTTTGAAGATGCTGTAGAAGCGTCTAAGATACTAGAGATTACATTGACTGGTAGGGAAGCTGGAGGTGGAGAAAAAATCCCCATGTGCGGAGTACCGTTTCATTCTTCAGCAACGTATATTGATGTGTTAGTTAATGCAGGACATAAAGTTGCTATTTGTGAGCAAGTTACTCCAGCAGAACAAGGAAAAATAGTAGAGAGAAAAGTAGTAAGGGTTATTACACCTGGAACGTATATGCATTATAAAAACTTAGATGAGAATAATTATCTAGGAGCAGTATATATAGAAAATTCTAACTTTTATTTGGCTTATGCTGATATAATGACAGGGGAAGCTAAGTCTATCGTTTTTTCTACAATGGAAGAAATAATTGATGAAATTTCTAAAAAAAATATAAAAGAAGTTTTGAATTTAGGCGAAACTGTTGAGAAATTTAATCAAGTATATTTAACTGCTAGAGAAATTGAGCGAGATTTAGAGTACAGTAATACTAATGCAGTAGTTAATGATATTCAAAAATTAGTTTGTAATAATTTATTAAGATATATAGAAGAAACTCAATCAATAGATGTAAATAATATTAAGAATTTTGAAGTATATTTTAAAGATAAGTATTTATATATGACTAATTATTCATTAAAAAATCTTGAAGTTAGTCAGAATATTGCTAATTCTAGTAAAAAAGGTTCATTGCTAAGTGTAATAGACAAAACAAAGACTTCAGCAGGTTCTAGGAAAATAAAGTTTTGGTTAGAAAATCCATTAGTTAATTTAGAGCAAATTAAATCAAGACAAGAGATTGTTTCTGACTTTTTATCTAATTATTTTGTAAGAATGGATATTCAAAACGCTTTGAGAGAAGTATACGATTTAGAGAGAATAGCAACTAAACTTGCTTATAATATAGTTACTCCAAAAGAGTTGTTAAATCTTAAAAATACAATTGATAGAATCCCAGAAATAAAATCTTTACTAAGTGACATGAATTCTAAAAATATTGCTAATCTTAATGCAGAAATTGATTCTTTAGAGAGGCTTAATGAGTTTTTAAAAAATTCTATCAATAATCAAGCAGGAAATACTGTAAAAGAAGGTAATGTAATTAAGCAAGGTTATAACGAAGAGTTAGATAAGTATAGACACGCTAAAGAAAATGCTAGTAATATGTTATTAGAAGTAGAGTTAAGAGAGAAAGAAAAGACAGGTGTGAAAACTCTTAAAATAGGTTATAACAAGATATTTGGTTACTATATTGAGATAACTAAAACAGCTTTAAAAGATTTGGATACAGATAGCTTAGGATATATTAGAAAACAAACTCTATCAAATTGTGAAAGATATATTTCGGAAGAATTGAAAGAAATTGAAGAGTATATATTAAATTCCGCTTCAAATATTGAAGATTTAGAATTACAGTTGTTCCAAGAAGTAAAAGAAAAAATTAAACAGTATATTCCTGAATTACAAAAATTAGCAGATAAATTGAGTGAATTAGATGTTTATATAGCTTTATCAAATGTTGCAGAAGAATTTAATTATGTTAAGCCAGATTTCAATACGGAAAAAATAGTAGATATAACAGACGCCAGACACCCTATAGTAGAAAGAATGGTAAGAACAGATACTTATGTAAGTAATGATTGTAGTTTTTCTAGTCAAGACAATATATTACTAATAACAGGTCCTAATATGTCTGGTAAATCAACTTATATGAGACAACTTGCTCTAATTGTAATTTTAGCTCAGATAGGGTCTTATGTACCTTGCAGTAAGGCTAATTTACCAATTTTTGATAAGATATTTACAAGGATAGGGGCTTCAGATGATTTAGCTGGTGGAAAATCTACCTTTATGGTAGAGATGATTGAAGCAAAAAATGCGTTATTAGAATCAACGAACAACTCATTATTAATTTTTGATGAGATAGGTAGAGGAACGTCAACTTATGATGGTATAGCCTTGGCACAATCAATACTGGAGTATATTAATACTAAGATTCGTTGTAAAACGTTGTTTTCTACTCATTACCATGAATTAACGAAACTGGAAGAAAGTAAAAAAGGTATAAAGAATATCCATGTATCCGCAAAAGAGGATAATGGTCAATTAATATTTTTATATAAAGTTAACCAAGGTGCAATTGAGAAAAGTTATGGAATTCATGTAGCTCAATTAGCAGAATTGCCGAAAGAAATTATAGAAAATGCCAATAGTATCCTTAAGGACTTGGAGCAAGGGAATACATCTTATAAAGAAGTAAGTGTTAAGGAAGAAAAAGCTAAAGTTGTAAAAGAAGAAGTATTTACTAAATTATCATTTGATTTAGATGACGATACAGAAAAATATAAGGAAGTAGAAAATATTTTAAATGATGTTGATTTATTAAATACTACTCCGTTACAAGCTATAAATATATTAAGTAAACTGAAAGAAAATTTGAATAAGAGGTAGATTTATGGGAATAATAAATATCTTATCAACAACACTTGCTGATAAGATAGCAGCAGGAGAAGTTGTTGAACGTCCTGCTTCTGTTGTTAAAGAATTATTAGAAAATTCTTTGGATGCAGGTAGCGATAATATAAAAATTATAATAAAAGAATTTGGTATAGAAGAGATAAGAATTATTGATAATGGTAGTGGAATTTCAAATGATGATATAGAAAAAGCATTTATGAGACATGCTACTAGTAAAATTAAGTCTGACTACGATTTATTTCATATTGAAACTTTAGGGTTCAGAGGAGAAGCCTTAGCCAGTATAGCTTCTGTTTCTAATATAGAAATAAAGTCTTGTGCAGGAGAAAAACAAGGGAAGATATTAGAGATAAGTGGAGGAGAAATTAAGTCTAATTCTTATTATGCTCCAATTAAGGGGACAGATATATCTGTAAAGAATTTATTTTTTAATACTCCAGCAAGACTGAAATATTTGAAAAATAAATATACAGAGCAGGGAGCAATAGTAACAATAGTCCAAAAATTAGCTTTATCTAATCCTAAAGTTTCTTTCGAATTAGTAGTAGATGATAAAGTAATGCTTAAAACTTATGGAGACGGTGATGTTAGAAAGTTGATTTCTAAAGTTTATAATTTTTCTATAGCTAAAAATATGCTTGAATTCACTAAAGAGAATGATGATTATAAATTGTCAGTCTATATATCAAAACCTGAAGAAACTAGGTCTAATAAGTCGTACATAAATATTTTTATAAATGGTAGATATATAAAAAATTATGCTATACAAAATGCGGTAATAGATGCTTATGGAACATTGTTGATGAAGAATAGATATCCTATAGCAATTTTGAATATAGAGATGAACCCAGTTTTATTAGATGTCAATGTACATCCTACTAAGCAAGAGGTAAGGCTTTCGAAAGAAAATGAATTAATAGAAATCATAAAACTAGGGATAAAGGAGAGATTGTCTAATAATACATATATTCCTGACGGAATAAATAATGTTATTAGAAAAAAAGAAAAAGAATCAGTACAGCTTGATTTTACAGAAAGTCTGGATAATAGTTATAAGATTGATAAAAAGTCTTCTCATACGGATAGTTATTCTGAATTAGATACTAGAAAAGGAAATAATATTATTAATAGAACTAGTTCTATTAAAGAAGAAGTGTCTAATTTTAATTATTTTGTAGAGATAGAAGATGAAGAATTCAATACAGTTGAAATTCCAGAGAGTAACGAAATAAAAGTTAGAGAGACATTTGAAGAGATAGAGGAAGTTTCTGAAAAAAGATTGCCCCAAATTAATGTTTTAACACAAATTTTTAAAACTTATATTTTAGGAGAGACTGGAGATGAATTATATCTTATCGACCAACATGCAGCCCAGGAGAGATATAATTTCGAGAGGTTTCAAAAGTTATTTTCAGAACATAGATATGGCGCTAAGCAATTATTGATTCCTTTAGTTTTTAATTTTTCTACTGAAGAGATGGGAAATATTAATAATATATTAGAGCAATTAGCGGAATTGCAAATTGATTTACAAGAATTTGGTAATAATTCTTATGTGTTACGATATTATCCTGTTTGGATTGAAGAGGATATAGAGGGTACAATAAGAGAGATAATTGAGAAAATTACAAAGAATAAATCAATTACTTTTAAAGAATTAAGGCATGATGCTATTGCAATGGCTAGTTGTAAAGCTTCTATAAAAGCTAATCAAGTTTTAAATATTGAAGAGATGAGAAAAGTAGTAGAAGATTTATATTCGTGTGAAAATCCTTTTACCTGTCCACACGGACGTCCAATAATAAGTAAATTAACTAAAACAGATTTAGAGAAGATGTTTAAGAGAATAGTGTGATTTTAGAAAAGAAGGTAGAGATATGAAAATACCGATAATTTCAATTGTAGGAGCAACTGCTGTTGGTAAAACAGCTTTGAGTATCCAGTTAGCAAATAAATACAATGCAGAGATTATATCTATAGATAGTGTTCAAATATATAAGAAATTTGATATAGGTTCTGCAAAAATTAAAGAAGAGGAAATGGAAGGAGTAGTGCATCACTTGATTGATGTATTAGAGCCAACTCAAGATTTTTCTGTTTATGATTTTCAGAAAGTAGCACGAGAAAAAATTGAAGATATCCACAGTAGAGGAAAATTACCTATATTGATTGGCGGAAGTGGATATTATATGAATGCAGTTATATATGATTATAGATTTGTAGAACGCGAAGAAAATGTGAAAAACATTAGTTTAGAGGAAATGCTAGCATATTTAGAAAGTAATTTTCCAGATACCTATGCGGCTCTTGATAAGCATAATGAAAGAAGAGTTATGAATGCTTATAATAACGTTATATCATCGGGAGAATCTACGGAAAACAATAAGACAGGTTCTAATGTTTTTTGTAAATACCATCCACATGTTATTGTTTTAGATAGACCTAGAGAAATTTTGTATGATAGAATAAATAAAAGAGTAGATATCATGTTAAAGGAAGGGCTTGTTGAAGAAGTTAGAGAAATAGCTAATGAGTATGGGCGAGAACTTCAAGCAATGTCTTCTATCGGATATAAAGAAGTGTTAAATTATTTAGATGGGCAAATATCTCAAGAAAAATTAGCAGAAGATATCGCTCAAAATTCTAGAAGATATGCTAAGAGACAATTAACTTGGTTTAGAAATAAGTTGGTAGATAAACATTGGTATAATTTAGAAGAAACAGAGTATTCTAAAATAGAAGAAGATATTAATGAATTTTTAGGTAGTATTTTTGATGAAAATAAGTAGTATTACAAAACTGAAAAAATTATATAAAGTGACTTTAGAAAATAAAGATGAATTTTATTTACATGAAGATACATTGATTAAATACAATTTTTTTAAGAATAAAGAAGTTACTGAACAAGAATTAATAGATGTGCAGGTGTACGACAAAAATGAATCTGCTTTTACTACAGCTTTAAATTATCTTAGTTATGGAATGAAAAGTGAATATGAAATTGGGGAATACTTATTAAAAAAAGAATACCTAGAAGAAAATATTGTGTTCGCTATAAAAAAATTAAGAAAACATAAATACATTGATGATTTTAATTATGCTCAAACATATACTAGAGATAGATTTTTATCAAAGTTAAAAGGTCCTGAGTATATTAGGAAGCAGTTAAAAGAAAAGAAAATCCAAGATGACTATATAGAAAAAGCCATAATCGACATATGCATAAGTAAACAAGTCAATGATAATGTATATAGATTAATTTCTAAGGAATTTAATAAATCTTCGTTGCCAGAAAATAAAAAAATTCAAAAAATAACTACTAAACTTTATACAAATGGATATTCTTTTGATATAATTAAATCTGTGTTTACTCAATTTTTAAGTGAGCATAACTCAGAAGAAACAGATAAACTTATAATAGTTAAATATTATGAGAAAGCATATTCTAAGTTATCAAGAAAATATGATGATAAATATAAACTAAAACAAAAAATAATTGAAAAATTAATGAGAGATGGGTTTTCTTATGATGATATAAAAGATTATCTATCACAAATAGAATTTTAGAGGAATAAAAATATGGATAAAAGAAATGAAAGGCAAAAGAAAATAAGAAACTTTTCTATAATTGCCCACATAGACCACGGAAAATCAACTTTAGCAGACAGAATTTTAGAAAAAACAAAGGCTATCGAATCAAGAGAAATGAAAGCACAACTTCTAGATTCTATGGATATTGAGAGAGAACGTGGGATAACAATTAAATTAAATGCTGTACAATTGAAATATACAGCTAAAGATGGTGAGGAATATATTTTCCATTTGATAGACACACCGGGACACGTAGACTTTACTTATGAAGTATCACGTTCATTAGCTGCTTGTGAAGGAGCTATATTAGTAGTAGATGCTGCGCAAGGGATAGAAGCTCAAACTCTAGCAAATGTTTATTTAGCTTTAGATAATAATCTAGAGATTATTCCTATTATCAATAAGATAGATTTACCTGCTGCTGATCCTGAGAAGGTTAAAGCAGAGATAGAAGATGTTATTGGTTTACCTACTGATGATATAGTATTAGCTTCAGCGAAAGCTGGTATAGGAATTGAAGAAATTTTAGAACAAATTGTTGAATATATACCAGCTCCAGCAGGTGATGCTAATGATCCACTTCAAGCTTTAATTTTTGACTCTGTATATGACCCTTATAGAGGTGTTATTGTTTCAGTAAGAATCAAAAATGGTAGCGTAAAAGTTGGAGATAAAATTAAGATGATGTCAACTGGAAGTGTCTTTGATGTTACTGAAGTTGGAATTCATACACCAAAAGAAAAATCAGTAGATGAACTAACAGTAGGTGATGTAGGTTACATTTGTGCCTCTATTAAAAATGTTAGTGAAACTAGAGTGGGGGATACCATTACTTCAGCAAGTAATCCAGCTCAAGAAGCATTACCAGGGTATCGTAAATTGAATCCTATGGTATACTGTGGTTTATATCCAATAGATTCAGCTAAATATAACGATTTAAGAGAAGCGTTAGAAAAATTAGAGATAAATGATTCAGCTTTACAATTTGAAGCTGAGACATCACAAGCATTAGGATTTGGATTTAGATGTGGATTCTTAGGTATGTTACATATGGAAATTATTCAAGAACGTATTGAGCGTGAATTTAATATCGATATTATTGCAACTGCTCCGTCGGTTGTTTATGAAGTAGAGTTAACTGATGGATCTAGCGTGGATGTTTCGAATCCATCAGAAATGCCAGACCCACAAAAAATAAGTCAAATAAAAGAACCGTATGTAAAAGCAAGTGTAATGGTACCTAACGATTATGTAGGTTCAGTAATGGAATTATGTCAGAAAAAACGTGGTATTTTCATTAATATGGATTATATAGACTCATCACGTGTTAACATAACTTATGATATGCCACTTTCTGAAATAGTATTCGACTTCTTTGATCAATTGAAATCAAATACAAAAGGGTATGCTTCATTTGATTATGAAATGACAGGATATCAAGCTAGTAATCTTGTTAAGATGGATATCTTATTAAATGGTGATCAAGTCGATGCATTAAGTTTCATTGTACATAGAGATTTTGCTTACCACAGAGGTAAGGCCATAGTAGAAAAACTTAAAAAGTTAATACCTAGGCAACAATTTGAAATACCTGTTCAAGCTGCAATCGGTAATAAGATTGTATCTCGTGAAACAATTAAAGCTGTTCGTAAAAATGTAATTGCAAAATGTTACGGTGGAGATATTTCTAGGAAGAAAAAACTTTTAGAAAACCAGAAAAAAGGTAAAGAGCGTATGAAAGCAGTAGGAAGTGTAGAAGTTCCTCAAGATGCATTCATGGCTGTATTAAAAATGGATGAAGAATAGTAGTGGTGAACGAAGAGGAATATATGTACATATTCCTCTTTGTGATTATAAGTGTCCTTATTGCAATTATGAAGCCGAAAAGGTTCATAATTTTAAATATGTAAACAAATATATCAGCTGTTTAGTTAAAGAAATTGATAATTTAAATATCGTAGGTAGTATCGTGACGATTTATATCGGTGGTGGAAATCCTAATTCACTTTCAGATGTCCATCTTGAAAAATTATTATCAGCAATAGCTAAAAAAGTAAATGTTAATTTATTACAAGAATATACTATTGAAGCTAAACCAAATAATCTAAGTATGGATAGAATTTCTATTTTAAAAAAGTATGGAATTAATAGGGTGAGTATGCCTACTCAGGTTGTTAGTGCAGATAGTAGAGAACGAGTTGGATTACCTTATGATGACGATTGTGTTCATTTAGCTATTTCCGCTCTTAATAATGCGGGTATTACTAATATAAGTTCTGACTTAATATTTCCAATACCTATGAAAATGAAATCCATTCGAGAGGAAATTGAAAAAATTTTATCGTATAACATATGTAATATATCTTGTTATCCTATAGAAGAATTTTTGGATGATAGTAAAGGTAATCCAAAGGATATCTATGGGGAGATTATTGATAATTTGAATGCTAGGGAATTTAAACAATATGATTTATTAAATTTCGCAAAAAAAGGATATAAAAATATTCATAACTCAAATTATTGGAGAAGAAAAGAATATTATGCTCTTGGAGCAGGGGCTCATGGTTTTATAAATGGTGAAAGATATTCAAATCATGAAGATATAGTGACGTATATTAAAAAAATAGAGGAATTTGGTTCGGCTATTAAAGATATTTCTAAACTATCCAATATCGATTCTTTAGAAGAAGAGTTTTATTTAGGTTTACAATTATTAGCGGGAATAGACCTAAATAAAATAAATGAGAGATATTCAATTAATTTGGAAAAAGTGTATGGTTCAGTAATAGAAGAGCATATCTTAAAAGAAGAGGTAGTATTAGAAAATAATATTTTGAAATTAACAAAAAGAGGAATTATTAATTCCGATGATGTTTTATCAAATTTTTTACTTGATGATATTCAATAATTTTGTTATACTATTAGAGTGCTAGGTGGGGAGTTAGCGGTGCCCTGTACTTGCAATCCGCTTTAGCAAGGCTGAATACCGAGATTCGGGTAAATATTGTGATGTCGAGTTTGACACGTAGTGTTGATATCAAGGCATCTTGCGACATAATACTTATGAACCATGTCAGGTCAGGAATGAAGCAGCATTAAGTAAGTTTTTATGGGTGCAAGTTTTTGTTAAGATTGAGCTGTCGATTAAACTAACGGTTGTGAAATTTATTCAACTCTCGGTTGCATTTTTATTTTGTATTTATTAATTTAGTTTGGAATGAATTGAAGATTCATTCCAAACTTTTTTTGAAGGAGAAGTATTAATGTTTGATTCACTTAATACAAGAGAACAGATTTATCAATTTATTAAATTATTATTTCCGATATTGATTTATCAAATGATTTCTTATTCATCTAGTATGATTGGGACTTTTATGGCAGGAAATTATAGTGAAACAGAATTGGCAGGAGTAAGTATGGGTGTTAATATTTGGACTCCAATTTTTTCTGTTATTTCAACTTTAGTAGTTGCAATAGTCCCGATAGTATCACAATTATTGGGGGATTCTAGAGAGTATTTAATTCCAAGTAAAGTTAGACAATTTATATATGTTGCGATATTTATTTCATTATGTATATCTACTGTTTTATATATTTCGATAGATTTTTTAATAGAAAAAATAGGAATAAGTGAAGAGATTTCTGAAATAACTAAAAGATTTTTGAAGTATCAATCTTTTGGTTTAATTCCGATGACTTTATATGTAACATTAAGATCATTTATCGATAGTTTAGGTTTAACTAGAATATCAATGATAATAATGTTATTTTATGTACCGATAAATATATTTTTAAGTTACATTTTTATTTTTGGAGAATTTGGAATTTCTGCATATGGCGGAGTGGGGTTAGCGTTAGCAACTAATATAACATATATACTTTCGCTATTAATTGTAATCGTCGTAATAAGTAAACATCCACAAATAAGGTCTTATAAAATATTTACATTGGAAAAGTTAAATTTAAAAATGTGGCCCGAAATATTCAAATTAGGATTGCCAATGTCATTAGCAGCATTATTAGAGACTATGATGTTTTCAGCATTATCGTTGATGACATCGAAATTTGATACTATAACTATAGCTGCACATCAAGCTGCATTGAATTTTTCTGGTTTTCTGTATTCTTTACCTATGAGTATATCGAGTGCATTGACAATTGTAGTGGCCTATCATGTAGGTGCTAAAAACTATAGTTTGGCAAATAAATATGTAAAAATAGGAATGTACGTATCGATTTTATTGTCTGTAATGGTAGCATTATTAATATATATGACACGACATTTAATACCAAATCTATACGGAAATGATCAAGATTTTCTAGAAATGAATAGTTATTTATTGTTATTTGTAATAGGTTTTGTTTTGTTGGATTCATTTTCGGCTTGTTTAGTAGGGGTGCTTAGAGCATATAAAAAAGTATTGCCTACATGTATAGCACAAATTTTAGGATTTTACCTAATTGGATTACCATTAGCGTTTTATTTACTTTATAATACTAGAATAGGAATTCAATCATTGTGGATTGCTTGGATTATAGGTTTAGCTGTATACGCAATGAGCATGGTTATTTATTATTCGAAAGTTCTAAAAAATAAAAAAATATAAAAAAAGAAAAATATGTATTGACAAATTATAGAAACAATTATATAATAATATTTGTTCTTAAGAGAATATTCCACAGTAGCTCAGTTGGTAGTAGCATCTGACTGTTAATCAGAGGGTCGCAGGTTCGAGTCCTGCCTGTGGAGTTGGAGTAGTACTCAAGAGGCTGAAGAGGCGCCCCTGCTAAGGGTGTAGGTCGGGAAACTGGCGCGAGGGTTCAAATCCCTCCTACTCCGTAATTATTAAGTTTGGCCCGTTGGTCAAGTGGTTAAGACACCGCCCTTTCACGGCGGTAACACGGGTTCGAATCCCGTACGGGTCACCATTTGAATTTTTAAGATTGTATATTTATTTAGGTCCCGTGGTGTAGCGGTTATCACGTCGCCCTGTCACGGCGAAGATCGCGGGTTCGATTCCCGTCGGGACCGCCATTTTTAGATACAATCTTATTTTTATTTTATGGCGATCGTGGCGAAGTGGTTAACGCATCGGATTGTGGTTCCGACATTCGGGGGTTCGATTCCCCTCGGTCGCCCCATTTTAAATGAATTTTATGAGCTCTAACTTATATTTATAGGTTAGGGCTTTTTTGTTTTATCTTTACAAATATGATATAATTGTAAAGGATAATTTAGGAGAAAATATAAATGGAAGAAATTAGAAAATTAATAAATAATTTAAACGAGAGATTTGAATTGAGTGCTAATTTAGATAAGAAAGAATACATTATAGCATTCACACATTCTTCTTATATTAATGAAAATAGAGAAATTCCAAAAGAAAATCATTACGAAAGATTAGAGTTCTTAGGAGATGCAGTAATTGAATTGCTAACAAGTGAGTATTTATATGGGAAATTTCCTAGTTTATCAGAAGGGAATTTAACTAGGATGAGAGCCTCTATAGTTTGTGAACCAACTTTAGTAAAATATACTAAAAAGCTTGATTTTGATAAACATATTCTTTTAGGGAAAGGTGAAGAAAAGACTGGAGGACGAAGTAGAGCAGCACTCCTTGCGGATATATTTGAATCTTTTGTAGGTGCATTGTATTTAGATAAAGGGATTAATGAAGTAAAAATATTTTTAAACAAAACTTTATTTGAAGAAGTTGTAGATGACACATATCAATCATTCGTAGATTATAAGACTATTTTACAGGAATTGGTAAGTAAGGAAAAAATGGGAAATATTACTTACAAATTGATTTCTTCAGAAGGACCATCTCATGCTAAAGAATTTTTAACAAATTTATTTATAGGAAATGATCTATATGGAGTAGGGAAGGGGACAACTAAAAAAGAATCAGAACAAAAATGTGCTCAAGAGGCATTAGATAGAATAAAGAAATCTGTGAGAGGAAAATAGAGTGAAATTAAAAAGAATAGAAATAAATGGTTTCAAATCATTTCAATCTACATCTGTTTTAACAATAGATTCTAACTTAATAGGTATAGTTGGTCCTAATGGATCTGGGAAAAGTAATATAATTGATGCTATTAGATGGGTCTTAGGTGAACAATCCGCAAAGAATTTACGTGGTAATAGTATGAAAGATGTTATCTTTTCGGGTACAGAGAATAAAAAATCTAAAAATTTTGCAGAAGTAAGTATTAGTTTTGATTTGAATAGTGAAGAGCATATTATTACTAGACGTTTGTATAAAAATGGAGATAGCGAGTATTTATTAGATGGAAAAAAATCTAAATTAAAGGATATAACAGATATATATTTAGATTTAGGGATTAGTAAAGAAAGTTATAGTATTATTACCCAAGGTAGAGTAGAAAGTATTTTGTCTTCAAAAGCACAAGATAGACGGATTATAATAGAAGAAGCAGCGGGTATTTTAAAATACAAAAATAAGAAAAGAGAAAGTAGTCTAAAATTAGAGAAGACTCAAACTAATATAAGTAGGTTGCAAGATATATTTATTGAAATTCAAGGAAGATATAGTAACTTACTCGAACAAAAAAAGAAGACAGAATTGTATTTAAAATATGAAGAAGAATTAAAAGAAAAAGATATCAGTATTCAAGTTTATAACATAAAATCTCATCAGAATAAAGTGGATGAGATAAAGTTACAGTTAGCTGAATTACAGACTGAAAAAGTAGCTTTAGAGAATGAAATTTCTGAATTAGAGAATATTATTGAAGAAACTAGAAAAAAAATAAAATCTAACGACCTATTATATACGGAGTATAAAGACAAGGAACTAGTATTAGTAGAAGAGATAGGGGTATTGTCATCGAGTATAGATTTATACGAAGAAAAGAAGAATAATAGTTCGCAAATAAAGAAAAAATTAGAAGAAGAGAGAAATAGTCTAGAGAAGAAAAAGAAAGATGCTCTTGAATTAAATGAAAAATATAAGAGAGAACTAAAGGGATTGTCCACTTCTTTAAAATCAGTTAATGATAAAATAAAGAATGAAAGAGATAACTCTGGTATAACTGTAGAAGAAATAGACACTCTTATTGATGAGTTGAAAAATAAGTACTTTGATCTAGTGAACCAAGAATCTAAAATCGAGAATGAACTAGTTTTAAATAAACAAATATTAGATAATAAAAAGCAAGGCGTAGAAGTTGTTAATCAAGAAATTAACAAAATAGAATCTTTGTTGATTTCTGAACGAGAGTCATTAGAAAAATTAGAGTCTATACGTAAAACTCTTGACAAAGATAAAATATTAGTTAAAAATCTTGAGTCTGAAATATTAAAAAAACAGAAGGAACTTGAAAGTAAGAGAGAATATTTATTTGAAAAAATTTCAAAAGGAAAAGAATTATTTAATTCAACCAACAATAAAAAAATATTTTTAGAAAATCAATATACGTCGGATAATTATTATAATGTAGGAGTTAAAGAAGTTTTATCTCAAAAATCTAAAATTAATGGAATTTATGATGTTTTAGGTAATGTTATAAATATAAAATCAGAGTATGTGGTAGCCTTAGATTTAGCATTGGTGTCTAGTCAGCAGAATATAATTGTCGATACACCTAACACAGCTCGATTATGTGTTGATCATTTGAAAAAGATTAATAAAGGTCGTGCAACATTTTTACCGCTTTCTAGTATAAAATCAAGAAATATTGAAAAAAGTATGTATTCTTTATTGAAAGAACAAGATGGATTTGTTGATATTGCATATAATTTAGTAGAGTTTGATAAAAAATTTGATAATGTTTTATCTAATTTACTAGGTGTAGTAATAGTTTGTGACAATCTATATAATGCTAATAAAATAGCAGAAATTATAAAATATAAATACAGAGTTATAACATTAGATGGACAAGTGATAAACAGCGGTGGTTCAATAAGTGGGGGATCCATTTATAAATCATCAAACTCTCTTTTAAGAACTAAGTCGGAGTTAGAGACTTTGATTACACAAGTGACTAAAATTGAAGAGAAATTGGTAAAATTAGAGTTGGAGTTGGAAACCGTTGATAAGGAATATATTAGCCAAAGAAATTTACTAGATGAACAAAAAGAGAAAATAATTGATTTAGACAGAATAATAACAGAAAATGATATAAAATCAGAAACTATACAGGGGTCTATTTCTAGATTAGAAATAAGTTTAGAACAAGAGATGATGAAGTTAGGAGCTTTATCAGATATCAGAAACTACAGTAGTACTCAAGATTCGTTTAGTGGAAAATTATCTAGTATTAGAGAAGAAATGAGTCTAGTCAATGATAGATTACAAGAAGAGCAGCAGAGAAGAACAAAAGTTGCTCTTGAAAAAAATGTTCATAGTGATTATATCAATGAGTTGCACATTGAAAAATCTAAATTAAATGAAACTACTAAATATAAAGAAGAGTTGTTATTAAGAAATGCTGATATATTAAGTGATATCGAAGCAAGCTTATCACAAATACAATTTGAATTAAATGGTGATGATGTGAATTATAAGTTTATCAATCAATTACCAGTATATAGAAGAAAATTAGAGAAGAATAACGAAAGTCTAATTTTAATAAAAAATGAATTAAGTAGTATTTTACAAGAAAAAGATAGGTTATTTTTACAAGAAACTCAGTATAATGAGAAGCAAAAAGAAAAATTTTTAAAACTAACGGAACTAAATAATAATTTAGAAAATCTGAAAATAAATAGTAGTAAATTTGTAGTGAAGATTGAAGAAGGAATAACGTATTTAATTAATAATTATAATATTACATATGAAAATGCGGAAAATATTTTTAACAATGTAGCTATGGTAGATATTCCTTCTTATAAGGATAGTGTTCACGAACTGAAGATGAAGATAAATTCACTAGGAAATGTTAATTTAAATGCTGTGGAAGAATATGCGGAAGTTGAAGAGAGATATGGATTTTATAAAGCAGAAATAGACGATTTACTAGAAGCTAAATCTAAATTGGAATCAACTATAGCGGAAATAGATACGGAAGTTAAAGAAAGATTTGTAACTACTTTTAATGTTGTTTCTGAAAATTTCAGTAGGATATATAAGGTCTTGTTTAAAGGGGGAAATGCCAAGATGACTTTAGATAATCCAGATAATATATTAGAAACTGGGATTAATATAATGGCTAGTCCACCAGGGAAAAACCTACAAATGTTATCTTTACTGTCTGGTGGAGAAAAAGCATTAACGGCATTGAGTTTATTATTTGCCATATTAGAAATTAAAAGAGCTCCTTTTGTAATTCTTGATGAGGTAGAAGCAGCTTTAGATGATGTAAATGTATTAAGATTTGCTAAATTCCTGAAAACATATTCTAAAGAAAATCAATTTTTAGTTATAACTCATAGAAGAGGGACAATGGAAGAAATGGATAAATTATATGGGATAACAATGAAAGAAAAAGGGATTAGTTATATACTATCCTTGGATTTGAATACAATTTTGAAAGAGGATTTTATAAATGAGTAATTTTTTTGAAAAAATAAAGAATAAATTTTCTAAAAAAGAAGAGAAACTAGTAGATAATCTAATATCGTTAGATGAATATGAAGAGCTTGTTGAAAGTCAGTTAGTAACAGAAAAATTTAAAAAAGGATTAAAGAAATCTAGAGATAATTTTTCTAATGCACTTAATAATTTAATAGCTTCATATAGAGAAATTAATGAAGAATTTTTTGAAGATTTAGAAGAATTATTAATTCAATCAGATGTATCTTACTCGACAGTTTTAGAGCTAGTAGATTATTTGAAAGTTGAATCGCAAAAACAAAATCTTAAGGAACCAGCTCAATTACAAGAGATGATTGTATCTAAACTAGTTGAAATTTATATGGATGGAACTAGTAAAGTAGAATTGAATAAAAATGAAAATGGTTTAACTGTTTACTTATTTGTTGGGGTAAATGGAGTAGGGAAGACAACGTCGATTGGTAAATTAGCACATAATCTAAAAAAAGAAGGGAAGAAAGTTCTTATTGCTGCTGGAGATACATTCCGAGCAGGTGCAATAGATCAATTAGCTGTTTGGGCAGATAGAAGTGGTGCTGATATTGTAAAATCACATGAAGGTGCAGATTCAGCTTCGGTTATATTTGACGCTATTCAATCAGCTAAATCTAAGAATTATGATGTTTTATTATGTGATACAGCAGGAAGGTTACAAAATAAAGATCACTTAATGAAAGAATTAGAAAAAATTGTAAGAATAATAAAAAGAGAGATTCCTGAAGGACCACACGAAGTATTACTAACAATAGATGCAACTACAGGACAAAACGGGATATTGCAAGCTAAAACATTTAAAGAAGTAAGTGATGTTACGGGTGTTGTTTTAACAAAATTAGATGGAACTGCTAAAGGTGGAATAGTGATAGCTATTAAGAAAGAATTAGACATTGCTGTAAAATTAGTAGGTTTAGGTGAAAATATTGATGATTTAGCGACGTTTGATCCAGAGAATTATATTTATGGATTATTTTATAAGGAAAAATCAGAAGTAGACACATCTATATCTAATGAAAGCTAGAATTTTTCTAGCTTTTTAATTTAGTAAAGAAAGGGTATTATATGAAAGTATATAAAGTAGAGAATATGACAAAAACTTATGGAGAGAAGACATTATTTTCAGATATAAGTTTTTCAATAGCGACTAAAGATAGAATAGGTTTGATTGGGATAAATGGAACGGGGAAATCTTCTCTTTTAAAATGTATAGTTAGCTTAGATTCATTCGACAAAGCGGATATAAGTCACCCTAATGACTATACTATATCATATTTATCGCAAGATATTAATTTAGATGAAGAAATTAGTGTTCTAGATGCTATATTCCAAAGTGATGCAAAAATAATAAAAATACTAAAGTCTTATGAATTAGCAGCTTTGGAATTAGAACTTGATCCTGAAAATTCAGATAAGCAAGAGAAAGTGTTGTCTTTGCAGGAAATAATGGATAGAGAAAATGCATGGGACGCAAGTTCTAGCGCTAAAACAATCTTATCGAAATTAGGAATAAGAGATTATAATAAAAAAATTAAAGAACTTTCTGGAGGGCAAAAGAAAAGAGTTTCTTTAGCGAAAGTGCTTATTGAAACACCAGATTTATTGTTATTAGATGAACCCACTAACCATCTTGATTTTGAAACTATAGAGTGGTTGGAAAAATATTTAAAATCATATCCTAATAGTATTTTAGTAATAACTCATGATAGATACTTCCTAGACAATATATCAACAAGGACGTTTGAATTAGATAAGGGACGACTTTATGAATATGATGGAAACTACTCTTCATTTTTATTAAAAAAATCAGAGAGAGAAGCTAATGAATTGAGTCAATATAATAAGAATAAACAATTGTATAGGCAAGAATTAGAGTGGATAAGACGTGGAGCTAAGGCAAGAACTACAAAACAACAAGCGAGAATAGACAGATTTGAGAAATTAGAAGAAAAATTAGAGAATAGACCACAAGAAGACTCTATCAATATGGAATTAGAAGGCTCGAGGCTAGGGAAACAAGTTTTTGAGATAGAGAATATAAGTAAGCAATACGAAGATAAAATTATTTTAAAGGACTTTTCTTTAATTGTTCAAAAAAACTCACGAATTGGTGTTATAGGAATTAATGGTGTAGGGAAATCTACCTTCTTAAATCTATTAGCTGGAAAAGAAAAAATTGATTCAGGAATTATAAAAGTAGGGCAAACTGTAAAAATAGCATACTACAGTCAATTTAACGATACTATGGATATGAATTTACGTATGATTAATTACATTAGAGAAGGAGCAGAATCTATAAAGACTTCAGATGGTTCTAGAATTTCAGCAGCACAATTATTAGAGAGATTTTTATTTCCTATGCATAGCCACGGTACAATTTTGTCAAAATTATCAGGTGGAGAAAGAAGAAGGTTGTTTCTTTTAAGACTGTTAATGCAAGAACCTAATGTACTGATTCTTGATGAACCTACTAATGATTTAGATACAGAAACCCTAACTATATTAGAAGATTATTTAAATAGTTTTGCTGGGGCAGTTATTACTGTGTCGCACGATAGATATTTCTTGGATAAAATAGTTAATCAGTTATTAGTGTTCAAAGGAGAAGGGAATGTAGAAAAATTTATTGGTAATTATTCAGAATATATTGAATCTGGGAATAATATTAAACAAGAAAAAATAAAAACTCCAATTAAAGAAGTTGTTATAGAGAAGAAACAAGAAAAAATAAAATTTACTTATCACGAGAAAAAAGAATGGGAGAATATAGATTTAGAAATAGAGAAATTAGAGAACGAAATTACCGAACTTGATAATAAGATGGTCGAGTATTCTACTGATTTCGAGAGAATTAGTAAATTAACAAAAGAAAGTGAAGAATTGAAGAAGAAACTAGAAGAAAAATTGGAAAGATGGGAATATTTAGCAGAGATAGCTGAGAATCAATAATTAATAAAATGACCGTAATATAAAATTATGGTCATTTTATTATGTAATAATAAATCTATAATATTGTAATACAAAACTTATACCATCTGTGATATAATAACTCTTATATTAATATTTTATGAGAGGAGTTAGATTAATGTTAAAGAAAATTTTTGTAGTAATTTCTGGATTAACAGGTATAACTATGGGTACAATATTAGCAAATTATCTTATAATTAATAATATTTTTTCTGAATTAGTAAATCCTACTATATTAAGAATAATAATAATTGTCTTTATATCTTTATTGTTTATTGTGTTAGCATCGTTATTATCTGGTAAATTTATAAATGGAATACATAGAGTTGAGGAGAAGTTAAGTAGAATACCAATATTCAAAGTTATATCTACATCGATAGGGTTAATTTTAGGTTTATTAGTAGCAACACTATTAACTTTTGCTACAGCTTCAATAGTTTCAGTAGAATGGCTGTCATCAATAATATCAGCTTTATTTTATATTGTTTTTGGGTATTTAGGTTTTGTTATCGGTTATAGAAGAGGAAATGAAACTTTAAATATTTTTTCAAATAAATTAGCAGGTTTAAAGACAGATTCTGAGTTAAAAAAAATTAAGAAAAATATAATAAAATCTAAATTACTAGACTCTAGCGCTTTGATAGATTCTAGGATAGGAGATATAGTTAAGACTGGATTTTTGGAAGGTCAAGTTATAGTTCCAGAGTTTGTCTTAAAAGAGTTGCAATTGATAGCAGATTCAGAAGACCCAGCTAAAAGAACTAAAGGAAGACTTGGATTGGAATGTGTTGAAGAACTTAAAAAGAGTGAATATGTAGAATTAATAATAGATAATAAATTCAAATACAAAGATTTTAGTGCTGTAGATGATTTATTGATAGAATACGCATTGAAAAAATCATCTGCTATAATAACTACAGATTATAATTTAAATAAATTAGCGACGTTACAGAATATAAAAGTTCTTAATGTTAATGACTTGTCCAATGCAGTTAAACCTATTTTGACTTCTGGAGAAAAAATTGAAGTTCATGTTCAAAGAGAGGGGAAAGAGAATAATCAGGGTGTTGCTTATAGTGAAGATGGAACTATGATTGTTGTTGAAAATGGTAAAGAATATGTTGGGAAAAATGTCAAAGTAGAAGTTAAGAGTGTTTTGCAAACTTCATCTGGAAGAATCATATTTACAAAATTAATTTAATTGCATATTAACATATAGTATGTTAATATAATACAATGTGTATTAATAATTAGGAGGAAAAGTATGCATACTTTTTTAATGGCTTCAACTATTGTAAGTAGTATTTTAATAATAATAGTAGTATTACTACAAGAAAGTAAATCTGGAGGATTATCAGGTCTTACAGGTGGAGCAGAGGAATTATTTGGAAAGCAAAAAGTAAGAGGAGCAGAGTTATTATTACAAAGAATTACTATAATTTTAGGAATAGTTTTCTTTTTATCTCTACTGGGACTTACTTGGTTTAATATTTAGAATAAAGAGTAAACCCAAAATGAGTAAAGCATTTTGGGTTTTATTATATATTAAATAAGAAAGGAGTAATAATGGAAAAAATAATAGGATTATTTGAAAAAAGAACAGTTCTATCAATGGATGAAATAAAAGAAGAATTGAATATAGAAGATTCAAGAGATTTTGTAGAACTGATAAAAAATATAGAAAAGTTAATAAAAAATAGATTAGTGGTGCAACTGAAAAATGAAAAATTTTTATATCTAGACGAAGAAATGTTTTTCGAAGGGGTAATTAAGGTAAACACGGCAGGATTTGCTTTTGTTTACTGCCAAGATATAGAATCTGAAATTTACATTCCTAAAGGTTATACAAAAAGTTCGATGACTGGGGACAGAGTAAAGGTTCGAGTTGATGATTTTTATCAAGGAGAAAAAAATTTAGAGGGAAGCGTTGTAGATGTCGTTGAAAGAAATAATAAATATACAGTCGGAACCCTGATTAAAGCAAAAAGATTTTCTTATGTAAAAAGTGACGATAAAAATATAGATAAGTATATAAAAATAGAAAAAGAAACGATTGCCGACTTAGTAGATGGCCAAAAAGTTGTTGTAGAGATAACAGAGTATGCAAAAACGAGTTTTGATGATCATAAAGGAATTATAACAAGAAGTATAGGTCATAAAGATGATCCGGGAATTGATATTTTATCAACTATTTATAAACATAATATACCTACAGAATTTCCGTCAGGTGTTGAAGATGAATTAGAGAGTATAAGTGAAGAAGTGATAATGAAGAGCCCTTATAGAGATTGCCGTGATGAACTAGTTGTTACTATTGACGGAGATGATTCTAAAGATTTAGATGATGCAATTTCTGTTGTAAAAACAAAAAAGGGGTATAGATTAAAAGTATTCATTGCGGATGTGTCTGCTTATGTTACAGAGGGAAGTGAACTAGATAAAGAAGCACAAAATAGAGGGTGTAGTGTTTACTTGGTGGATAGGGTAGTGCCTATGTTACCAAGAAAATTATCTAACAATATATGTTCGTTAAATCCTCATGTAGACAGATATACTATTTGTTGTGAAATGGAATTCAATGAAGCGGGACTAGTAAACTCTTATGATATTTATCCAGCTGTGATAAATTCTAAAGGAAGACTTACTTATAGTAAAGTAAATGCTGTTTTTGAAGACAATGAGATAGTTTGTCGAGAACATAAAGAATATCTAAAAATGCTAAATCAAGCTCTAGAATTATCTTTAAAAATAAGAGAAAATAGGGAGAGAAGAGGGGCTATTGATTTTGATAAATCAGAAGCTAAGATAATAGTTGATGAAAATTCAGAAGTGAAAGACATCATATTACGTGAAAGAGGAAAAGCAGAAAAATTAATAGAAGATTTTATGCTTAGTGCTAATGAAGTTATTGCAGAACATTTTTACTGGGTAGAAACACCTTTTATCTATCGTGTTCACGAAGAACCAAAAATGGAAAAACTTAGACAATTTTTTGATTTGTCAGCAAGTCTAGGATATAGAGTAAAAGCGAATTTAGAAAACATAGAAGCATACACTTTAGCTAATATGTTAGAAAAATTTAAGGATAGCCCGGCTGAAAGTATGTTATCAACAGTTCTACTTAGAACTATGAATCAAGCTAGATATTCATCTATGTCATTAGGGCATTTCGCTTTAGCATCAAAATACTACACGCACTTTACTTCTCCTATAAGAAGGTATCCTGATTTACTTGTTCATAGAATGATTAGATCATATATTTTTAATGGAGATATAAGTCCAGAAAATAAAGAACACTTTGATGAAATTTTACCAGATTTAGCAGAACAGTCGTCACTATGTGAAAAAAGAGCTGTTGATTGTGAGAGAGAAGTAGAGCAAATTAAGAAATGTGAATATATGCTTGAACGAGAAAATCAAGAATTTGAAGGAATGATTTCATCTGTAACAAGGTTCGGAGTTTTTATCAGTTTGCCTAATACAATAGAAGGTCTATGTCATATAAAAAATATGCTTGATGACTACTATGAATTTGATGAGAAAAATCTAATCCTAGTAGGAAGAAGAAAAAAGAAAATTTATAGAATTGGTGATAAGGTTAGAATAAAGGTAGATAATGTTGATTTAGAAAATCAAGCTATAGATTTTAAAATAGTATCTCACAAAGAAACTACCAGCAGACCTGATAACAACAAAACTAAATCAAAACAAAAAAGAAAATATAAAGATAACAAAAAGAAAATCTTTAAGAGAAAAAGGAGGTAAGTATGTCAGAAGTAAAAATAATCGCCAATAATAAAAAGGCAAACCATGATTACTTTATAGAAGAAACTATAGAAGCGGGTATTGTTCTTACTGGAACTGAAATAAAATCTATCAGACGCGGAAGAATAAACCTAAAAGATTCTTATTGTTCTGTTAGAAAAGGAGAAGTCTTCGCCTACAATATACATATATCTCACTTTGAAGAAGGTAATAGATTTAACCACGACCCACTAAGAGTTAGAAAATTATTACTAAAGAAAAAACAAATAGCTAGTTTAGGAGAATCTCAAGCGGGAGCAGGAATAAGTATTATTCCACTAAAGTTATACATAAAAAATGGTTATGCAAAACTTTTAATTGGACTTGCTAAAGGTAAGAAAAACTATGATAAGAGAAATAGCTTGAAAGAAAAAGAAGCTAACAGAGAAATAAATAGGGTTTTAAAAAATAATCAAAGATATTAAAAAGTTGTAAGAAAGCGAATAGTATTAACTTTTTAATTTACTTTAAGAGGTTAGTGTGATAATATTTATAAGTTAGATTTATTTAAGGAGAAGATTAATGTCTGTAAAATTAAGAGAAGATATTAGAAATATAGCAATTATTGCCCACGTTGACCATGGTAAAACTACTTTGGTTGATGAATTATTAAAACAATCAGGAATATTCCGTTCAAATGAGCACGTAGAAGAAAGAGCTATGGACTCAAACGATTTAGAGAGAGAGCGTGGAATAACAATCTTAGCGAAAAACACAGCGATTGACTATGCAGGAAAGAGAATTAACATTCTTGATACACCAGGTCACGCCGATTTCGGTGGGGAAGTAGAACGTATCATGAAAATGGTTGATGGTGTTCTTTTAGTAGTAGATGCTTATGAAGGAACAATGCCTCAAACACGTTTCGTACTAAAAAAAGCTTTAGAGCAACACTTAAAACCAATAGTAGTTGTAAACAAGATTGATAAAGATTCTGCAAGACCAGAAGAAGTTGTAGATGAAGTTATTGATTTATTTATCGAGTTAGGTGCTGATGAAGATCAATTAGAATTCCCAGTAGTTTATGCATCTGCAATTAATGGAACTGCATCATTAGACAGTAACCCAGCTAACCAAGATGAAAACATGAAGTGTTTATATGACACAATTTTAGATTATGTACCCGCACCAGTTGATAATACTGATGAACCACTTCAGTTCCAAACAGCATTATTAGATTACAGTGATTATGTAGGGCGTATCGGAATTGGACGTGTATTCAGAGGAAGTATGAAGGTTGGAGATTCAGTAACTCTTATTAAGTTAGATGGATCTACTAAAAACTTCAGAGTTACAAAAATATTTGGTTACTTTGGACTTAAGCGTGAAGAAATTCAAGAAGCTAAAGCTGGAGATATAGTAGCAGTAAGTGGTATGGATGATATCAACGTTGGGGAAACAGTTTGTCCAACAGATCACCAAGAAGCACTACCAGTATTACATATTGATGAACCTACACTTCAAATGACTTTCGTTGTTAATAACTCGCCATTCGCAGGAAAAGAAGGTAAATGGGTTACAGCAAGTAAAATCGATGATAGATTAATGCAACAATTAGAAACAGATGTTTCTTTAAGAGTTGAACAATCAGGAAGTGATTCATGGGTAGTAAGTGGACGTGGAGAACTACATTTATCTGTTCTTATCGAAAATATGCGTCGTGAAGGATTTGAGCTTCAAGTATCTAAACCAGAGGTTATTATTAGAAACATTGATGGTGTAGATTGTGAACCAGTAGAAAGAGTACAAATTGATACTCCAGATGAATCAGTAGGTGCTGTAATTGAGTCAATCGGACAAAGAAAAGGTGACATGGTTGACATGCAGGCTGATGGGAATGGTCAAACAAGATTAATTTTTAATGTGCCAGCTCGTGGACTTATAGGATATAGAACAGAGTTTATGTCTATGACTAAAGGATACGGAATTCTAAACCACACATTCGATTCTTACCAACCAATGCAAAAAGGACGTGTTGGTGGACGTCGTAACGGAGTTCTTGTTGCTCAAGAAACTGGTCAAGCAACAGCCTACTCAATCTCAAGTTTAGAGGATAGAGGTATTGTATTTGTTGAACCAGGAACAGATGTTTATGGTGGTATGATCGTTGGGGAAAACAGTCGAGAGAATGACTTAACAGTTAATATCACTAAAGCTAAGGCTCAAACAAACGTACGTTCATCTACTAAAGATCAAACAGTATCACTTAAAAAAGCTAAGATAATGACTCTTGAAGAAAGTTTAGAGTATTTAAATGATGATGAATACCTAGAAGTTACTCCAGAATCTATCAGATTGCGTAAAAAAGAATTAGATAAGTCAGTGAGAGAAAGACTTGCTAAAAAATTAAAATATTCTGAAGAATAAAATTAGTAATCGTTTCATAAATGTGATATAATTTCTTAAAATCAAAAAGGGAGGTACTAATATGCCAGGAATGTATGGAATGGGATATGGTATGTCAGGTTCAACATTATTTTATTTTGCTTTATTAATGTTGATTCCACTATTAGCACAATGGAAAGTAAAAAGTGCATATAATAGATATAAACAAGTAAAAACATTATCAGGGTTAACTGGAAAAGAAGTGGCTGAGATAATATTAAAAGCGAATGGTATTACAGATGTAAGAGTTGTAAGAGGAGAAGTGGAGTTATCTGATCATTATAACCCAACCGAGAATGTGGTGGTATTATCTCCGATAGTCTATTCACAACCAACAGTTGCCTCTGTAGCGATAGCAGCACATGAGATAGGTCATGTTATTCAAGACAAGGTTGCTGATTATAAACCTATGAGATGGCGTCATTCTCTAGTTCCACTTGCTAATTTGGGTGGAAATTTATCTATGATTCTAATCATGGTTGGTATGGGTCTTACTTATATGATATCAACATTAGGATCTATTGGGATTACTATAGCGTGGATTGGGGTTTTCTTTATGCTATTTGCAGTTTTATTTCAAGTAGTGACATTACCGGTGGAGTTTGATGCATCAAAAAGAGCATTAGAGCAAGTTGTTGAATTAGGTATTGTTAATGATCAAGAAAGAAGACACTGTAAAAAGGTGCTTACGGCAGCAGCTCTTACTTATGTGGCGGCAGCAGCGGTGGCATTAATGGAATTAATTAGATTTGTGATGATATTATTATCGATGCAAAGAAGAGATTAATAATTTAAGTTTAAATAGAGTAGATAGTTCTACTCTATTTTTTATTATGTTATAATTTAATTAGATCAGTAGGAGGTTTTGAAATATGACACAAATACACGTAGAAAAATTAGTAATGGATATGATAGATGAAAATTGTTATATTATTCACAAAGAAGGAAGAGCAATAATTGTAGATCCAGGAGCAGGATTTCCAAAAATTAAAAATAAGGTTGAATCATTATTTTTAAAAGTAGAGGCAATAATCTTAACACATGCACATTTTGACCATATAGTAAGTTTAGATGAGGCTAGAAAATATTTTAAAGTTCCTGTGTATATATCACCGAAGGAAACAAAGTGGCTAACATCGCCAGAATTGAATTTATCTCTAGGTTTTGGTTTGTCTTTTGAAGTGAAAACAAGTCCAGCCGAATTTGAATTTGAAAATTATAAAGAGTATGAGTTAGCAGGAATTAATTTCAAAGTTTTACCAACTCCAGGGCATTCGCCAGGTGGTGTATCTTTTGATTTTGGAGATTTTGTTGTAGTAGGAGATGCACTTTTTAGAAGTGGTTATGGTAGGTATGATTTACCGGGCTCAGATTTAAAAAAATTAAAAAATTCTCTACACAATGTTTTGTTTAAATTAGATGGACAAAAGATAGTATATTCAGGGCATGGAGATGAAACAACTATAGATAGAGAAAGAAATTTAAATTTAATTTAGAGGAATATTTATGGAATAATGTATAATAAATAAAGTTAGAATACAGGGAGATACTAATGAATTTAAATAAGTATTCCAACTAAATGGAAATGATGTTCTGAGATGTAAGAGATAACTAATAAAAGTATATAAAACTTCAAAACTGTTATATGTCACTATTGACTTTATTTATTTTTGTTGTATAATAAAATTATAGGATATAAACAAATTTGGGAGGACATATTTATGAAAGCTGTTGTTGTTAATGAGTCTAGTACAGGAGTAGAAGTCGTAGAACATGCTCTACCAAAAGTTGGGTATGGAGAGGCTCTAGTTAAAGTTGAATATTGTGGAGTTTGTCACACAGACTTACATGTAGCTCATGGAGATTTCGGACATGTACCAGGTAGGATTTTAGGGCATGAAGGTATAGGAATAGTAGAAGAACTAGGTGCAGGAGTTACGTCTTTAAAACTAGGAGATAGAGTTTCTATTGCATGGTTCTTTGAAGGATGTGGTCATTGTGAGTACTGTACGACTGGAAGAGAAACGTTATGTCGTTCGGCTAAAAATGCTGGTTATTCAGTAGATGGAGGGATGAGCGAGTATGCTGTGGTTACAGCAGATTATGCAGTGAAAGTCCCTGAGGGACTAAATCCAGCCCAAGCATCTTCTATTACATGTGCTGGAGTTACAACGTATAAAGCTATTAAAGAGGCTGGAGCAGCTCCAGGTCAGTGGATTGCTGTTTATGGAGCAGGTGGATTAGGGAACCTGGCTGTTCAGTATGCGAAAAAAGTATTCAATGCGCATGTTGTTGCTATCGATATAAATCAAGACAAGTTAGATTTAGCAAAAGAATCTGGTGCTGATATAATAGTAAATGGAAAAGAAATCACAGATGTAGCAGCATATATCCAAGAGCAAACAGGAGGGTGCCATGGGGTTGTAGTAACCGCAGTATCTAAGGTGGCATTTAATCAAGCGATGGATAGTGTAAGAGCAGGTGGTACAGTAGTAGCGGTTGGATTACCTTCAGAATATATGGAGTTGTCTATAGTTAAGACTGTTTTAGATGGAATTCGTGTAGTAGGTTCACTTGTAGGAACTAGAAAAGATTTGGAAGAAGCATTTGCCTTTGGAGCTCAAGGATTAGTTGTTCCTGTTGTTGAGACAGTGCCTGTTGAAGCAGCTCCACAAGTTTTTGATGAAATGGAAAAAGGGTTAATTCAAGGTCGAAAAGTTTTAGATTTCACTAAATAGAATATTGCAAAAGATTGCTCTATTATAATTAGTTATAATAGGGTGATTTTTTATGTGTGAAATATAATACATTGATAAAATCCTATAAATATGATATTATTTAAGAATGAATTTTTATCTTGGAGGATAATATGTCAAAAATAACAAAAGAACAAGTTGAGCATATTGCACACCTTTCTCGTCTAGAAATCAAAGAAGAAGAGGTTGAGGTATACACTGGACAATTAGAAAAAATTGTAACACTAGTAGAAAATTTATCATCAGTAGATACTACTGATGTAGAACCAACATACCACGTTTTAGATTTGGTAAATGTATTTAGGGAAGATGTTGCTAAAGAAGGATTAGATAAAGAAGAAGTATTAAAAAATGCTTATGAAAAAGAGGCAGGGCAATTCAAAGTGCCTACAATTCTTGAATAATTATAAAGGAGAATTTTAATGACTTTAATGTATGAATCGATTGAAAGTTTAGAATCGAAATTAAAAAATAAAGAAATAAAGCCATCAGAACTTGCTGCAGCTTCTTTTGAAAGAATTAAAGCAACAGATAACAAAGTGGGTTCTTTTATTTCTACAACAGAAGAAATAGCTTTAGAAAAAGCGAAAGAATTAGATTTAAAACAAGAGCAAGGTGATATCTCAGGAAAACTTTTCGGAATTCCAATGGGAATAAAAGATAATATTGTAACTAAGAATATAGATACAACTTGTGCTTCAAAAATCTTAGAAGGATTTAATCCTATTTATGATGCGACAGTAATGACAAAATTACATAAAGAAAATCCAATTATTGTTGGTAAATTGAATATGGATGAGTTTGCTATGGGAGGTTCTACAGAAACTTCTTACTACAAATTAACTAGAAATCCACATGATTTGGATGCTGTACCTGGAGGATCTTCAGGAGGGTCTGCAACAGCTATCGCAGCAGGACAAGTCCCATTTTCTCTAGGAAGTGATACAGGTGGTTCTGTAAGACAACCAGCATCATACTGTGGAGTAGTGGGTCTTAAGCCTACATACGGTAGAGTTTCAAGATTTGGTCTTGTAGCATATGCTTCATCTTTAGATCAAATCGGACCAATGACTAGAACGGTAAAAGATAATGCAAGAGTACTAGAAGTAATATCAGGATTAGATGAAAATGATATGACATCGGCACCAATAGATGTTCCTAAATTTAGTGAAATTATTACAGGTGATGTAAAAGGATTACGTGTAGCTCTTCCAAAAGAATACTTTGGAGAAGGTATTGACGAAGAAGTTAAAGTATCTGTTTTAGAAGCTGTAAAATATCTAGAATCACAAGGTGCAATAGTAGAAGAGGTGTCATTGCCGAATACTGCAAACACAATAGAAGCATACTACATTATTGCATCAGCAGAGGCTAGTTCAAACCTTTCACGTTTTGACGGAATCAGATATGGATATAGAAGTGAGAATGCAACAAATCTAGAAGAAATTTACAAAAAGACTCGTGGAGAAGGATTTGGAGCAGAAGTTAAGCGTCGAATAATGTTAGGAACTTATGTTCTTTCATCAGGATACTATGATGCTTACTACAAAAAAGCTCAAAAAGTACGAACACTAATCAAGAATGATTTTGATAAAGTATTTGAAAACTATGATGTAATTATTGGACCAACAGCTCCAACAGTAGCATTCAATATAGGAGAAGAAATTTCTGATCCAGTAACGATGTTCGCTAACGATATTTTAACAACGCCAGTAAACATGGCGGGGCTACCAGCGATAAGTATCCCATGTGGATTCCAAGGTAAACGTCCAATCGGTATGCAAATAATTGGTAAACCATTTGCTGAATCTACAATCTATGATGTGGCTTATAACTTTGAGCAACACTATAACTTACACGATAAGAAAATAGAACTTTAATATTAGGAGAAAAAAATGCATTTTGAAACAGTAATAGGACTGGAAGTCCACGTAGAATTAAAAACAGATTCAAAAATTTTCTCATCTTCTCCAGCACATTTTGGGGCTGAACCAAACACAAATACAAGTGTAATCGATCTAGGATATCCTGGAGTATTGCCGGTAGTGAATAAGCGTGCTGTTGAATGGGGAATGAAAGCAGCTATGGCTCTTAATATGACTGTGGCTAAAGAATCAAAATTTGATAGAAAAAATTATTTCTATCCAGATAATCCGAAGGCTTACCAAATTTCACAATTTGATCAACCGATTGGAGAAAATGGTTGGATTGATATAGAAGTAAATGGTGAAACAAAAAGAATAGGTATAACTCGTGCTCACCTTGAGGAAGATGCAGGGAAACTAACTCACAAAAATGGATATTCATTAGTAGACTTAAACAGACAAGGAACACCACTAATCGAGATAGTTTCTGAACCTGATATTCGTACTCCAGAAGAAGCGTACGCATATTTAGAAAAACTTCGTTCGATTATTCAATATATCGAAGTATCTGACGTTAAGATGGAAGAAGGGTCAATGCGTTGTGATGCTAATATCTCTATTCGCCCATATGGTCAAGATAAATTTGGAACAAAGACAGAGCTTAAAAATTTAAACTCATTTACTTTTGTAAAAAAAGGATTGGAGTTTGAAGAAAAACGTCAAGAGCAAGTTATTTTATCTGGTGGGGAAATTAAACAAGAGACTCGTCGTTTTGATGAAACAACAGGAACTACAAAATTAATGCGTGTTAAAGAAGGATCTGATGATTATAGATACTTCCCAGAACCAGACATAGTACCTATGATTATTTCTGATGAGTGGATGGAAGAAGTAAGAGCAACAATTCCAGAGCTTCCAGACGCAAGACAGAAGAGATATCAAGAAGAATTAGGATTACCTGCTTATGATGCTCACGTACTTACTC